>NZ_JBEXWK010000004.1:0-426411 GCF_040629815.1 Streptomyces sp. NPDC005878
TATAATAATTGATTGAGATGGTGTATTGCACCACCGGGTCGGGGGGTGGGGCGCCGGTTCGGGGCGCCCGACCACGCACTGCCTGGTCAGAGGTACGGACGGGTGATCAGCTCAATCGCATGACCAGCGGGGTCCTTGAAGTAGACACCCCGACCGCCATGCTCATGGTTGATCTCGTTCGGGCGTCGCATGTGGGGATCGGCCCAGTGCTCGGTGCCCTGGTCGCGGAGTCGCCGGTACGCCCGGTCGAAGAGCTCGTCGTCGATCAGGAACGCGTAGTGCTGCATCTGGATGTCCACGGGCGGCTCGGCGAACTGAAGCAGTACGCCGTCGGAGAGCTGGATGTTGGTGAACGGGCCCCAGGACGGTGCTTCGGGGAGTTCGAGGAGCTCGCGGAAGAAGCGGGCCGACTCGTGGCGGTCCTTGGCGGCGATGATGGTGTGGTTGAACGCGACTGACATGCAGGTGACCTCGTTGTTGTTCGGCACGGAAAGCGGACGCGCAACGCTCGTGCGTCGGGAGGTCCGCGTGCCGAACCGAGGGGGTGCCTGCCGCGCACCCGGTGGGGGATCAGCCCTCCACCGGTTGGCCCATCCGTGTGTGGCGTATCGCCGGTCCGGTGTTCACGTCGGGTGACCTTACTTGATCTCGCCAGTCGCGACAACAGGTCAGTGGTCGGGGCTCAGTTGGTGAAGAACGGCGAGTCGGCCCACAGCGGCGGCATACAAAAGGCCCGTCGTGCGGCGGGGCTCTCCGTCACGTCCCCGAGGGCCGCGGCTGCTCGGGCGGAACCGAGCTCTCGGCGACCTCCATCCACTGGTCCAGGTCGGCCTGGGTGAACTCTGTCCACGGTGGGATCTCGGGGAGTTGTCGGAGAAGTTGGTAGGCCTCGGGGATCTGGGGACCGCGGAGGACAGGGCAGTGGCAGCCGGCGATGACCTCGGCGTCCAGGTGCTGGAAGTCGGTGACGACCCTCCCGAACTTCTCCGGATCCAGCAGCGCGACCCAGGGGGGACCAGGCTGCCGCCGAAGAACTGGCCGTCGCGGAATTCGTCGGGTGACAGCGCCGCCATGTCGGGCATGGGAGTCGGCACGTTCGTGGCGAAGGTGTCGACGGACCACAGGACGTTGGTCTTCCGGTCGAAGAGAGCGCGGGTTGTGGGGTTGTCGTACAGGGGTGGCCGTTTGGCGACCAGGGTGCGATCGCCCGCGTCGATCGTGTCGCCGTCGGTCATGAAGCGGCACCGGTTGATGGGAGTCTCCCACTCCTCCGCCATGCGGCCGATGGAGAACCACGTCGTCAGCAGGGTCGCGTTCGGGCACTGGGCGAGGACCGCCAGGAGGTTGCCGGCGTGGTCGCGGTCGTCGTGGGTGAGGAAGATCCACCGTACGTCCAGCGGATCCACGACAGACCAGGCCGCCTCCAGCCACTGGGCGCGCACCGCGGGCGCCCCGGTGTCCACGAGGATCGGTTCGGCTCCTCGGATCACCATCGAGTTCATCGGGAAGTGGCCGACGGGCGGGGCCTCAAGGGCCCACGGGATGACAAACGTCTCTTCGGCGATCTTGTACGGCTGCAGAAGGTTGAACGTCTCTGTGGTTGTCATTGCTGCTCTCCCTGGCGAGTCGCCGCAACGTCCCCCAACCAGTCCAGCCCCGCACCCGGGCCGACGTCAACCGCCGGATGTGTAGTGGTTGACCGGGTGGGCGACGATCCCGCGTGGCGTATCGCAGAAACCCCTTGAACTGCTGCGAAAGCAGCTCACCTGACAGCGTCCAGCGCCGGGGCGATGGTGGCGAAGGCGCGGTTGGTGAGTTCGGCGGGGTCCTCGGAACCGTCGCTGCCGCTCCACCGTTGCAGCACGGTGTCGAAGGCGGTGAGCGCCATCCCGGCCGCCAGCCGGGGGTACAGAGCGGTATCGGGGTCGAGTCCCAGGCGCCGCGCCAGCTCTCCTGCCAGATCCTCGCGCCACTGGTCCTGGCGCTCCAGAAAACGTGCGCGCAGGGCGGGGGTGCGCAGGATCAACTGGACCACACGCAGGGCCCGGTCGGAGTGGTCGGCGCAGGCGGCCATGGAGACCCAGACGGCGTGCCGCAGGGCAACGGAAGGCCGCTCCTCGGGGGGACGCGACGCCAGCGTTGTGCGCATACCGGTACCCAGGTCGGCCAGGAACTGGACGACCACGTCCTCCTTGGAGGCGAAGTACCGGAAGAACGTCCGCTTGGACACACCTGCGGCGGCCGCGATCTCGTCGATCGTGACCGCGTCGAACCCCTTCAGCGCCAGAAGCTGGAGGGCTGCTTCGCTCAGCTCGTCGGAGACCAGCTGGCGTTTGCGCTGGGCCATGGTGACTTCAGGGCGGGAGTCCACCGGCCGATCGTACGCCATGCCATTCATGGCACTCGGTAACCTCTTGACACCGAGTGCCATAGGCGGCAGCGTGTGCCGCATGATGAAGAAGGAGCGCTGGACCGCCGATCGGATCCCGGAGCAGGCGAAGAGGGTGTTCGTCGTCACCGGGGCCAACAGCGGCCTCGGCCTGGCGACCACCCGGGCACTCGCCCGCAAGGGCGCCCGCGTGATCCTCGCGGTCCGCGACGAGGCCAAAGGCCACCGGGCCGCCGCAGCGATCGCCAGTGAGCAGCCCGGCGCCCACCTTGAGGTCCGTTGCCTCGACCTGGCCGATTTGGATTCGGTCCGGGCGTTCGCCGGTCAGTTGCGCGCCGATCACCCGAGGCTGGACGTCCTCGTCAACAACGCCGGCGTGATGGCACCGCCCCGCTCGCTGAGCGCCCAGGGGCACGAGGTGCAGTTCGCCGGCAACCACCTCGGCCACTTCGCACTCACCGGTCTGCTGCTCGACCTGCTGACCGACGGCCGTGACCCCCGCGTGGTCACGGTCAGTTCGACCAACCACCGGCAGGGACGCCTCTACTTCGACGACCTGTCCGGTGAGCGCACGTACTCGCCCATGAGGTTCTACAACCAGTCGAAGTTCGCCAACGCCGTCTTCGGATGGGAACTCCACCGGAGGCTCACCGCGGCCGGCAGTCCGGTGCGCAGTGTGCTCGCCCACCCCGGCTACACCTCCACCCATCTGCAGACAAGCGCGCCGGTCGGCATGGTGAAGATGCTGTTCGGCCACATCCTCGCCCCGCTCGCCCAGCGCGCGGAACAGGGCGCGCTTCCCCAGCTGTACGCGGCCACCGCCGCGGATGTGGAGAGCGGTGAGTTCATCGGGCCGGACGGCTTCGCCGAGCTGCGCGGTGGCCCGACGCGCGTGCGGTTGGCCACCGCGGCGGCCGACCCGCAGACCGGCCGCCGTCTGTGGGAGCTGTCGGAACAATTGACCGACGTGCGGTTCACGCTCCCGGCCCCGGGGCGCTGACCCAGGCAAAAATGCGGGTCGGCGCGGCCGGGTGGGGTTTTCCCAGGGCCGCGTTAACGTGGTGGACGTGACGGGAAACGATGCCGACCGGCGGTGGTCGGAGTCCATGCCGGCGGCCTACGAGCAGTATCTGGTCCCCGTGGTCTTCCGGCCCTTCGCCGAGGACCTGGCGGCCCGAGCGGCGGCGCTCCGCCCCCGGCGGATCCTGGAACTCGCCTCCGGCACCGGCGCGTTAACGTCGGTGTTGATCGCGGAGGTATCCGGAGCCGAAGTGACAGCCACCGACTTGAACGAGGCCATGGTCGCCTACGGGTCGGCCCGGGTACCCGATGCCATGTGGCGGCGGGCCGACGCGCAGCGGCTGCCGTTCCCGGACGGGAGCTTCGACCTGGTGGTCTGCCAGTTCGGCGTGATGTTCTTTCCCGACCGGATCGCGGCCTTCCGCGAGGTCCGCCGGGTCCTGGCTCCGGGCGGGCGGTTCCTGTTCAACACCTGGGGTCCGCTCGGTACGCACGCCTTCGGAGCCGCGTTGCAGGCAGGCCTCGAACGCGCCTTTCCGGGCGACCCGCCGCCCTTCCTCCCCACCGTCCCGCACGGCTACGCCGACCCCGCTGTCGCGGCCTCCGACCTGTCGGCCGCCGGATTCGCCGTCGAGGAGGAGCAGGAGCTGACCCTTCAGGGCCGGGCGGCCTCGGTCGCCGATGTCGCCACCGGGTTCCTCGCCGGAACGCCGGTACGCGCGGGCGTGGAGGAGCGGGGCGACGAGCAGGCCGTCCGGGACACCGTCATCGCGGAGATGACGGCCCGTCTGGGCCCCGGGCCGGTGACCGCCCCGATGACGGCGTACGTCTTCCGCGCCGCGGCCTGGACAGAAACGGCCCGGACAGAAACGGCCCGGACAGCATAGGGAAGCCTGCTGCATCTCGCGGTCGTCTTCCAACCGGGTGACAACTCCGTGCGGCCGCCGCCTCCACACAGGGCCGCCGTAAGTGCAGCGGCGGCCCGTCGTCCACCTGGATGGCGGACGGCGGCACCGACGCCCACACCACCGGCCCTGTGACGGAGGGATGCCCACGCGGCCTGTCCCGCTCCACGCCCTACGTCAGCCCAATCCTGTGGTGCCGACCGCCTTGCGGGGGATTCTGGTCGCCCACCAGCAAGCGGGCCTTCCCTTCGTACTGCGTCGTACAGCGGCGGCCCCCAGCCTGTCGAGGAGGAAGTGTGCCCGGCCCAGAAGACATCCTCGCCCCGGGCGGCGCGGACGACGACCAGCAGTTGCTGCAGCAGGTGGCCCACGCCCTGCGAGAGCTGCATCCGCAGGCATCGATGGCGCAGATCGCCCGGGAGGTGGGGGTGGCGCCGACGGAGCTCTATCGCCGCTACCCCACCAAGGACGCGCTGTTGCTGGCCCTGGCCACGTCCTTCTTCGACGGTCTCCTCAGACACGCGCAGGAGGCCCGGGCGCTGCCCGCCGAGCAGCAGTTGCAGTACTTCCTGCGGACGGTCGGCCTGCATCTGGCCACCAGCCGCAGCGTTCTGCCCCACGCCTTCGGGGAAATGTCCCTGCCCGAACAGCGTCACCAGATTTACGCGATCATCGCCGACCTCCTGGCCGGCGCCAAGGAGACCGGCCACGTTCATCCAGACACCGACGTGGCCGACATCGGCGCGATCATCTGGGGTATGCGGGGCGTCATCGAGATCACCGGGGCCCTTGCTCCCGACGCCTGGGAACGCCACCTCGACATCGCCCTCGCCGGCCTCACCAATCCCCGCCTCACCTTCAGCGGGCCGCCCATGGATGTCGACCGCCTGGACCAGGTGATCAGCGGACGCCGCCCACAACGCTGACCCGGCGCCACGCCTGTCACCTGGGGGTGATGGCGATCCCTTCGGGGTGGTGGCCGGTTTCCAGCGTCGCCCGCACCTTGGGCTGCGTGGGGTCGATCACCGTGACGGTGTCGGACTCCTCGTTGGTGACCCAGACGCGGCTGCCACCCGGACTGACCGCAAGGCCCTGCGGCGTCTTGCCCACGGGCACCCGGGCCAGGACGCGTCCTGACGTCGTCTCGATGATCAGCAGGACATCCGCGCCGGAGTCCGTGGCGTAGAGCCGCCGCCCGTCGGGGCTGACGCCCACGCCCACCGGGGCTTTGCCGACCGCCCAGGTGTCCACCACTTTGCCCGCCCCGTCTTTTGACGCCCAATGGGGACAGGGGCATGAGGATTTGTCGACAACGGTGTGGTGACGTGTGTCGCCAGGGTTGGTCATGCCGCATGCAGCGCCACCGTCGGGTGCGGTCGTGAGGCGCGGATCGCCGGATAGAGGCCCGCGAGCGCGCCGATCAGGAGCGTGGCCGTGAGGCCGCCCGCCAGGGACCAGGGTGGGAGCACCGGCGTCCGGCTTGGGACCGGTCGAAGCCGTACGTGGCCTCGTCGAGGCGGGCCGCCTGCGTGGTGACACCGGCGGTGCGCTCCTCAAGCACCACGTCACTGCGGCGGATGCGGGCGTCCACGTTGGCGGTGGCGGTGGCGTGCCGCACCGGGCCGATGCGCTCGACCATCGCCACCGCGTTCCTGGGGGGGGTGACCGGGCGGCCCGTACTGTCGTCGTCCGCCGCCTCGACCATGAGGAGGTTGGTGTCCTTGCGGTCGAGCCGGACCATCAGGTCCGCGCGGCTCGATGGGCGGTCGCGTGCGGAGCGGGCGGACGAGAGCCGGTGACCCGCGGTGGATCAGGCACAACGGCACCCGTGACAGGATCCGTAGGTATGAGCATGGAACAAGCGGATCGCCCTGTCGCCCTGGTCACCGGGTCCACCTCGGGGATCGGGGAGGCCGTCGCGCGGAGGCTGGCGGCGGACGGGATGCGGGTCGTCGTGCACTCGCGGCGCAGTGCGGAGGCCGGCGAGGCACTGGCCGCGGAGCTCGGCGGGGATTACGTGCGGGCGGACCTGGCGGTGGAGGCAGAAGCCCGGGCGCTGGTCGAGACGGTGCTTGAGCGGTGCGGGCGGCTGGACGTGCTGGTGAACAACGCGGGCATCAGCTGGCCGATCCCGCACGACGACCTCGCCGCGGCGACACCCGCCGACTGGCGGCAGCTCCTGGAGGTCAACCTCATCGCGCCCTGGGTGCTGTGCACGGCGGCGCTTCCGGCGCTGCGCCGCTCCCCCGCGGGCGGCGGCATCGTGAACATCACCAGCCACGCCGGGGTGCGGCCCAAGGGCTCGTCCGTGCCGTACGCGGCGAGCAAGGCGGCGCTCAACCACGTGACCCGGCTGCTCGCGTCCGCGCTCGGGCCCAAGGTGCGGGTCAACGCGGTCGCACCGGGGCTGGTGGACACGCCGATGACGAAGGACTGGGCGCAGGCACACGAGCTGTGGCGGGAGCGCGCGCCCATGCGCCGCCCGGCCCAGCCCGCCGACGTGGCCGACCTGGTGGCTTCGGTGATCGCCAATACGTACCTCACCGGCGAGGTCATCGTGCTCGACGGGGGGCTGAACCTGACCTGACGGTTGTGTGCGCGGCAGGGACCGGCTTGGGCCGACCGTCCTGGAGCTATCCCGAGGGGATGGGGATCGTGGCGCTGACCACGTACCCACCGGCGCTGTCCGGCCCCGCGCTGAAGAAGCCCCCCAGCAGATGCACCCGCTCGCTCAGGCCGATGAGGCCGTGCCCGCCGCTGGGCAGGTCGAGCGGGGCGGTGCCGGCTACGGCGGCGGTGTTGCGGACCTCCACTCTCAGCTCATGGCGCGCGCACCGCACCCGGACCCGGGCCCTGGCCCCCGGGGCGTGCTTGCGGACGTTGGTCAACGCCTCCTGCACGATCCGGAAAGCGGCTCGCTCCACGCCTTCCGGGCACGAGGCGCACTCCCCGTAGCCGATGTCCGCCTCGACATCCACGGCGCTCTCGGCGAGGAGCCGCGGAAGGTCCGAGAGGCGGGGCTGGGGTCTGCGCTGCGCGGAGCCCGCTCCCGCGGCCCGCAGCACGCCGACCATGTGCCGCAGTTCCTCCAGGGTCCTGACGGCAAGCGTCCGGATGGTGTCGGCGGCCTCCCGCGACGCGGAGTCGGGCGTACTCATGCGCAGTGCCCCGGCCTGCAGACTGATGAGGCTCACCTGGTGGGCGACGACGTCGTGCATCTCCCGGGCGAGCTGTGTGCGCTCCGTGGCCAGTACCTGCTCGGCCAGCAGACGGTCCTCCCTGCTGCGCCCCTCGGTGAGTTCCTTCAGCCGCGCCGTGAGCTCGCAGCGCAGGGCGACCGCGCGCCCCAGCGCGATCGCGGCGATGGGTGCCCCCAGCTTCTGCTCCAGCCAGAGCATGTTGGTCAGCCTCTCCACCAGTGCCTTGGCCTCCAGCGGGTTGGGCAGGATCTCGGCGGCGGTCACGAGCACGGCGCAGGTCGTCAGGAGCAGGCGGCTCGGCCTGAGGCGGCTGACGGTGTACAGGGCGATCAGTGCTGCCAGCCAGGCGCTGCCCGCGAACTGGCCCGGCAGGGTGAGCAGCAGCGTGGTGACCGGCATACGCAGTCGGGCGAACAGCGCAAGACCCGCCCCCAGGGACAACGCCTGCTCCAGCGTGCTCAGCTTGGCTTCCGTGATGAAGGTGTCGCCGACGGCCAGCACCACCGGTCCCAGGATGTACAGCAGACGCCACTGTGCGGGAGTGAGCGTCATACGGGGCGCCGGGGCTCGTCCGCGCGGCCGTCCACCAGTCCCGCCCGCTCCGCGACGACGGCCGCCTGCACCCGGTTGAGGCCGCCCAGTTTCCCCAGCAGCGCACTGACATGGTCCTTCACGGTGCCGTGGGCGAGGTGCAGACCGGAGGCGATCTCCGCGTTCGAGAGTCCCCGTCCGAGCAGGGTGAGCACCTCGCGTTCGCGGTCGGTGAGCCCTTCCACCGCCCGCCTCGCCTGTCCGGCGTCCCCGGTGCCCTGCACGTATCCCCCGATGACCGTGCGGGCCACCGTGGGATCGAGCGTGCTGCCGCCGGCGGCCAGCACGCGGACGGCCCGGGCGAGCTGTTCGGGCTCGGTGTCCTTGAGCAGGAAGCCGGACGCCCCGGCACGCAGGGCCGTGGCGAGGTACTCGTCCGTGTCGAACGTGGTCAGCATGGTGACGGCCGGCAGCCGCTCCCCCAGGACGGCCGTGAGCCGGCTCAGCACGGTCAGCCCGTCGACGTCGGGCATCCGGATGTCCAGCATCACCACGTCGGGCCGCTGCGCGAGGACGGTGTCCACGGCCTCGCCCCCGCAGCAGTCCGCGACCACGTCGATGTCCGGCGCTGCGGCCAGGATCATCCGCAGGCCTGAACGGACCAGCTGCTCGTCGTCGACGACGACCACGCGGATCGCCCGGTCTTCCCGTTCCGCTGCCACGGATCCGACTCTAGGCCGCAACCTGGCGGGCCGCCGTGTGAGGAGCGGGTCCTTACCCCCGCCGGGTGGCGGGGGCCGAGGGCGACGCCGGGCGGATCCCCCGGCCGGCGCCCGTGGGTCATGGTGGTTCGTGTGGTCCCCGTGCCGTACGCGTCGCCGTAAGGCCCTCACCGTGGGTCCACCCCCCTCCAGGCGCCTCCACCCGCCTCACCCCTGAGCGTATCGAGCAGCCTGGCACCTCCCGGCCATCGCCTTCTCCCGTAGACGGGCGACGTCCGCCGGCCGAGGACCCACCGCCGGACCGGCACCGCCCCCACGCGGCACGCCGACCGGACGGCGAGGAAAGGTATCTCTCGTATGTCGCACACAGGCAGTCGTACGGCGCCGGAGTCCCGGTACGGAGCGTCCCCGCTCGCGGGACGCGAGGCGGAACTGCGCGTCCTGCGCGACGGCGTCGTCGCGTCCGCGGCCGGCCACCCCTCCCTGGTCCACCTCACCGGCGAGTCGGGCATCGGCAAGACATCGCTCATCCAGGCCCTTGCGGGTACGCGTTTCGGCGTCCCGGTCCTCGTCGGCAGCGCGTGCGGCGCCCCGCTGGAGCGGGACTTCTCCTTCGGGGTGGTCCGCCGGCTGTTCGCCGACCTCCTCGCCAAGACCGACGAGCCCACCCGCCTGGCCCTGCTGGAGCTGGCGGGCCCCCCGGCGCGGCTCGTGCTGGACGAGGCCTCCCCCGACATCCGCCGCACCAGTACGTACACCACCCATCACGCGCTGTTCAGGCTCATCGCGAAGCTCGCCGAGCGCTCCGCCCTGCTCCTCGCCGTGGACGACGCCCACGCCGCCGACGCCCCGTCGATGCGCTTCCTCGCCTACGCCGCCCACCGCCTCGCCGGCCACCCCGTCACCGTGCTGCTCTCGACCACGGACGGCGAGCGGCCCTACGCGGAAGAGCCTCTTCTCGCCCTGACCGGCCAGGCCCGCGAAGTCCGGCTCGCTCCCCTGAGCGGCGAGGCGGTGGCCGAGGTCGTGCACCGGTCGACCGGGCGGGTGGACACGGAGGTCGTCGCGGCCTGCACCGAGGTGACCCGGGGTAACCCCTTCCTGCTGACCGAGCTGCTGCGCGTACTGAGGCACTCGGGCGCTCCCCTGGACGCGCTCGGCGCGGTCGAGGTGCGCAGGCTCGGCTCCCCGGCCGTGGCGGCCCGCCTGCGCGCCCGCTTTCGGGCCTGTCCCGACACCGAGGCCCTGGCCCACGCCGTGCCCGTCCTCGGTGACGGTGCCGAGTTCGACATCGCCGCCGATCTCGCGGGCCTGGAGCCGGCTCGGGCCGCGCGCGCCCTGGATACCCTCGCGTCGATGTCCGTGGTGGCCAACTCCCACCCGCTCGGCTTCACCCACTCCTTCGTCCGCACCACCGTCCTGGACAGCATTCCGGTCGGCGCGCGGCTGACCGCGCACGGGCGGGCCGCGCACCTGCTGCACGCCGCCCACGCCCCGTCCGAGCAGGTCGCCGCCCACCTGCTGCGCTCCGGGGCCTCCACCGCGCCCTGGGCGTGCGAGGAGCTGCGCGGCGCGGCCAAGCTCGCGGCGGGGCGCGGTGCCCCGGACATCGCGGCCACGTATCTGCGCCATGCGCTCAAGCAGCCCTCGGCGCCGTGTGAGCACAGCGCCATGCTGTGCGACCTGGGCACCGCCGAGCTGTCGTACGCACCCCACGACGGCATCCGCCACCTGCGCACGGCGCTGGACACCGCCACCGACGCCCGGCAGGCCGCGCAGGCGGCGCTCAAGCTCGTACCGGCGCTGTGCATGGTGTCGGCCCACGAGGAGGCGTCCCGGATCGCCGACACGGCCATCGCCGACCTCGGCGACGAGGACCCCGACCTGGCCTGGCGGCTGGAGGCGACGGCGATGACGCCGGAGTTCCTGCGGCTGCCGACCGTGCCCACCGCGCTGGCCCGCGTGGAACGCATGGAGCGGCCCGTCCTCGGGGACCTCGCGCTGCGCCGCGCCCAGCAGGGGACGGTGGCCACCATGGCGGCCTGGCGCGGAGTGGAGCGCGAGAAAGTGGTGCGCTGCACCCGTGAGGCGATCCTCAGCGCCGACCACAACTTCTTCCGGCCGCCCTCCTACTACACGCTGTTCGCCCTGGCCCGTACCGACGCCTCGGCCGCCATCGACGAGGTGTTCGCGGTCGGCGACCGGATCGCCGAGGGCAGCGGATGGCCCCGGGCCATGGCCATCATGGCGATGGCCCACGGCCTCAAGGCCGTGCACGAGGGGGACCTGCACGAGGCCGCCCGCCGTTTCGCCGCGGCGCTGGCGTCGTTCGAGGACTACGGACTCGACGTACGCGGCGACCACTGCGCCGTGACCTGCGCTGTCTGGTTCGCCGACGTACTCGTGTCCCTCGGGCGGGCGGACCGGGCGCGCGCCCTCCTGGCCCACCATCTGCGCGGGGCGGACGACGTGCCCGAGATGCTGGAGTACACGGCGCTGCTCTGCACGCGCGGCCGGCTGCTCCTGGCCGAAGGGGACGCGCGGGGCGCCGTGGACGCTCTGGAGGAGTGCGGCCGACGGGCGGCGGCGTGGCAGATGCACAATCCCGCGATCCTGCCGTGGCGCTCACTGGCCGCCGCCGCCCACACGGCACTCGGGCAGCGCGAACGGGCCCGTGAGCTGGCCGAGCAGGATCTGGCGCTGGCCCTCACCTGGGGCACCGACCGCGTCGTCGGTGTCGCCCAGCACGCACTGGCCATGGCCCTGGGCGGCGACGAGGGACACGAGCTGCTGACGACGGCGATCGCGCGTCTGGCCGCCTCCCCGCACCGCCTGGGCCGCGCTGCGGCGCTCCTGGACCTCGCGGCGCTCCAGGCCGAGAGCGGGGGCGACGAGGCCCGCGCCACGGTGGAGGAGGCGATCGCCCTGGCGTCCGCGTGCGGCGCCGAGCCGCTGGTGCGGCGCGGGGAGCGGTTGCTCGCCCAGGTGGGCGGAGGACGGCGCAGGAGCAGGCGGGGCAGCGCTCCCCTCGGCCTCACCCCGCAGGAGCATCAGATCGCGCTCGCCGCGGCGCGCGGGGCCACCAACCGGCAGATCGCCCAGGACCTGTGCGTGACCGTCCGCAACGTGGAATTCCACCTCTCCAGCGCCTATCGCAAGCTCGGGGTGAAGCGGCAGGGGCTCGGCCCGCTGCTCCTGACGGGCGGCGCCCCCGAGTCGCCGGACGCCCAGCAATTGGTCGGAGCCGGCAGCCGCTGAGCTGTCACGGTGCCTGGGCCCCTGATCGGGCCCAGGCACCTCTTTCTGACCGGCAGCGACCGCTCCCCGCCCCCGGCCCGCAGATGACGGAGGCGGCCGGTGCGCAGGTCCGGCCGCGGCCACCCGCGCGTCCGTCGGGTGGTCGGCCTTCGGTACCGAAGCACCTCAGCGGTGCCGGCCCCGTACGAGTCTGTGGTGGTGACCGTAGGGACACGGCCACCGGGCCACTGCCAGTCTCGTAGACACGAGTTGCCGATCTCGTAGACACGAGTTGCCGACCGGCCGGGACGAACACTTTCCCCCGGCAGCCCTCCCCCTCCCCCCTCCCCCTGGGATGCGCCTGCCATGTGCCCCACACACCAGAGCCCCCTCGCTCACCCGCTGTCCGCGCTGCGCAGCGCGGAAGGCCTCTCCCACGCCGGATACGCCCAGCTCGTCGCCCGCAAGCACGCCGAACTCGGCTACGGCACCATGGCAGCCCGCCGCGAGAAGATCGCCCGCTGGGAGTCGGGGAAGGTCACCCCCGAACTGACCGCACAGTTCACGATCGCCCGCCTCCACGGTGTGCCCCGCTCGGACGTACTGCGCCTGGGCTGGCCGCACTGGCTGCACCTCGCCGGCGGCTCCCCCGTGCCGCTCTGCGCACCCTGGACCGCCGAGGAGGCCCTGCGCTCCCTGCGCGCCCACTCCCGCACCCCGCAGACACCCGCGTCCGACGACGGCCACTTCACCGTCTGCGCGGACTCCGTGGAGCGACTGCTCACCCACTGGCAGGAGACGTCCCGTACACCCCCCGCACCGCCGGAACGCCCGGGCCGACGGCCGGCCGACGCCACCGTCACCGCTCTGGAAGCCCGCCACGACCAGCTCAGGCAGCTGTGCCGCACCGAGACACCCGCGACCGGCCGGGTGCTGGCGGACGCCGAGCTGCGCGTGGTCACCGAGCTGCTCCACACGGCGGGCTACGGGCCGGAGTTGGGCGCGCGTCTGATGGCGGCCACCGCCCGCGCCGCATGTCTCAGCGGCCTGCTCGCCTACGAACTCGGTGATCAGGCACGCGCGCAGACGGCCTACGTCGCGGCCCTCAGGGCCGGTGTCCTGGCCCACGGCCACGACCACGAGCCGGGGCTCTGGGTGCTGGTGCTGCTCGCCGCCCAGCAGGCCACGCAGGGAGCCCCCGCCAACGCACTGCGGCTGCTCGACCACGCCGAACCGTCCTCTCCCGCGCGAGCCGACTCCCCGCTGCCCGCGGTCGTGCACATCACGCGCAGCGCGGCCCGCACGCTTCAGGAGCAAGCCGAAAACCCCTCGCAACACCCCTCATCGGAGGCCGCGTTCACCACCGCCGATCTGGACGTACTCATCCGCCACACGTTCCTCCACGACGCCGTACCCGCCCCGGCCGTTGCCCCACAGGCACACCGAGGGCACACCCCACCCTCTGGAATCCCCTGCCACGAGCGGCTTGGCTGAATCCTGTGCCGCGACACTCCTTCCCCTCACGGCCCGCTCCGGGCAGCCCCTCCCACCCTTGACGGTCCAGCCGATCGCGTCTCCGTTCCAAGGAAGGCAACCGTGACTTTCCCGCTCACCCTCCCCGGCCCTCCCCGCCCCCACCGCCCGCTGCCCACGCGCCACCACCCCTCCCCCGCGATGGCACCGCGCACACCGTCCGGCGCGGTCCGCATCCTGCGCTGGCCCGAGCAGTCGCACCAACTCGACCAGTGCCGCGCGCAAGGCGTCCCCCGCCTGCTCCTCGTCGCACCGACCGCGCCGCCCCCGCACTGCGTCGACCAGCTGGAGGACTGGATCCGCACCCCCGCGGACCCCCAGGACGTCCAGGCCCGGCAGGCCGCGCTGCAAGTGCGGGCTGCGCCCCGTGACCCGGTGCTCGACCACCACGGGATCCTGCACTTCGCCGAGCAGTCCGTGCCGCTCGGGCAGGGCGAAGCCGATCTGGCCAGGGTGCTGCTGGCCTCCTACCGCGGCACCGTCAGCCGCGAGGACCTGACGCGGGTGATGTGGCCCGAGGGCGAGATGCCCCGCCGCAACGCCCTGGACGTACGCGTCCTGCGCCTGCGCCGGCGACTCGCCCCGCTCGGCCTGGTGATCAAGACGGTGTGGGGCAGGGGCTACATGCTCGACACCCAGCCGGACCCGCAACCCGCCCAGCGCCGTGTGCCGGGAGGCGAGTGAGTCCGATGGAAACGCCCAGGACGCCCCCCACCCTCGCCGACCTCGCGCGGCACGGCGCCGAACGGTGGCCACAGGCTCCGGCCCTGCGCTGGCGCACCGCCGAGGGGGCACCGCGCGAACTCACCTTCGCGCAGGCCCACGACGCGAGCGACGAGATCGCCCGCGGGCTGCTGGCCCTCGGCCTCGCCCCCGGTGACCGGGTGGCCATCCAGAGCAAGTTGCGCCCCGAGTGGACCCTGACGCTGCTGGCCGCCGCCTCCTGCGGACTGGTCCTGGTGTCCCTGCTGCCCACCACGGTCCCCGAGGAGATCGTCCACGTCGTCAACGACTGCGACGCCAAGGCGGTGATCTGCGAAGACGGTGAGCAGCTCACCAAACTCCGCGCCGCTCTGCCCGCACTGCCGGGTCTGCGCCACATCATCGTGATCGACGAGGAGCCCCGGACCGACGGGGAGCCCGGCACCACCGACCCCCCGACCACACTCGTCGGCCTGCGCCGCGCCGGCTCCCACGCGGTACCGGCCGCCGCGCTCGCCCGACGGCGGGCCACGATCACCCCCGACGACCTGCTGGTCATCATCTACACCTCGGGAACCACCGGCCCGAAGAAGGGGTGCGCCCTCTCCCACGGCAACTACGTGGCGGTCCTAAAGGCCCACCCCGCGCCTCCCCGGCGCCGACCCGACCAGGCGTACACCTCGAACGGCACCGTCTTCGTCGTCACCGGCCCCCACACCATCGCCCTCCTGATGCAACTGCTCAGCTGGTGGGCCGGATACACCTTCACCAGTTTCAGCGGCGGCCCACCCGACACCATGCCCGCCGAACTGCGGGCCGCCGCGCCCGCCGTCGTCCCCCTCGTCCCCCTCGCGCTGGAGATGATCTACCGCTCGGTCCTGGCCCCCCGCTCCCCCGCCGAACGCACCGAGCTCGTCGACGCCGCCCGCGCCGGACTGTGGGTGCGCCGGATGCGGGCGGCGGGCGAACCCGTAGCGCCTGAACTCCAGGAGTGGTTCGACCACACCGACAGGACACTCTTCGCCGAAGTGCGCGAGCGCTTCGGCGGCAATCTGCGTCGCGCGACGGTGTCGGGAGCGCCCGTCTCCCCGGACATCCTGTCCTTCTTCGTCGGCTGCGGACTGCCCTTGGTCGAGTGCTACGGCATGACCGAGACGGCGGCCGCGGCGACCACCAACACCCCTGACGACAACCGTCTGGGCACCGTCGGCAAACCCCTGCCCGGAGTCGAGATAGCCATCAGCGACGACGGTGAGATCCTCATCCGGGGCGACAACGTCTTCCACGGCTACTGGGGCTATGACGAGGGCGAGTTCGGGGCGGTCCACGACGGCTGGCTGCACACCGGCGACCTGGGCGAACTGGACCGGGACGGCTGTCTGCGCCTGACCGGCCGCAAGAAGGAACTCATCCAGCTCTCCAACGGCATGGCCGTCACCCCCCACCCCCTGGAGCGGGAGCTGCGGGCCCACCCCCTGATCTCGCAGGCCGTCTTGTACGGGGAGGCCAAACCGCACCTGGTCGCGCTGCTCACGCTGGACGCGGAGCGCGCCGCCCAGTGGGCCGCCGAACGGGACCTGCCCGCCGATCCGCGTGCCCTGGCCGCCCACCCCCTCCTGACCGAGGAGCTGCACAGGGCGCTGGACCACGCCAACGCCACCGTGCAGGAGTACTTCCGCGCCAAGGCGTTCCACGTACTCGACCGTGACCTCAGCATGGCGTCCGGAGAGCTGACGGTCTCCTTGAAGGTCGCGCGCCCCGTCGTGCACGCCCGCTTCCGCGAGCTGTACGAAGCCCTCTACGAGTAGACCCGCGAGGACAGGAGAAAGGCCCCGGTCCGGTGACCGGGGCCTTCCTCCTGTGCGCCCCCTACGGGGTGCCTACCTCGTCAGATGACCAGGTCGGGCTGGTACAGGTCGAGCCAGACGTGCAGGTCGAGGAGCTTCTCCAGCAGCAGGCGCTGCCCGGGTGCGTTCGCGGAGGCGCCGGGAGGGGTGTCGGCGGCGCGGGTCGCGGCCCGGCGGTCCACCAGGGCGAAGACCGCCGCCTCCCGCTCTCCCAGGACCTTCCGCGCCTGCCGCTGCAACGCCTCGACGTAGCGGACGTCCTGTGTCATGGGATACGGGCTCTTGGTGCGGCGCTGGACGACCTCCGGCACGACGGGGCGGGTGGCCTCGCGCAGGATGCTCTTCTCCCGCCCGTCGAAGACGTGCAGGGGCCACGGGATGTTGTACGCGTACTCGACGATGCGGTGGTCGCAGAACGGCACCCTGACCTCGAGGCCGGCGGCCATGCTCAAGCGGTCCTTGCGGTCGAGCATCCCGCCGAGGCTCCGCGTGAGGTGCAGATACAACAGCTCGCGGCGCCGGCGCCGGTCCGCGACCTCGCCGTCGAGGAAGGGGGTCGCGCTCACGGCCTCGTGGTAGCGCTGTTCGGCGAACTCCGGCATCTCCAGCGACTTTCGCAGGTCGGGAGACAGGAACCCGCGCTCCTGGCGGACGGCACCCGTGGCGGCGGTCAGCCAGGGGAAGCCCGCGCTCGCGCTGATCGTGGGGTCGTGGAACCACCAGTAGCCGCCGAACATCTCGTCGGCGCCCTCCCCGGACAGCGCGACGGTCGAGTGCGCCCGCACCGCGCGGAAGAGCAGCAGCAGCGAGTGGTCCATGTCGCCGCGCCCGACGGGCAGGTCCCGCGCGGCCACGCAGGCGCGCCGCACCTCCTCGTCGGCGAGGGCCGCCGGGTCCAGGACCAGGTTGGTGTGCCGGGCGCCCACGTGGTCGGCGACGGCCCGGGCGTAGGCGGTGTCGGGGCTGACGTTGTGTCCGTCGGGGACGAAGTGCTCCTGGTGGCCGACGAAGTCGACGGAGAAGGAGCGCAGCGCCTCACCCCCGTAGGCGAGTTCCCGGGCGGCGAGCCCCGTGATGGCGCTGGAGTCGAGGCCGCCCGAGAGCAGGGTGCACAGCGGGACGTCCGCGACCAGTTGCTCGCGTACGGAACCTTCGAGCAGGGCGGCCAGGTGGCCCGCGGTGGCCGTTCGGTCCTCGGTGTGTTCGGTGGCCCGCAGCTGCCAGTAGGAGCGTTCACGCAGCCCGGAGCGGTCGAGCACGGCCATGTGGGCCGGTGGCAGCTCCCGCATGCCCCTCCAGACGGCGGCGCCGGGTGTCTTGACGCCGAGCATGATCTCCCGCAGCCCGTCGAGGTCCACGGAGGGCCGGACGCCGGGGTGAGCGAGGATGGCCTTGGGTTCGGAGCCGAAGAGCACGCCGTCGGGCGTGGGGTGGTAGTAGAGGGGTTTGACTCCGAGCCGGTCGCGGACCAGGAGCAGCCGTTCGGTGCGGCCGTCCCACAGGCCGAAGGCGTACATCCCGTTGAGGCGGTCGACGAGGGCGTCGCCCCACTCCAGGTAGCCGCGCAGCACCACCTCGGTGTCGCTCGCGGTGGTGAACCGGTGGCCGCGGGCGCGCAGTTCGGCGCGCAGTTCGCGGAAGTTGTAGACCTCGCCGCTGTAGGTCAGTGCCACCGTGCCGTCGGCGGTGGCGGCGGTCATCGGCTGGGCGCCGCCGGCCAGGTCGATGATGGACAGTCTGCGGTGGCCCAGGGCCGCGTGGTGGTCGGCCCAGATGCCGCCCGCGTCCGGCCCGCGGCCGGTCATGGTGGCCGTCATCCGCTCCAGTGTGTCTCGCTGTCCGGTGAGGCCGGTGTCGTACGAGACCCATCCGGTGATTCCGCACATCTGTTGTCTCCGGGTGGTCGTGCAGCGCCACCGGGGCGGAAGGCGGCGGCGTCAGGTCGCCGCCCCGCCCCGGTGGCGGCTGCGGGGAGGGTGGACTAGTCGACGAAGACGTGGTCGCCGCGGAAGGTGGTCCCGTCCGGTGTCGCCTCGGCCGGGTCGGATCCGAGGGAGACCACCTTGTTGTCCGCGTCGACGAAGACGACCTTGGGTTCGACCTTGGCGGCCTCCGAGGCCTCGACCATGCCGTACGCGATGATGATCACGAGATCGCCGGGGCTGATGAGCCGGGCCGCGGCCCCGTTGATGCCGACCACACCGGAGCCCCGGGGGCCTTCGATGAGGTAGGTGGAGAGCCGGTTGCCGTTGTTGATGTCGACGATGTCGACCTTCTCGCCCGGCAGCAGGCCCGCGGCGTCCATGAGGTCGGCGCACAGGGTGAGGGAGCCGACGTAGTGGAGGTCCGCCTGGGTGACGGTGGCACGGTGGATCTTGGAGGTGAACATGGTACGGAGCATGGGAGCGGTTTCCTGTCTCTACGGGGGCGAGGGTGGGGAAAGGGGGGTTCAGAACTGGACGGACTTGACTTCGAGGAACTCCTCCAGCCCGAAGACGCCGTGTTCACGGCCGTTCCCGGACTGCTTGTAACCGCCGAACGGGGCACGGGGGTTGAAGCCGCCGCCATTGATCTCGACCTGTCCGGCCCGGATGCGCCGGGCCACGGCCAGGGCGCGGTCCGGGTCGGCCGACCACACGGCGGCGGCGAGCCCGTAGGGCGTGGCGTTGGCCAGGGTGACGGCCTCGTCCTCGTCGTCGTAGCACTCGATCACCAGCACCGGGCCGAAGATCTCCTCGTGCTGCGCGTCCATCGCGGTGGTGACGTCGGACAGGACCGTGGGGCGTACGTAGTACCCGTGCGGAAGGTCCTGGAGGGGTTCCGCCCCGCCGGTGATCAGGGTGGCGCCCTGGCCCTGGGCGCGTTGGATGTGGCGGCGCACCCGGTCGCGCTGTCCCGCGGAGATCAGCGGGCCCAGCTGGGTGGCGGGCAGCAGCGGGTCGCCCACGCGCATGGCCCCGGCTGCCTGGGCGGCGGCCCGTTCGACCTCCTCCTTGCGGGCGCGGGGCACCACCAGGCGGGTCAGGGCGCAGCAGGTCTGTCCGTTGTTGAGGAAGGCGGCGGCGACGGCGCGGGGCACGACCTGGCTGACCTCGGCGTCCGGGAGCATCACCGTGGGGCTCTTGCCGCCGAGTTCGAGACCGACCCGCTTGACGGTGCCGGCGGCGGCCCGGCTGACCGTCTTGCCCACTTCCGTGGATCCGGTGAAGGAGAGGAAGTCGACGTCCGGGTGCGCGGCGAGTGCCTGGCCCACCACCGCTCCGACGCCGCTCACCAGGTTGAAGACCCCGGCGGGGAGACCGGCTTCCTCGATGATCCCGGTGAGGGCGAAGACACTCAGGGGCGCCAGTTCACTGGGTTTGAGCACCACCGTGTTGCCCGCCGCCAGCGCGTACGCGGCCTTCGCGGCGACTTGGTACAGCGGGTAGTTCCACGGGGTGATGGCACCCACGACGCCGAACGGTTCGCGGATCAGGAGCGAGGGGGCCCGGTGCTGTTCGTACGGGTAGGACTCACCCACCTCGGCCGCGGTGCGGAAGGCCAGGGCCGCGAGGCCGACCTGCGCCATGCGGGCGAAGCCGATCGGTGTTCCCACCTCTCGGGTGATCAGCTCGGCGAGTTCCGGTCCGCGGCGCTCGATGCCGTCAGCCACCGTGCGCAGATACGCGGCGCGGTGCTGGGCGGGGGTGCCGGCCCAGCCGGTGAAGGCCCGCCGTGCCGCGTACACCGCGGAGTCGACGTCTTCGGGGGTGCCGCCGGGTGCGGAGCCGATGACCTTCTCGGTGGCCGACTCGATCACGTCGATGTCGGTGCGCGAGGTGGAGGTGGTCCAGGCGCCGTCGATGTAGAGGTGACGGTGGTGCATGTCGGTGCCCCTTCCTGAGGGCGGGGTGGGGGTGGTCATGACGGCGTGCCGTGCCGCCGCGGGTCCGGCCGGGTACGCGGCGCGGTGGGCGGGTGGCCGCGCACGGCGCGCTCGATGTCGCTCAGCGCGGCCCGGAAGGCGGTGAGGTGCGGGAGCAGGAAGAAGATGTGCAGGGCTCCCGGTATCCGGCTCACCGCCGCGGGTACCTGGTCGCGTTCCAGCCGCCGTGCGTACTCCTCCGCCTCGTCGCGCAGCGGGTCGTGCTCGGCGGTGAGGATGAGCGCGGGGGGCAGCCCGTAGAAGTCGTCGGCGAGGAGCGGGGCGGCCAGCGGGCTGCGGGCCGCGTCCGCGTCGGGCACGTACAGGTCCCAGAACCGCTCCATCGCGGCGCGGGTGTTGAGATATCCCTCGGCCTTGTCCCGGTAGGACGCGAAGTGGGTGTGCCGCGCGGGTGCGATTGGCGGGCAGATGAGGATCTGCAGCGCGGGGCGCGGTCCGCCTTCCTCGCGGGACGTCAGGCATGCCGCGGCGGCCAGGTTCGCCCCGGCGCTCTCGCCCGCCACGATGAGGTGGCCGGGGTCGGCGCCGAGCTCGGCCGCGCGGGCGGCGAGCGCGCACAGGGCCGCGTAGGCGTCGTGCGCGGGCGCGGGGAACTGGGTTTCGGGGGCGAGCCGGTAGCCGGCACTGGCCACCACGGCACCGGTCGCGTTGGCGAGCCGGCGCAGCGGCCGGTCGACCAGGTCGAGGTCGCCCGCGGCCCAGCCGCCGCCGTGGAAGAACACCAGGAGGGGGCGGGGCCCGGGGCGCGGCTCGGGCTGGTACACCCGTACCGGCAGCATGCCCGCCGGTCCCGGGACGAACGTGCCGAGGACGCGGGCCACCGGTTCCGGGTCGCCCTGGACCTGTCGCAACCGGCCGATCAGCAGCCTCAGTTCGGGGACATCCGCGCTTTCCAGTGGCGGGAAGCCCTGCGCGCGCAGCGTGTTCAGGAGGGCTTCCGAGTCCGCCTGCGACGGCGAGGGGTGCGGTTCTTCCTGGTGCGGGGTCATGGCGTTCCTTGCGGTGGGGGGAGGCGGGCGCGAGGTCACGGCCTGCGCGGGCGTGGCAGGGCCGGGCGGAAGTCGGCCAGGTTCAGGCGCGCGGTCCTGCGGCGGTACTCCGCCGTCTGGCCGGGCCAGTTGTTGGTCACCCGGCCGGAGGAGTGCCGGTACCAGCTGGTGCAGGTCGCCCAGACCGAGCGCCGGGTGCGGCGGGTCATCTCGGCGTCGAAGGCCTCGGCCACCTCGGGGCGCACTTCGAGGAATGACCGGGTGCCTCGGGCCAGTTCACGGACGGCTGCCTTGATGTAGCGGATCTGGCTCTCGATCATGTAGACGGCCGATCCCGCGCCGATGTTGGTGTGAGGGCCGTAGACGAGGAACAGGTTGGGGAATCCCGGCACCGTCATCCCAAGGTGGGCGCGGGCGCCCTCGCTCCACTGGTGCGACAGCCGCGCGCCGCGCCGTCCGGTCACCCGCAGCGGTCCCAGGAAGTCGGTCGCGGCGAACCCGGTCGCGTACACGATGGTGTCGACCTCGTGCCGGGCGCCGTCGGAGGTGCGGATCGCGGTGGGTGTGATCTCCGTGATCGGCTCGGTCACCAGGGTGACGTCGGGCCGCTGCAAGGCCGGGTAGTAGGTGCTGGAGATACCGACGCGCTTGCATCCGACCTCGGTGGTGGGGGTGAGACGGGCCCGCAGCTCCGGGTCGGTGAGCTGCTGGGTGAGCTGCGCCTGGCTGCCGCGCCGGGTCAGCCCCGCGGTGGGCGAGCGCCGGGTGAGCCCGCTGACCAGGGACTCGTTGAAGAGCCACCAGCCCAGCCGCGCGGCCTTGTGCCGTACGTCCCGCACCGGGCGGGGCAGGCGGTGCGAGGCGGGCAGGGTGCGGTCCCACTTGGGAACGACGTAGGGCGCCGAGCGCTGGAAGACGGTGAGGTGCTCCACCTGGTCGGCGATGGCGGGCACGATCTGCAGGGCACTGGCGCCGGTGCCGATGACGGCGACCCTGCGGCTGTGCAGGGAGTGGCCGTGGTCCCAGCGCGCCGAGTGGAAGGCGCGTCCGCGGAAGCGCTCCGCGCCGGGGAGGCGGGGTACGACCGGCCGGTTGAGCTGGCCGCAGGCGGCCACGAACACCTCCGCCTCGATCGTCTCTCCGGCCGCCGTGCCCAGCCGCCACAGCAGCCGGTCCTCGTCGAAGACCGCGTCGGTGACCTCCTGCCCCAGCCGCAGATGGGGGTCCAGGCCGTGGGCGGCCACGCACGAGCGGAGGTAGTCGAGGATCTCGGCCTGCGGGGCGTACCGCCGCGACCAGGGGTAGCGGGGGCCGAAGGAGTACGAGTAGAGGGAGGCGGGGATGTCGCAGGCCGCACCGGGATAGGTGTTGTCCCGCCAGACGCCGCCGATGTCGTCGGCCTTGTCGAGGACGACGAAGTCGTCATGTCCGGCCCGCTTGAGGGCCATGGCCACGCCCAGTCCCCCGAAGCCGGCGCCGACGACGGCGACCCGGATACGGCGGCCGGCCGTGCGGCCCATCACCGCTCCTCCCCGGCCGGGGCGGGCGGGATGTTGTGGTTGAAGCGGAGCAGGTTGTCCGGGTCGTACTGGGCCTTGACCCTGGCGAGGCGGCGCAGCCGGGTGTCGTTCCAGAACGCGCTGACCCGCATGTCGGCGTCGTCCTCGCTGAGCAGGTTGAGGTAGGCGGCGCCGGTTCCGAAGGCACGCAGGTCGGCGCCCGCCTCGCGCACCCAGCTCCGGCACCGGTCGTTGTCGGCCGGATCCGCCCACTGCCCGACGATGTGGATGAGCCAGCTCTCCTCCCGGTGGGCGAAGGCGGTGGCGTCGGCGGGGATCCGGGTCGGCTCCGCGTCGAACGGGATGACCTGGAGGACGGTCTCGGGCGAGGGGAGGTCGGCACCGATGCGCGCGACCGTCTCCCGCTCGGCGGGACCGAACCGCGGCAGGAACTCGCTGGTCCAGTACTGCTGGTGGTCGCGCGGGTTGGCGGGGTCCAGCATCGACTGGACGTGGACGAGCGGCATGGGGGCGATGGCGTCGATGAGCGGTTCGCCGAACTCGCGGAAGCGCCGCACCACTTCCCAGCCGTCCTCCACATCACCGGCGTAGCGCAGGAAGAAGGCGACGACGGGCCGGCCCTGGTGCTCCTCGGGGAAGAACTCCAGCCGCGGCACCCGCAGGAAGACGACGTCGGTGCTGAGTTCGTCGGGGGTGGCGGCGATCTCGTCGTGCAGGAACTCCAGGACCGCGGCGGCCTCTTCGACCGGATAGGCGACGATGCCCGCCAGCATCATCGGCCCCACGGGGTGGGCGCGGTACTCGAAGGAGGTCACGACGCCGAAGTTGCCTCCGCCGCCGCGTACGGCCCAGAACAGCTCGGTGTTCTGGTCGGCGCTGGCGGTCACGAGCTCCCCGTTCACCGTGACCATATCCACGGAGAGCAGGTTGTCGCAGGTCAGGCCGTACTTCCTCTGGAGCATGCCCATACCGCCGCTGAGGGTGAGGCCCGCGATGCCGGTCTCGGAGACCTGGCCGCTGGGTACGGCGAGGCCGTGGACCTGGGACTCGCGGTCCACGTCGCCGAGCGTCGCTCCGCCCTGGGCGCGCACGGTGCGGCGCGCGGGGTCGACGTGCACCGCGCGCATCAGCGACAGGTCGACGAGGAGCCCGCCGTCGCAGGTGCCGTGGCCGGCGATGCTGTGCCCGCCGCCGCGCACCGCGACAGGAAGGCCCGCCTCGCGGGCATACGCCAGGGCCGCGAGGACGTCGGCGGTGCCGAGGCAGCGCACGATCAATGCCGGGCGGCGGTCGATCATCGCGTTGAAGACACGGCGCACGGTGTCGTACTCCGGGTCCACCGGAGTGATCAGCTGTCCTCGCAGTGCGGCACGCAGCTGCTCGAGGGCGGGGGAAGTCATTGCCTTGCCTCCTGGGGCGTTCGGCGGTGAGGGGAGAGGGCGGGCGACAGGGTTGCCCGACGGTCGTGGCGGTCAGGCGCCGGCCGCGGCCGCCTCGGCTCGGCGGCGCTCCATGAACTCCTCGAACTTGTCGTGGAGTTCGTCGGTGGCACGCATCAGCCGGCCGGTGGCGGGATCGACGAGCGAGTGCACCGAGTGGGCTTCGGCCAGCAGGCGTCCGCCGTTCGTGCGGTAGATCTCGTAGTGGCACTCGAGGTGGCGCCTCGGGGTCACGGCCCAGGTCCGGATGGTCAGGTCGTCCAGGTACTTGGCCGGCTCGTGGAAGCGCGCCCGGAAGTTCGTCGTGGTGATGGTGTAGTTCCAGAAGTCGACGCCCACGGCCAGTGCGAACGCCTCACGACCCAGGTCGAACCAGGGGACATAGCTGGCGTAGTAGGCGTGGCCCTGCACATCGCATTCGCCCCAGCGGACGCGGGCGGTTGTATCGATGTGGTTCCAGCCCTCGATGGCGGAAACCGTTTCAACCCAGCGCGGCATGACGCCTCTCTTCTCTCACAGGGGTTCAGAAAAGGCAGACCCGGAGGAATACAGAATTCCTCGACGAGCGCCGAAATGCGGAAGTGAGCCGCATCGACATCAGCAGGCTAGGCATATCCAGAAGAGCCCGTCAATAGGACTCGAAAAGCATTACTCAGCGCCCTCCACGATGACGTTGAGCTGCCAAATCTTACAGAGTTCTGTCATTCCTTACCGGTCCGGAAAAGAGCCCTTTCGCTTCCGGTAAGAAGGCGGGACAACCGCGACAGATCGGTTGACACGCATGCGGGGCGGAATCTAACTTCAATCTCAGGACGGGCCGCCGGCAAGGACCGGAACCTGAATTCGATTGCGGATTCCCGCTTTCCTTCTCGCATTCCTCCCGTTCC
Source organism: Streptomyces sp. NPDC005878 (assembly GCF_040629815.1). Classification (NCBI taxonomy): domain Bacteria; kingdom Bacillati; phylum Actinomycetota; class Actinomycetes; order Kitasatosporales; family Streptomycetaceae; genus Streptomyces; species Streptomyces sp. NPDC005878. Next base: position 24,847 of record NZ_JBEXWK010000004.1, read on the forward strand.
TCCATTCCCCCGACCATCGCGCAGCGACAGGAGTCGTCGATGGAAATGTCAGAAATTCTTCGCGCCACGATGCCCCAGGACGTCCATGCGGCGGGCATCGACCTGGTCGACCTGTGCCGATGGGACCTGGCGGTCGCCCGGACCAAGGGGGAGCTTCTGCAGCGCGTCTTCACCCTGGCCGAACGCCGGACCGCCGAGGACCACGCCGACGCGGACACACCGCCCCAACGGCTCCTCGGCAAGGCGTTCGGCGTCAAGGAAGGCGTCGTCAAGGCCGTCGGAGGACTGCCGATGGACGCGGCCTTCAAGGACATCGAGGTCGAGGTCGCCCCCGGCGAGACCACCTGGCCGGTGCGCCTCCACGGCGAACTGGGCCACTGGGCCGCCGACCGCGGGGTGGAGATGGTGGGCGGCGCACACGACCTCGGCGACGACATGGCCGCCGCGTGGGCCGCCGCCCGCACACCGCGGGAGCCCACGGCTACCACATCGCAGGAGCCCGCCCGCACCACACCGCACGAGCCCGAAAGCGCCACCCTGGCCCAGCCCGAAGGTGCCACACCATGAGCGGCGCCCCCACGGCCTTCGTCTTCCCCGGGCAGGGCAGTCAGTTCCCCGGCATGGGCCGGGAGGTCGACCGGTTCGGGGACCGGGGCGGGCGGATCGTCGCCCGCGCCGAGGAGGTGACGGGCCTGCCGGTCGCGGAGCTGATGTCCACGGCCGATGCCCGCACCCTCACCGACCCCGAGATTGCCCAGGTCCTGGTCTTCGTCTGGTCGGCCGCCGCACTGGCCCGGCTGCGCGCCCAGGGCTGGCAGCCCTCCTACGTCGCCGGGCACAGCCTCGGCGAGTTCACCGCCCTGTACGCCGCCGGGTGCCTGGATCTGGACACCGCGCTGCGGCTCGTCTCCTGCCGGGGCCGGGCCATGCGCGACGCGGCCCGCCTGTCCCCGGGGTCCATGGCCGCGCTCGTGGGACTTCCCCTGGACCTGGTCCGCGGGATGTGCCGCGAGGAGTGCGACGCCACGGACCTGGTGACGGTCGCCAACGTCAACTCCCCCCGCCAGGCGGTCGTCTCCGGCAGCACACCGGCGGTACGGCGGGTCGTCGAACGGGCGCAGGCCCTGGGCGCGCTGCGGGCCCGCCAGCTCCCGGTGGGCGGGGCCTACCACTCCCCGCTGATGGCACCGGCCCTGCCGCCGCTCGCCGCCGAGCTGGCCCGGGCCCGGCTCCACCCGCCCCGTACGCCCCTGGTCTCCAGCACCACCGGCCGCGTGGTCGAGGACATCGAGGAGTACCACGACGAACTGCCCTGGCAGATGCTGCGCCCCGTGCAGTGGCGCCGCACCGTCACCACCTTGCGCTGCCGGGGAGTCGACCTCTTCGTGGAGGCCGGACCCGGCCGGGTGCTCGCCGGACTGGGACGCGAGATCGCCCGCGAGGCCGCCCACCTGAGCGTCCAGGACGCCCTGTGCACCCCACCCGGCGGCACTCCGCCGCGCGGCGCCGACACCCTCCTGACCACCGCGACACCGAAGGACCACTCGTGACCGAACTCGAAGGACGCATCGCGCTCGTCACCGGGGCCACCAAGGGAATCGGTCTCGCCGTCGCGACCGACCTGGCCCGGGCCGGCGCCACCGTCCTCCTCAATCACCGCGGCAACCCCGAACAGGCCCGGACCGCCCTGCGCACCGTCCAGGAGGTGCGGCCCGACGCGGAACTCGTCCAGGCCGACATCTCCCGGCCGGACGACGTGGACCGCATGTACCGCGACATCCGCCGCCGGCACGGCCGCCTGGACGCCCTGGTCAACAACGCCGGGATCACCCAGGACGGCTACGCGGTGATGATGGGCGAGTCCAAGTGGCGGCAGGTCATCGACACCAACCTCACCGGCGCGTTCCTGTGCTGCCGGGCGGCCGGACGGATGATGGCGAGCCGCCGCAGCGGATCCATCGTCACCGTCTGCTCCACCAGCGCCTTCAACCCGCCCGCCGGGCAGGCCAATTACGCGGCCTCGAAGGCGGGAGTCCTCGCCATGGTCAAGTCGATGGCCAAGGAGCTGGGCTCCTACGGCGTACGGGTCAACGCCGTGGTCCCCGGGTTCGTGGACACCGCGATGACCCGGCAGATGCCGCCCGACCGGCTCACCCAGAGCCTCGACGGGATCCCGCTGGGCCGCATCGGCCGACCCGAGGAGGTGGGCTCCGCCGTGCGGTTCCTGCTCGGCGACACCGCCTCGTACATCACCGGCACCTCACTCGTCGTCGACGGCGGACTCATCAGCTGAGCACGGGCCCGCCCGCCGACGATCCCCACCCACCACCCCCACCCCTCTCACCACCATCGGAGACACCTCATGGTCATGTCCCTGGAAGAAGCCACCACCCACGCCGCACGCCGGCACGAACTGGCCCTGGAGGTCAAGACACTTCTGGTGGACCGGCTGGCGCTCGACGTCGACCCGGCCGCCATCGGCGACGACCAGCCGCTGTTCGGCCGCGGGCTGGAGCTCGACTCCATCGACACCCTCGAACTCGCGATGGCCGTCGAGGACACCTTCGGCGTCACCATCACCGACGACGACACCCACAGTCTGCTCTCCCTCAACCGCCTGCTCGACCACATCCAGGCAGAGCAGTCATGAGCGACCACCCCACCGCGGCGCCCGGCACCGTCCTGAGCGCCGACGACATCGCCCGGCTCCTCCCCCACCGCCACCCGTTCTTCCTGCTCGACCGCGTCACCGCCCTGGAACCGGGCACGAGCGCCGAGGCCATCAAGAACATCACCTCCTCCGACGCCGTCCTGGCCGGACACTTCCCCGGGCGCATGATCTACCCCGGCGTCCTCCTCGTGGAGTGCGTGGCCCAGCTCGCCGCCGTCGTCTACGGCACCGCCGGAGCCCTGCGCGCCACCGGCGAGATCGTCGGCGACGTCGCCGAGCGCGTCGGCTACCTCGCCGAGATCCGCCAGGCGAAGTTCCTCAAGCCGGTCGTTCCCGGCGACCAGGTCGTCTTCCGCCTCCAGAGCGGCACCCGCGTCGGCGGGCTCATCTCGGTCACCGGCCAGGCGTCCGTCGGCAGCGACACGGTCCTCACCGTCCGCCTCGCCGTCACCGAACGCGACGCCTGAATCCCCCTCCCCCGACCTCACCTCCCAGGAGCTTCCATGAAGACCGCATACACCACCACCCACGACGAGTACGCCGTACTGCGGGAGTCGTGCGGACTGCTCGACTACAGCGACATCGGTTTGGTACGGGTCTCCGGCCCCGGCGCCACCGGCTTCCTCGGCCATGTGGCCACCCGCGGCGTCGAGTTCCTGCTCGAAGGCCAGAGCATGACCGCCCTGCTGCTGCGCGCGGACGGCACCCTCCTGTCCGAGGTGCTCATCCACTGCCACGCCGGCCACTACCTGGTGGAGATCTGGCCGGCGCAGGCGGTCGAGGCCACCGAGCACCTCCTGACCCGCGGCGCCCTCGCCGACGACACCACCGTCCAGGACGTGCGCGAGGAGTACGACGTGCTGGCCCTCGAAGGACCCACGTCCTTCCGCATCGCACAGAAGTACCTTCCCTTCCCCATCGCCTCCATGGGCTACCGCAGCTTCGTCACCGCCGACCACGACGGCCGCTCACTGACCATCTCCCGCACCGGGGTGACCGGCGAGTACGGCTACAAGTTCTTCGCCCCGGCCGGTACCGGGGAAGCGCTGCGGAGCGAGTTCACCGCGCTCGGCGCCGTGGAATGCGGCAAGGACGCCGTCGACGTGTGCCGTATGGAGGTCCGTTTCGCCAGCGTGGAGCACGAGGCCGCCGACGGCTCCGCCACCGCGTACGACCTCGGTCTGCAGTGGATGATCGAGCCCGGCAAGGAGCCCGAGGGCGCCGCGGACCCGGCGCGCCGGCCCGTGTGCTGGATCGGGGCCGAGGAGATGACGGACCGTCCGTCCCACGGCACCGCCCTCACCGTGAGCGACGCCACGGTCGGTGTCGTCACCCACGCGGTCTGGTCGCCCCGCCTCAACCGGGTGATCGGCACCGCCCAGGTGGATACGGCGGTGGCCGCCTCCGGCCAGGAGTTCGCCCTCGCCGACGCGGGCGTCGCCCTGCGCACCATCTCCGCTCCCTTCCTCACCGCCACCAGCCTCGACGTCTCGCTCGACTGACGCGGTACGCGGGGCGGGCACCCGCCCGCCCCGCCCTCCCCCGGCGTCCCACCACCAGCACGCCGCGCCCTCCCCACCCCACTCGCGGCACGCAAGGAGAAGTCATGAGCCACAGCGACCACCGCCTCGAAGGCGTGGCCATCACCGGAATAGGCCTGAGCTGTGCGCTCGGCAACGGCGCACAGCACGTCTGGCGCGGCATCCGCGCGGGCGAGAGCGGCATCGCCAGGACCCAGCGCCTCGACGTCTCGACGCTCAGCTGCCAGTACGCCGGCGAAGCCCCCACCGTCCCCTCCTCCCACCCGCGGCTGCGCGGCCGCGTCGACAGGGCCACCTCGCTGGCCCTGACCGCCGCCCAGGAGGCGGTCGCCGGCGCGGGACTGCCCGAGGACGGCCAGGACCCGTACCGCATGGGCATCGCGGTGGGAACCTCCGTGGGCGGCCTCGACCGCGGCGAGCAGTTCCACTGGGAGCTGCTGCGCGGCGGCCCCGGGGCGACCCACGCCGACCTGCTCTTCAACTACCCCCTGTACACCTCGGCGGACGCGCTCAGTATCGCGTTCCGGTTCAAGGGCCCCAAGGTGGTGATCTCCAACGCCTGCGCCGCCGGTTCCAACTCCATCGGGTTCGCCGCCGACGCGATCCGTGAAGGCCGGGCCGACGTGATGATCGCGGGCGGGGTGGACGTGCTCGACATCCTCTCCCTCGCCGGCTTCGACAGCCTCAACGCCCTCGACTCCGAACCGTGCGCGCCCTACTCCCGCAGCACCGGCCTCAACCTCGGCGAGGGCGCGGCCTTCCTGGTCCTGGAATCGCAGTCGCACGCCCGCCGTCGGGGCGCGGACATCCTCAGCTACGTCCTGGGCTACGCACTGACCAGCGACGCCTACCACGCCACCGCGCCCGACCCGGCGGGCGACGGCGCCAACCGCGCCATGCGCGCGGGCCTGGCCCAGGCCTCGCTCGGCCCCGAGCACATCGACTACGTCAACGGGCACGGCACCGGCACACCCACCAACGACAGCGCCGAGACCAAGGCCGTGGACGCCCTCTTCCAGGGCCGTACCGCCGCCCCCATGAGCAGCACCAAGTCACAGGTGGGCCATATGCTCGGCGCCGCCGGGGCCATGGAGGCGGCCACCTGTGTGATGGCGCTGCGCGACGGTGTGCTGCCGCCCACCGTCAACGTCGACGAGAGCCGCGACCTGCCGCGCGACATCGTGCCCAACCGGTCGCGGCCGCGGGAACTGAACGTGGTGGTCTCCAACTCCTTCGCGTTCGGCGGCAACAACTGCTCCCTGGTCCTGGGCAGCCGGCCGGCCACACCGCGTACTCCCGCCGCCCACCGCGTCGTCATCACCGGCGCGGGACCCGTCACCGCGCTCGGCAGCGGCCGCCAGGTCCTGCTCGACGCCCTGCGGGACGGCCGCACCGCGGTGGGTCCGGCCCGGCTCAGCGACCTGAGCCGCTCCCGCACCCGTCTCGCCGCCGAGGTCGACACCGCCGAGTGCCGCCGCCACGTCGACCGGGCCTACGCCCGCCGGCTGGACCAGATCGGCCTGCTCACCCTCGCCGCCAGCCGACTGGCCCTCGACGACGCCGGCCTGCGCGTCACCAAGGCGGAGGCGAACCGCATCGGCATGGTGTTCGGCACCTTCAGCGGGCCGGTGGAGACCGTGGAGCAGCTCAGCGAGACCATCGGCACCCAGGGGCCGCACCGCGTCAACCCCCGCCTCTTCCCCAACTCGGTGATGAACGCCGCCGCCGGACACGCCTGCCTCGCCCTCCAGATCCGCGGCCCGCTCTCCACCCTCGCCACCGGCTGCGCCTCCGGACTCAGCGGCCTGGGATACGCGGCCGACCTGATCCGCCGGGGCGAGGCGGACGTGATGCTCGCCGTCAGCGCCGACGAGCTGACCCCGCTGCTGCACTTCGGCTTCGACCGGGTCGGCCTCCTCGCGCAGGACAGCCCCCGCCCCTACAGCGCCACCCCCACCGGCGCCGTACTCGGAGCCGGCAGCACGGCCCTGGTCGTCGAGTCCCTGGAACACGCGCTGGCACGGGGAGCCACCGTCCTCGCCGAGGTGAAGGGCCACGCCATCACCAGCGACGGCCATCGCGTCGCGGGCAACGACCCCTCGGGCGAGGCCTGGGCGGAGAGCTTCCGGCGGGCCCTGGCCGACAGCGGCATACCCGCCTCGGACGTCGGCACCGTCTTCGGCGACGCCCGCGGCACCGCCGCGATCGACCGCGCCGAAGCCGCCGCGATCGCCCAGGTGTGGCGGCCGGGCACGGTCCGGCTCAGCAACCTCAGCCCGTACACGGGCCATGTGCCCAGCACCTCGGCGCTGATGTCGGCCGTCTGCGCCACGGAGACCATGCGTACCGGCTGGAGCCCCCGCGTCCCCGGCCCCGTCGAGCCCCTCGACGGCCTGCGCCCCTATCTCGACTCCACCCCCGACGCCGCGGGCAAGGCCTGCGTCGTCACCGCCGCCAACTGGGGAGGCACCTACGTCTCCCTGGTCCTGGCCCCCTGGCACCAGTCGGCCCCGTCCGAGGAGGCGACGGCATGACCCGCCCCACCCCCACAGGACCTGTCGTCCGCATCAGCTCCCCGCGGCACTGCCCGGATCGGGACGATCCCCGCTGGACCGACTGGCTCACCGGCACCGAACGCGTCTACGCGCACTCCCTGGCCCGCGCCGAGGAGCACCTGTCCGCCCGCAAGGCGGCCAAGGAAGCGGTCGCTCAGCTCGTGGGCTGGCCGGGGACGCCGCCCTGGCAGGACATGGAGATCGCGCGCCGCGCGGACGAGGCTCCGGTCCTGCGGGTCCGCGGCAGGCTGGCCGCCTGGATGGGTGAGCGGGGTCTGGCGACGCCCCGCGTCTCGCTGACCCACGCCCGCGGCTACGCGGCGGCTCTCGCCTGGTTCCCGAGCGGCGGGGAACGGTGATGCGCGCGCCGCGGCCGTACGAGCGGGTGGCCCTGGTCACCGGCGCCCTCGGCGGCATCGGAGCGGCCGTGACCCGCGCCCTGCTCGACCAGGGCATGGGCGTCGTGGTCACGGACCTCGACGGGGACGCCTGCCGGGCGGCGGCGAACGCGCTCAACGGCGGTCCCTCCCCCGGCAACGCGGTCGGCCACCCCCTCGACGTCACCGACGCCGACTCCTGGCAGCGGGTGACCCGGTTCGCCCGCCGCCGCTTCGGCCACCTCGACGTCCTCGTCAACAACGCCGGAACGCTCGGCATCCACGGCTTGGAGAGCTGCACCCCCGAGGAGTGGGACCGCGTGGTGGACACCTGCCAGCGCGGCACCTGGCTGGGGATGCGGGCCGCCGCCCCCTGTCTGCGGTCGGCCGGCGGCGGCTCCATCGTCAACGTGAGCTCCATCTACGGCATGGTCGGCTCGGGCGCCGCCTTCGCGTATCACGCCGCCAAGGGCGCCGTGCGGGCCATGACACGGGCCGCCGCGGCCGAGCTGGCGCCCGCCGGCATCCGGGTCAACACCGTCTCCCCCGGCATGGTCGCCACCGCCATGACGGCGTCCGTCCCCCGCGCGTTCCTCGACGACGTCACCGACCACACCCCCCTGCGCCGTCTGGCGCACCCGGACGAAGTGGCGGCCGCGGTGCGGTTCCTGACCGGTGACACCGCCTCCTACATCACCGGTACCGAACTCGTCGTCGACGGCGGCTTCACCGCCCTGTGACGCTCTCCCCGAGGAGTCGTGATGGACCAGGACCACGGCCGGACGCCCTGGGTCGCGCTGAGCGTCCTGTGCACGGGCTTCTTCCTGATCGTGCTGGACACCACGATCGTGCACGTGGCCATCCCGGCGATGATGCGCGCGATGGACGCGGACCTGGACCAGGTCCTCTGGGTCGTCAACGCCTATCTGATCAGTTACGCGGTCTTCATGATCCCGGCCGGACGCCTCGGCACACGCTACGGCCCCCGGCGGATCCTCCTCACCGGGCTCGCCCTGTTCACCGTCGCCTCCGCCCTGTGCGGCTGCGCCGCGAGCGTCGGCCAACTCCTGGCCTGGCGTGCCCTCCAGGGACTCGGAGCCGCCCTGGTGACCCCGCAGATCGGCGCCTTCATCGCCGCGATGTTCCCCGCCCGCCGACGCGGGGCCGCGTTCGGCGCGCTCACCAGCGTCATGGGACTGTCGATCGTCGCGGGCCCCCTCCTCGGCGGGCTCCTGGTGACCCGCGTCGGCTGGCAGTGGATCTTCATGATCAACGTACCCGTCGGCGCCGCGGTGCTCCTCCTGTCCGCCGCCCTGCTCCCCGCACCGGCTCCCGAGGGCCGCCGCGGCACGGACCCGCTCGGTCTGGCGCTGGTGACGATCGGCCTCACCACCCTCACCTTCGCACTCCTGGGCAGCGGACGCCCGTTGCGCGCCCAGGCCCTGTGCGCGGGAATCGTGTGCCTGGTCCTGTTCCTCGTCCAGCAACGCTGCAACCCCCGCTCCCCGCTACTGCCCCGCACTCTGTTCACCCGCCGCGACTTCGCCGTGGCCAACGGCATCGGCGCCGCCGTGCAGTTCGCGGTCATCGGCAGCGCCACCCCGATCGCCCTCCTCCTCCAACAGCAACTGCACCTCACGGCGCTGCACTCCGCCTTCCTCACCGCGCCCACCCCGCTCGCCGCCGCCGCGGCCGCCCACGTCTCCGGCCGCCTCGCCGACCGCATCGGCGGCAAACCCCTGGTCATCGGCGGCCTGCTGACCTACGCGTACGGGCTCGCCCTCCTGGGTTCGCAGGCCCGCCCGGGGATGGACCCCTGGGAGCTGCTCCCGGCGATGCTCCTGGCCGACCTGGGCATCGGCGCCGCCCTGGCCCCCCTGACCAAGATCGCCATGGACGCGGTCGACAGCCGGCACGCGGGCCCGGCGTCCGGCGTGCTCAACACCAGCCGCCAGGTCGGCGGCATCCTCGGCGGCGCCGCCGTCGGCGCACTGATCAGCCGTCAGGCGGCCTCGGCCGCCGACAGATCGACGGGGCCCGGGAGCCCCGGCGACCCGAGCCACCCCGTGGACTACGCGGCCGCCCTGCACACCACGACGCTCCTGACCTCCGGCGTCCTCTTCCTCGCCGCCCTCGCCGCCGCGACACTCGCCCCCGCACCCAGCCGACGCCCCCGCCACCCACGCCGTACGGCGGTGCTGCGGCTGGACACACTGCCCGCCGTCGTTCAAGAGGGCCCCGGCTACCGGGCCGTACAGATCCTCACCGCGACCAGGGTCGCCGCACGCGGGCACCGCGAGGTCCTCGGGTTCGAAGTGGCGGGCGCCGACCCCTCCGCCACCTGGTCCCGCCTGCTGAGCGGGCTGCGCTCCCACGGCCTGGGCCTCGCATCCGTGCAGTACGTGGTGTGTGACGACACCCCCGGGCTGGCCGCGGCCGTCGGCACCGAACTGCGCCTGCCGACCCGCCCGGCGGGCGGGACCCGCGACGCGGCGGCGGAGCTACGCCGGACCCTGCGGCTGCACCTCGGCGACGACGGCCCCGCACCCACACCTGCCGGACTCGCCGCCACGGTCCAGGAAGCGATCACCGCGCAGAACAGGCGGTGGGCCACCGCGCCCCGCCCCAGCAGACGGACGTGGCTTCCGCCGATCCCCCTATGACTCCCGGGCCCTTACCGCGTACGTACGCACGACGCATGACACAGGCCCGGTGGGGGCCACCTTCGGGCCCCCGAAGCCAACCCACCAACCAACTAACCGAGCAAGCAACTGGCACACAGCCAACCAACCAGCAAACCAACCTTCGAGACAGAGGAAGCCCGTCATGCCCACATTCCAGGAACTCTCTCCGCACAGCACAGCCCCCGCGGCGCATGAAGGCCCGGCGCACAGACTGCCCACACTCACCGGGATGCGGTTCGTGGCCGCCGCGGCTGTCGTGCTGTGCCACTTCTCCCTCTACATCCGGGGAAACCCGGACTTCTGGCGCAACCTCGGCCAGGTCGGCGTCTCGTTCTTCTTCGTCCTCAGCGGCTTCGTCCTCACCTGGTCGGCCAGGCCCGACAGTCCCGCGCGGGCCATCTGGCGCGCGCGAGCGGCGAAGATCTTCCCCAACCACCTCCTCGTCGCGGCGGCCCACGCGGGTCTCATGCTGCTGACGGGCAAGGCGATCGTCAGCGCCCAGATCCTCCCCACGGCGACGCTCACCCAGTCGTGGATCCCGGGGTTCAACCTCACGACGGCCATCAGCCCCGTGAGCTGGACCCTCTCCTGCGAGGTGTTCTTCTACCTCGCCTTCCCCCTGCTGCTGACACAGCTCCGCCGCGTGCCCCCGAAATACCTGTGGTGGGCGGCCGCGGCCCTGATCGCGGTGATCTTCACCTTGCCGGTGGTCGCCCAGCACTTCGTCCCCAACGGCAAGCCGATGTCCCCGCTGCTTCCCTATCTCGACAACGACGCCTGGTTCGTGGGCTTCTTCCCGCTCGCACGGGCCTTCGAGTTCGCCCTGGGCATGGTCCTGGCCCGTATCGTCGCCGCGGGAAAGTGGTTCCAGCTCGGCATGGCGCCCGCCACGGTCCTGTTCGTGCTCGGCTACTGGCTGTCCATGGGATCCGGCCTGTACTCCTTCGCCGCCGCCACGGTCATCCCGATCGGCATGCTGATCTGCGCGGGCGCGGTCGCGGACGTCGAGGGACGCCCTTCACCGCTGCGCCACCCCTACTTCGTGCGGCTCGGTGAGATCTCCTTCGCCCTGTATCTCGTGCACAAGCCGGTCATCGACTACGGCGCCAAACTGCTCGGCATCCCGCACTTCAGCGGTATGGCTCTGGTCGACCAAGTGGTCGTGCTGGCGCCGTTGTTCGGTGTGGCCCTGCTGCTGGCCTGGCTGCTGTACATCGGTGTTGAACGCCCCATGATGCGCCACTGGGCCCGGCGCCGCCCGCGCCGCAGCGCGAGCCACCGGGCGGCCTGCCGCGAGTGCCCGGCCCGGACCTGCCCGGGCCGGCCGAGTGGCGCGGACCTCTCCGGAGAGGAGGACGGGGTCGAGCGTTCCCCGGCACGTTGACCCTTCTGCGGGGGTGGACCACGGCCGACGTACTCGGCGGTGGTCCACCTGCCTTCCGTGTGAAGGCGACGCCGGCTTCAGAGGGACTCCATCGGCACGAGGGCGGGTTCGTGTGGGGGATCAGAGGGTTTCGGATGCCTGATGGATGATCTGTCGTGCGGCTTGGACGAGGTCGGCGTTGGTCTGGGTCGGCGTGCCGTCCGGCAGTTGGAGCACGTCTTCCAGACCGATCCGTAGGTCCAGCCGCCGGAAGACGGCCAGGCGGAGGACGGGCCAGGCGGCTTCGTCCTCACCGTGCAGAAGGATGGGCGAAGCCGTGACCGGGCGGAGTTCGTCCAGGAGACCGACTGCGGCGCGAACCGCGGTCTGCGGGCTGGTGTCAGTGATCTCAGCGAGGACGCGCAGGACTTGGTGGGCCTGTGGCCAGGCCCGGAACCTCTGTAGTGCGGCGGTCCCCGAGTAGAGGCCGGCTTCGATGCCGACACCCCGCTCCAGCAGGGCGCCTGCGACTTCGGTGGCACCGTCCTCATGCCAGTTCACCGAGGCGTGGTCGGGCAGCACCGTCCAGGCCCGGACGTGAGCAGCGCGCGTCTCGGCGTACGGCGCGGCCCAGGCGCCGGTGGTGACGCCGACGGGGATGCCGGGGACCGCGGACCGTATGGCTGTGAGAACCGCCGCCACGACGGCCGGCTCCAATGTGTCCTCACCGTCCCGGTTCTTGGGATGGACGTGGAGGTCCTGGGCCCCGGCGGCGACGGCCCCGCGGGCTGCCGCCGCCAACTCCTGCGGAGTCACGGGGAGGTGAGCGCATTCGGCACGAGTCCTGGCGCCGTTCAGACAGGCTTGCAGCATGGCGCGATCTTCTCAGGTGGGTCCGACAGCGGGGAGGAGCGCTGGCGAGAGCGGCGGCTGACCCGCGCAAGCACGCGCAGGACTGGACCGGCCCGCTGCCCGGCCGGGTCCCGGGAAGCAGCGCTTCGCACAGGCGCTGCATCGCGTCCTACCAGTAACGATGTCGATGACGGCCACGGTGACGCGATGTGCTGGTGCCGAGGAGCACCAGGGCGAGACCCAGGGGCAACAGGGTAAGCAGCAGGAACGTCATAGGAGTGCTTGTGCCCGGCACCGGCTACTTGAAGCAGCCTCTTTGGGGGGCCGAGTGACTGACGCAGAGCGACCCTGCTCAGGCTGTACAGAAGGACCACCCACCCCCAATCCCTCACTCACAGTGACATTGACGCGCGCTTGAGTGACGCTCGGTTTAGCCTGATCGGGGAGGTGCCCAGGCCCGGACAGACTCCGAGCGTTCAGCACCCGTCGGGCCCTCCCTCGGTCCACGTATACGTGGAGGTTCCATGCGCCTCGCCCACCTGTACTCAGCGATCACCGCATCCGCGACGCTGGTCCTGGTCGGTACGACGACCGCGTTCGGCGCGGTCAGCCCGTCCCCGGCGGCATCCACCGACACGGCATCCCCCGACACGGCCTTCCTGCAAGCGATCCACCAGGCCAACCTCGCCGAGATAGCGGCGGGCAAGGATGCCCGTACACACGCGACCAGCACCTGTGTGAAACAGGTCGCCGCTGTCCTCGTGCGAGACCACACCACGCTCGACAGCAAGGGAGCGGCTCTCGCCAAGACCAAGGGACTGTCGCTGCCCACAGCACCCACAGCTGCCCAGCAGAAGCAACTGAGCGCACTGAAGTCGAAGAACGGCACGCCCGGCTACGACACCGCATGGCTCAAGGACCAGAACACCAGCCATCAGCAGGCCCTTGCGCTCATCGACAAGGAAATCAAGACGGGCAAGGACACGCAGATCCGTGCGGCGGCACAGGCGGCACGGCCGGTCGTCGCCGAACACCTGAAGATGGTCCGGGACGGCACGTGTCACACACCAGCCCCCTCTTCCACCGCCTCGCCGAAGCGGTAACACACCGCCCCCACAGAAGCTGAGCCACGCACCACGCACCGCCGCAGAGCGGCCTCACCGACCCTTGGTGCTCTGTGGCCGGAGCGCGGCACAGACCAGCCATCGGGGCCGCGTCAAAGGTCATCAACGAGGCGGGCGCGCCCTGTCCACGGTCAGCAACCGCGGACAGGGCGCGCCCGTCCGTTGGTTCTTCTCGCGCCGTTTGACGCGTTTTCGCGCTGTTTATTCCTCTCCAACAGCAGATCCTGAGCTGGTTCAGGTATGCCCATCTCCATCGAAGGAGATCAACGTGCACTTCCTGTTCCAAAGATCTGCGGAGAGGGTGGCGGCGGCCGCCGCCACCCTGGCCCTGTGCACCGGCGGACTGATCATGGGTGGCGCGGGCGCCGCACACGCCGCCGCCGTCTGCGCCGGCACCAAGATCGACACCTTGGAGTTCTACACCGGCTACACCTACCTCTACTACAACAGCGCGACGGGAATGAACTGCGCCTACACGGTTCCCAAGTCCGGGAGCGGCACCCGTCAGTTCATGTACGTGGGCCTCTTCCGGCAGAGCGACGGCGTCGGTGTGTGGGACGACGGGGACTTCACCCAGTACGCGGGTCCGGTCTACCTGCACGCGCCCGGCACCTGCGTCCAGTTCAACGGTCAGGTCGGAACGTGGGCCGGGAACTCCGGATACGGGCACTGCGGGAGCCTGGCGCTCTCCACCACCAGGCCGCCCGCCACCGAAGCGGGGAGCGGCCGATGAAGGGCGTCTCGCGTCGCACGCGACGACTGGGAACCATCTTCGGCACGCTGGCCCTGGCCGGTGCCGGAATGCTGGCGCTCCCCGCGACCGCGCAAGCCGCCTCGTACAACGGTGCGTGCGGGGCAGGTTACAGCGTCGTCGAGTCCGCGCCCATCGGTAACGCGGGCACGGTCTTTCTGACCTGGAACGGGTCGGTTGGCAAGAACTGTGCTGTTGCGGTACGCAATACCTCGGGTCCGGCTGTGTGGATGGAAACGTACATCACCCGCACCGCTGACTGGACCGGTGCCACCGACAGCGGCTACTTCACGACCTACGCCGGGCCCGTGTACATCAACGGTCGCAATACCTGCATCGCGTTCAGCGGCACCATCGGCAGCGAGTCAGCCACGCGGGGCCCGGGCCACTGCGGCTGACGTGTGCCTCCCTGAGGTCCGGCGCTCCCGACGTTGCCGCCCGGCCGTCTGCACCCTGGGCGGCAACGTCAACCCCCTGGTGGCCCTCCGGTCACTGGAACGGCCGTGCGCGTCGGCCGCCTCTCGCCGCGCTGTGCGCGCAGACGCTCACTGAGACGCTGAGCTTCTTCGAGCTGGTCTTCGAGAATGATGATGCGACAGGCGGCCTCGATGGGGGTGCCCTGGTCGACGAGTTCGCGGGCGCGGGCGGCGACGCGTAGCTGGTGGCGGGTGTAGCGGCGGTGGCCGCCCGCCGAACGCAGGGGTGTGATGAGGCGGTGTTCGCCGATGGCGCGGAGGAAGGTCTGGGTGGTACCGAGTATTTCGGCGGCCCGGCCCATGGTGTAGGCGGGGTAGTCGTCGTCATCGAGACGACTGATCGAGACGTCTGCTGTCATTGCACCTCTCTCATGCAACATGGGACACATGGAGGGGCCCGGGTGCCGTACCGGCACCCGGGCCCCGAAGGAACTGCTACACCATCTGCCGGCCCTGATACCGCGCCGGCCTTCTGTTTCCGCCGCCCCGACCGAGAAGCTGCCGGGGATACGGGGATCGCGGTTGCTTGACCGGAGACCACCTCACTATCGATGTCCTGCGGTACCCGGACTCCGTAACACCAGCCCGGGCGATCCTGATGGCGTCCAATCCCTCCGTTCTTCCCTCTGGGATCAATCACTTACCTACTACTGGTACTGCGAACTGCTGGTGATGCGGATACTGCTATTACTGCTGTACTGCGAACTGCTGGTCCTGCTGGTGTTGCGTCCTGCAAGCGGCCTGTACCAGCGCCGCGCGTCGGCAGCCAGCCCCGTCGCCCGTCCTGCATCTACTCCGGCTTGGAACCCCACTGCCGAACTTCCCCGGTGCGCGCGCCCGCAGCCGACGCCTTCACCGAGATACCACTGAACTGCACTTCACTGCGGTGTACTGCGCACTGCATCTACCACTGTTTCCTGCGGTACTGCTGATGGCGGCCCCTCATCACTGCGGGCCACCCGGTCCGGCAGCCAGTCCCGTCGCCGTCCCGCAACCACTCTGGCTTCGACACTCCACCGCCGCACCGCCCTACATACTGCGACTACAACCGCAACTACCTGTACTGCGGTACTGCTCCCCGGCAGTTCGTCTCTGCCGGGCCCTGCGTCTCTCTGCGTTACGAGAGAAACCATAACCACACCAGCGCCCAATGTCTACTCCGGCCAGCATAGATTTTTGGGCGTCAGGTCATCAGGTAGCCGACCTCGAACGTGACAAGCACAGGCGGCGGCCCGCACCGGGTGGAGACGTCGGCGTGTCCGGTGTCCGGTGCCCGTGGAGCCCGGGTCTCAGTCGATGGGCGCCTTGGCCTGCGAAGCGACTGGCGGAACGTCCGGGTAGGGGCGGGGATAGCGCACGCCGATACCGAAGCGGTCCGCGAGAGCGTCGGCGAAAGCGGCGGCGATACGGATCTCGCCGTTGGGGTTGGGGTGGGTGCCGTCCCAGGTGTGCTCCGCCGCGACGAACTCCGCCGCGGTTTCGGCGATCACCACCGGGGAGGTCGGGGTGGTGAGGTCGTCGGCCGCCGCGCGCAGCCGGTCGTTGCAGGCGTCGAGCCGGGCGCCGAAGTCGCGGTCGTCGACTGCTTTGGCGCACTGCAGGATGGTGCCGAGGACGATCGTGACGTGCGGCTCGGCCCGGCGTGCTCCGGCGACGAACTCCCGTAGATTGGCCTCGAATTGCGCGGGTTCGACGCCGTACCAGAACAAGTCGTTGATGCCGAGCAGCACCAGCACGTAGTCGGGGTGGTGCTCACGGACCTTGGCCTCGATCTCGTCCTTCTCGGAGAGGTACGGGCGGCCCCACTGGGCGTCGTGATCGGGGTCGAATTCCGGTTCGGCGTAGGTGGCGTCGTCGTCGCCGACCTCGGCGGTGCGGATGTTGTCGAGGGTGCCCTTGGGACCGACGAGGTCGATGCTCACGTCGTGCTCGTGCAGGTGCTTCCAGAACCGGTAGCGCCAGGTCCAGTCACCGCTGCTGCCATGACTGATCGAGTCGCCGACGATCATGATGTTCACCATGTCGGGGGTACGGGCGGGCTGGGCCAGGGACATGATCCTCCCTATGGACGCGGGACCGTCATACGACGTGCCGGGCGGCGGTCAGCGTCAGACTGTGGGGCCTGTGGGGCCTGTGGGGCCGAGCCCCTCGGTTCGCGTCCGCGGTGACGGGTCCAAGCCTCCTCTTGGCCGTGGCTCCGCGGGATCCGTGTGGACAACCCGCCGAGGAGGCGGCAGCCCGGGAACTCGCCGGAGGTTTCGAGAACGAGATGGCACCGCAGCACCGACCGACTGTCCGGGGGCGTGCCCGGACATGCCCTCACGCTACGCAGACCTCCGCGGTTGCGCCGCCGGGCGCGGTCGCCCGGGTGACGGACCACAAACAACCGGCGCAGCCGGCGCTCCGGACCGTCGGTATCCGCGGCACTCGTTCAGCACTGCGCTATTTGTTCCAGGTCAGGCTGACTTTCAACTGCGCCGAAGCCCCGGCCGCACTGATGATCGCCCCTGCCTGGGCGCTCAGTTCGACGCCGAACTCCACAACGAGGACGTCCGGCCGCTCCACAAGGTCCTCGATCTGAACGGCCACGCTACGGGCCACGCCCCGCACAGCGTGCATGACCGAATCAAACGTCGTTTCGGCCTTCTCGATCACCGTAGCCGACGCACTCCGAGTGAGGACGGAACCCGACGCCTGCCCCTCGGAGACCCTGACGAGCACGGCACTGCCGTCGTCTAGCAGGAACTCCATAATGGTCATAAACTATGAACTACCACGAACTACCGGACAGCGCCAGATGGTTGACGGTTCTCATATTTCCGGAGCGTGGCAGCCCAAGCGAGCAGAGGGCAAGGGATCTCGACCGCACTGAATTCGGCCTCACCCCCGAAGGAGCTGTGCGATGCCACTCGTCGTCAAGATCGCTCTTATCGTCATCGGTGTTGCCTTGCTGGCACTCGCTCTGATCGGCAGCGGAATCTCCCGCCGCCTGATGACCATCCCCAAGATGCATCGGGCACCGCGGATTGCGCTTGCCATACTCGGCGTATTGCTGCTGGCAGGCGGAATGTGGGGATTGTCGACCACCGAGTCGAAGAAAGCACCTTCGGTGGCAGACGTGAAGGAACATATCCCCTCCAGCGTCAAGGCGGACCTGAACTGCACCGAGGCAGCCGAGTCCCCCAAGGGGGCAGCGGAAGTGGACTGCAGTACGCAGAACAGCACCCCAGAATACGTCTACTACATCCTCTTCTCCAATGTCGACGATATGCAGGTGCACTGGAACAAAACCACTGCGCCGGGAGACCTCTCGGGAAATCAGTGCCAGACGATGGACGACTACAAAAAGGGAAGCCATCAGACTTATTACACCAATGATCAGTCCGTCATCATTGGCGACTACGCCTGCTACACGTCTGGGGACTCCATCGTAGCTGTGTACACAGACCGGCGTTACAACGTCATCGTCTCGGCCTCCATTACCGACCCGAAGAACTTCCCCGAATTCATCAAGTGGGTCAACGACACCTCGCAGCCTGTGGGGGACGAGGGCGCCACACCCGCTACCCCGTCGCAGACCGCCGCAGCGGGGCGCTGACCCCGCGGAGAGAAGGGCGCCATGGCGGCGGACTTCGATTTCGTGCTCGAGATGAGCGAGGCACCGGGCGGCTACCGTATCGAGGTGTCGTCGCCGTGCGGCGAGGACCACACCGTCACCAACATCGACGCGGACGAGCTGCTGCAGCGCCTGCCCTCTCTCCAGGCGGCGGTTCTCGGTTCAGCCGTGCGCTCACGGTCCGCCGTGGGGTCCGAGATGGAGGTGCCCGTTCGACAAGTCGGCGGCATCCTGTTCGACGCGGTGTTCCAGGGTTCCATCAGAGCGCTCTATCTCTCCAGCAGACAGAAAGCACGCGAGCATGACCGAAGACTGCGCATGGTGCTCCGGGTCCGCTGCCCGGAACTCGCCGCCCTCCCCTGGGAACTCCTGCACGACCCAAAGCTCGGTGGCTACCTGTGCCTGCATCACCCCATCATTCGCTACGTCGACATCCTGGAACCGGTCTCACCGCTGCGCGTACAACCGCCCCTGCGCATCCTGGGCATGGTGTCCCTCCCCGGTTCGCTCGGGGCACTCGACGCGGAAGCCGAACGGAAGAGCCTGAGCACCGCGCTCAAGCCCCTCATCGATGAGGGAATGGTGCAACTGGACTGGGTGCGTGGCCAGACCAAGCAGCATCTCTTCGCCGCGCTGTTCCATGGATGCCACATCTTCCATTTCGTGGGGCATGGAAGGTTCGACGAGGCCCGGCGCCAAGGAATGATCGTTTTCGCCGACGAACAGGGCCGGGAGGACCCCCTGCACGCCGAAGCCCTCGGCTCGCTGATCAGCATCGCCGAACCCGCCCCCCGCCTCGTCGTGCTCAACAGCTGCGAAACGGGGACGTCCCATGCCCAGGACCTCTTCTCCAGCACGGCGGCCGAGCTGGAGTACACCGTGCCGGCCGTAGTGGCCATGCAGTTCGCGGTGACCGACAAAGCCGCCGTCCTCTTCTCCCGGGCCTTTTACCAGGCCCTCGCCGCCAACCGCCCGGTCGACGAGGCGGTGCGCACGGCCCGCATCGCGCTGCGGGCGGACAAGGACGACAGTCTCGAGTACTTCACGCCCGTCCTGTACCAGCGCAGTGGCGACGCCCAGCTCTTCGACCTCACCTCACCGCGGCGGCCCACTCCCCCGCAGGACGTGGTCGAGGAGATCAACGAGATGCAGCGGGAAGCGGACCACGGCAAGGCCATCATCGATGAACCTGCCCCCGCACCGGTCGGTCCAGAGCCTGCTCGACAGACCGGGCCCCCCTCCGCGACGACCGCCCCCTCCCCCGGCATCACGCCACGTCCGGAGATCGACACCGGGCGGTGGGTGGTCAGTCTGTCCGTCCATCCGCAGGGGCGGCTGCTCGCCACGGGCGCCCGCAAGCGCGTACGCGTCTGGGACGTGATCACCGGTCAGCCAACGTGGGAGCACCCGTTCGGCGGATGGAGCACGATGGTGAACGCGGTCGCCTTCAGCCCCGACGGCGGGAGACTGGCGACCGGCAGTACGGACAATCTCGCACGCATCTGGGAGACGACGACCGGAACCATGGTCGCAGAGCTCGCCCACAACCACTTCGTCGACGCCGTCGACTTCGACACCAGCGGGAAGTACCTGGCCACCGGAAGTGCGGATGCGACGGCCTCGGTCTGGGATCTCAGCACGGGGAACCGGATTCGGCACCTGCGCCATGCCCGCGCGATCAAGGACGTGAAGTTCAGCCCGGACGGACGTCTGCTGCTCACGGCGTCCGAGGACGGCAAGGCCTATGTCTGGGACATCGCCACCGGCTTGCAGAAGGCCCAGATCACGCACAGGAACTTCGTCCTCGAGGTCGCCTTCTCCCCGGACGGGCAGAAGATCGCCACCTGCAGCGAAGACCACTTCGCCCGGGTAACAGAGACGGAGACCTGGACACCGCTCTTCCACGTCGAGCACAGCAGCGGTCTGAGAGCGGTGGGTTTCAGCTCCGACAGCCGTCTGATCGCGACCGGCAGTGAAGACGGCGCCGTGTGCGTGTGGCGGGCCGACACCGGGCAGTCGATGTTCAGCCTCCGGCACACCCGCTCGGTGAACACCTTGGCCTTCTATCCGGACTGCCGGTTCCTTGCCAGCGCGGGCGAGGACAAGGTGGTACGCAGCACCCGGCTTCCCGAAGCCGGCGGATGACCACCTGCGCGACGTGTCCTGGTCCCACGCTCACTCAGCAGCGCGCCAGCGTGCCGGCCTTCAGTGTGGATTTGCCGCTGAACAGCCAGCCTTCGGTGGACGTGCCCTGGATTCGGGCGTAGATCCATTTGTTGCCCTGGGCATTGGTGACGTAGCAGTGGTAGTAGACCTTCACCCCTGACTTGACCACGGTCACATAGGAGCACACCGCGTACGGTCCGGTGTAGAGGTGGGTGGTTTGGGACGCGTACCCGTAGCCGTCGCTGCGGTTCGAGTGGGCCCAGCCGGTGCACGTCGTCGACACCGGGACGGGCTCCTTCACCGTCGGGCTGGGCTTGGCCTTCGGTGACGCGGACGGGGCCGCGGGCGACTCGCCGTCCTTGCCGGGTTTCGGCGTGGGAGACGCCGCTCGGTCCCCGCCCTTCTTCGACGCGGTGCTGGACGGCCTCTCTCCGGGGTTGAGGGTCGTCAGGTCTCCCGGGGAGGTCGGGCCGTCGGTCGTACCGGGCAGGCCACCTTCGGCGGGGGTGCTCACCGGGGAATGCGCCGCGTTCGCCTCGCTGCCCCCGGATCCGGCCCGCATGTCCACCAGTGCGTAGGCGGCTCCGCCGCAGACCAGGACGCCGGCGGCCGCCACCGCGGCGACGGTACGGGTGCGGCGGCGCCGCGCGCGGACCACCGCCGTACCGGCCTCGGAGTGGCTGCCGTGTCCGGCGTGCCCTATGTGCGGACCCGGTGTCATGCCTGGCCGCACGCCACCCTGCTGCGGAGAGGCGCCGTAGGCGTCGGCCGGCGGGTAGGCGGCGACGGGCTGCGGGGCGGGAGGCGGGGCCGGCTGGAAGAACGGCGCGGCGGCCGGACCGAATCCCGGTGCGGCCTCGGGCCGCACGGCCTGCCCCGGCCCCGGTCCCGGATTCACCGTCCCGCCCTCGGCGACCGCCTCCAGCATCTCGCGTGCCTGCCCGGCGTCGGGCCGGTGCAGCGGATCCTTCGCCATCAGTGCCCGCAGCACCGGGGTCAGGGGCCCGGCCCGCCGGGGCTCGGGCAGCGGTTCGCCGACGATCGCCGCCAACGTGGACAACACCGACGTACGGCGGAAGGCCGACGAGCCCTCCACCGCGGCGTACAGCGTCATGCCGAGCGCCCAGATGTCCGACGCGGCGCCCGGTTCGCGGCCCTGGGCGCGCTCGGGCGGCAGGTAGTCGAGGGAGCCGACGATCTGGCCGCTCTGGGTCAGCTTGGCCAGGGCTTCGTCGCCGGGGGTATCCATGCTGGCGATGCCGAAGTCGGTGAGCACGACCCGGCCGCCGCGTTCGAGCAGGACGTTGCCGGGCTTGACGTCCCGGTGCAGGACCCCGGCCCGGTGCGCCGCGTCGAGCGCGTCCATCAGCTTGGCGCCGATCGCGGCCGCTTCGCGCGGGTCCAGTGTGCCGCGCTCCGCGAGCACGTCGTCCAGGGACGGCCCGTCGACCAGCTCCATGACGATGACCGGCAGCCCCTGCTCCTCGACCACGTCGTGCACGGTGACCACTCCGCTGTGCCGGATACGGGCGGCGGCCTGCGCCTCCCGCTGCATCCGGACCCGCAGATCGGCCAGCTCCTCCGGGGACGCGTCGGTGTAGGCCCGTACGACCTTGACGGCGACCTCGCGGTTCAGCAGCTGGTCCACTGCCCGGGCGACCACACCCATGCCACCGCGTCCGATCATCTCGGTCACGCGGTATCGCCCGCCCAGGACCACCCCGACCAGCTCCGCGCCGCTCGCCCCCGTCACCCGTCACGCTCCTTCGATGTCGCACTGCCCAAGATCCGCCGCCTGGCAGGGACCAGCGTAGGGGTACACGTACGGGCGGGTTCGGACGGCCCGGCCCTCGGCAACGGGCGATGGCGTCCCCATGGGAGGCGGGCGCCCAACAACCCGTCCCCGGCCCCCCCATCCCGCCATTCGATACACCTGCACCGACGAAACGATTCCTCGCCCCGGCGCTCTGTCTCGCCCGGTCGCCGCGAGCCGAACCGATAACCCCTACGGCCTAGTGACGGTTTGTCCTGGTCCGGTTACAGCCCGTTAGATGGCGTCCCTTACTTGTCTGTCGACGGTCCATCCATCTCCAATTCCGAAGAAAGCTGGCTGTGCATGTGGGACGAGGCGAAGTCAACGGACCGGGCCATCGCGGTAGTCGGGGCGGCGTGCCGACTTCCCGGCGGTATCGGTGACTTGGACCAGTTCTGGGACGCGCTTCGGCAGGGACGCGACCTGGTCGGTGAGGTGCCCGACGACCGGTTCGAGGCAGCCCGGTTCGTCGACACCTCGATGCCGCGCCCCGGCAAGAGCTACACCGCCGCGGGCGGTTTCCTCGACGACGTCACCGGTTTCGACGCCGCTTATTTCGGCATCTCGCCGAAGGAGGCGTCCCGGATGGACCCGCAGCACCGGTTGCTGCTGGAACTGGCCGTCGAGGCGCTGGACGACGCCGGAATCCGACCTGAGCGCCTGTCGGGCACCGACGCGGCCGTGTACGTCGGGGTGTCGGACACCTCCTACGGCGGCCTGCAGATGATGCTGCCGCAGGAGGTCAACGCCTACACCATGTCGGGCGCCGCTTCCTCGATCGCCGCCAATCGCCTGTCCCACTTCTTCGACCTGCGCGGACCGAGCATGGCGGTGGACACCGCCTGTTCCTCGTCGCTGGTGGCGCTGGACCGCGCCTGCCGCACCCTGCTCGACGGCAGCAGCCGCGTGGTGCTCTCCGCGGGAGTGAACGTCCTGCTCAGCCCGTATCACTACGTGGGGTTCTCCCAGGCGGCCATGTTGTCGCCGAGCGGCAGGTGCGCCTCCTTCTCGGCGGCGGCCGACGGGTTCGTACGCGCCGAGGGAGGCGGCCTGGTCGTCCTGAAGAAACTGGCGGACGCCGTCGCGGACGGTGACCGGATCCACGGGGTCATCCTCGCCAGCGCCTCCAACAGCGACGGCAGGACCATGGGCCTGGCACTGCCGAGCGCCGAGGCACAGGAGGACTTGCTGCGCTCGGTGTACGAGCAAGCCGACGTTTCCCCGGACGAACTGGTCTACCTCGAAGCACACGGCACGGGAACCCTGGTCGGTGACCCGCTGGAGTGCCGGGCCATCGGCCGGGCGCTGGGCCGCCGCCGCACCGCCGGGGTCCTGCCGATCGGTTCCGTCAAGACCAACATCGGGCATCTGGAGCCGGCTTCCGGCATCGCCGGTCTGCTCAAGGCCCTGCTCGTACTCCGGCACCGCGTGATCCCGCCGTCCTTGCACGCCTCCCCGCCCAACCCGGACATCGACTTCGCGGAACTGAACCTGGCGACCGCCGACAGCACGGTGTCCCTGGACACGGGCGGCCGTCCTGTCGTGGGCGTCAACTCCTTCGGCTTCGGCGGCTCCAACGCCCACGTCGTCCTCACCTCCGCGCCCACCGCGCCGCCCGCCCCACGCCAGGAACCCGGCAGCCACGGGACCACGGATCACGAGCGGGCACTTCCGGTACTGGTCTCGGCGCGTACCCCGAAGGCGCTGGCCGAGGCAGCCGCGCGGATGGCGGACCGGCTTTCCGGGGCCACCGCGCAGGAGTTCTACGACATCGCCCACACCTCCTGTCTGCGGCGGGGAACGCATCCGCACCGCGCGGTCGTGCTGGCCGGGCCGCAGGTCGCCGCGCAGCGGCTTCGGGCGGTCGCGGGCGCGCAGGCACCCGCCGAGGCGCCCGGGGCGGAGAAGTCCGGCTCAAGTGGCGCGGCCACACAGGACGTGCCGGGCAGCGAGGGGACGGAGCAGTCACCGTTCGTCCCCGCGCCCCGGGATGGGGACGAGGTCCGCTCCGCCCCCGCCACCTTCCAGGCCGTGTCCCGGGGGCGGATCACGTTCGTCTTCGCCGGCAATGGTTCGCAGTGGCCGGGCATGGCGGCCGACCTGCTGGAGCACGATCCCGTCTTCCGCGCCGCCGTCACGCGGGTGGACGCCGTCGTGGCTCCCCTGCTGGGCTGGTCACTGGTCGAGGAGCTGGCGGCGCCGGGTGAGCGGTCGCGGCTCGCGCTGACCGAGGTGGCCCAGCCGCTCCTGTTCGCCGTGCAGGTCGGTCTGGTACGGATGCTGGAGGCGCAGGGCATCACGCCTCACAGCGTGCTCGGCCACAGCGTGGGCGAGGTCGCCGCCGCCCATGTCGCGGGCGCGCTGGACCTGGAGCAGGCCGCACGGGTGATCGTCGGCCGGAGCCGCACCCAGGCGGCTACCGCGGGGACGGGCCGGATGGCGGCCGTGGCGCTGCCCGTGGACGAGGCGGTCAAGGAACTGGCCGCCTGGCCCGGACTGGAAGTGGCGGCGGTCAACAGCGCGCGGGACGTGACCGTGGCGGGCCCGGCAGCAGTTCTCCGGGCGCTGCTGGCCGAGTTGGGGCAGAAGGGGGTCGCCTGCACGGAGCTGGATCTGGACTACGCCTTCCACAGCGCGGCGATGGATCCCATCGACGAGCCCCTGCGCCGGGAGTTGGCCGGGCTGCGGCCCGGGGCGTCCACGGTGACGATGTTCTCCTCCGTGACCGGCGACCGTATCGAGGGCGACCGACTGGACAGCGGCTACTGGTGGCGCAACGTACGCGAACCCGTGCTCTTCGCCGCGGCGGCCGAGAAGGCCCTGGAGGACGGCACCGACATCTTCGTGGAGATCGGCCCGCACCCCGTCCTGCGCTCCTACCTGCACCGCGTCGCCCGCTCCCACACCCGGGAGACGGTCGCGGTGACGCCGACCCTGCGGCGCGGCGCCGGCGGTCCGGAGGCGGTGCACCAGGCGGTGACCACCCTCATGGCGCAGGGTGCCGACCTCGACTGGGGCGTGCACTTCCCGCGCCGGGGACGGGTGGTGGACCTTCCCGCGTACCCGTGGCAGCGCGAGCGCCACTGGAACGGGACCCCGCAGACGTGGTTGCGCACCAGCGGCTCCGGGCGCCTGGACCATCCCCTGCTCGGTGAGCGGCTGCCCTCGCCCGTGCCGACCTGGGAAGGGGCTGTCGAGCCCGCGCTGACGCCGTGGCTGGCCGACCACCGGCTGGCGGGTTCGGTGGTGGTGCCGGCGACGGCGTACGTGGAGATGGCGATGACGGCCGGGCGCCTCATCCTCGACGGCCCGGCGGAGGTCGACTGCCTGGAGATCGCGCGCCCACTGGTCGTTCCGTGGGCGGACGCCGGCAGTGTGCGGGTCCAGTTGTCCGTCACACCGGACGACGGGCTGGTGAGCATCACCAGCACCGAGTCACGGACCGCCGCCCTGCCGCGTGCGCACGTACGGGCCAGGGTGCGGGCCCTGCTCGGCCACGCGCCCGCCGATGTGGATCTCGCCGCCGTCCGGACGCGCTGCCACCGCGTGGTGGACGGCAAGGACCACTACGACGCGGTCGGACGCGCCGGTCTGCAGTACGGGCCCGCCTTCCAGGTGCTGCGCGAACTGCGCGTGGGGGACGGGGAGGTGGTGGCGGCCTACCGGCACGAGGCTCCCGGTGAGGAGTACCAGGCGCACCCGGCCCTGCTGGACGGCGCCCTCCAGGCGGGCGCCCCGCTGATCGGCTCGGCCGTGGAGGAGGGCACGGTCTACCTGCCCGCCGCGATCGGGTCCGCCCGGGTGTGGCGCACCCCCGCCTCCTCGGGGTGGATCCACGTACGGCGGCGGTCCTCCCTGGCGGCCGAGGAGTGCTGGGACATCGTCGTGACCGACGAGGACGGACGCGTCGCGGTCGAGCTGCTGCGCTGCCGCCTCCGTCGCCTGACCGGTGCCCCTCGCACCGCCCTGACGGTGTATCACACCACGATGCGGGCCGCGCCGGACGCGCTGCCATGGTCGGGCGACGGGCCGCCGGTCACGCCCCAGGGGATCGCCTCGGGGGCCGCCGACCGCATCGCCGCCTGCCGCGCCGACTGGCACGACGCCGCATACGAGCGTTTCGAATCCCTCCTCAAGAACGCTGCCGCACACCGGTACGCCGCCGCCTTCGCCGCTCTCCTGCCCGACCGCGGCGTGCCCTTCGGCGTCGACGACCTCGTCGCCGCGGGAATGGACCCCCGGTGCGTGCCGTTCGTCGAGGCGGTCATCCCCGAACTGATTTGCCACGGCCTGGCGCGGGAGGCGGACGGCGGCCGTCTGCGACTGACCCGCTCGACGTTCGATGACAAGGAACTCCTGCGCGCCCTGGTTCTGGACCTGCCCCGGTACTCCACGGAGAACCGGCTCGCCATCAGCCGCACCCGCGACGTCCTGGGCCGCGAGGACGACGCCCGCGCGGAGCTCACCGCGGCCGACGGCAGTCTCACGGACGTCGAGCAGCTCTACGACACCGCCCTCACCTCCCGCTTCCACAACCGGCTCGCACAGGCACTCCTTCGCGAGACGGTACGGACCTGGCCGCAGGACCGGCCCCTGCGGGTGCTGGAGGTAGGGGCGGGCACCGGCGGCACGGCGGCGGCCCTGCTTCCCCTCCTGCCCGCCGAGCGCACCCACTACGTCTACAGCGACGTCTCCCCCGCGTTCCTCGCCCGCGCCCAACGGCGCTTCGCCGCCTATGACTTCCTCACCTACCGCACCTTCGACCTGAACGAGGACCCAGCGGGGCAGGGACTGCCCGAGGCGGGCTTCGACCTCGTGATCGCCGCCAACGCGCTGCACACCGCCACCGATCTCGAAGCCGCGGTGCGACGCGTCGCCACCCTGCTCACGCCCGGCGGTCTGCTGCTCGCCATCGAGAGCCACGACCCGCACGTGCTGGCCCCTTTCTTCGGCACCCTGGAGTCGTTCTGGACCCGTACCGACCACGCGCTGCGCCCCAGCTCACCCCTGCTGGCCGGAGACCAGTGGCCGGAACTGCTCACCAGGTGCGGTTTCACCGACGTCGTACGCACCGGTGACGACGCGGCCGTCTGCCGCGACGACTTCTCCGTGCTGCTGGCAGCGGTCCCCCGGGGCGCCCGCCGGACGCCCGCTTTGCCGACGCCGGCGACGCCACGCCGCAGGATCGTCGCCGCCGAGACGGCCGGGGAACTCCCCCTCGCCACCGCCGTCGCCGACCAGCTGCCACCGGACGCGGACGGCACCCCGGCCTCGGTGCGGCTGGCGGACGACGATGCGGCCGACTGGGCACACCTCCTCGGAGAGGAAGGCACCCAGGTCTGCGTCCTCCTCACTGACGTGTCCGGGGACGATCCGGCCGAGGCCGTGGCCCTCACCACGCGACGCGCGGCGCTCCTGCGGTCCATCGCCCGGGCGGGCGCGGCCTTCACCGGCGGCGCACCGACCTCGCTGACCGTGGTGACCCGGCCCAGCGGCGCCCTGCCTCCGCCGGAGCGGGCCGAGACGACCCATGACGCGGCGGTGTGGGGCATCGCCCGGACCCTCGCCAACGAGGAGCCCCGGCTGTCGGTCCGTACCGTCTCCCTGGACCGTTCGGGCACGACCGCCACCGACGCCTACCGGGTGGCCCGCGAACTGCTGACGGACGACACCGAACCCGAGGTGGTGATCACCGCGGGCGGCGGACGCTTCGTACCCCGGGAGCGGGCACTGCCCGCCGACCACGCCGAGGTGACGGCCGCGGCCCAGGAGCCCTTCACGCTGGAGGTGCGCTCCCCCGGCCTGTCCTACCAGCTGGCATGGGTCGAGAACACCCCTCTCACCCCGGGACCCGGACAGGTCTCCATCGCCGTACGGGCCGCCGCCCTGAACTACCGCGACATGATGCAGGCGGTGGGCCTCCTGCCGGCCGAGGCGATCGAGGGAACGTATACCGAGGTGGGCCTCGGCCTGGAATGCGCCGGGGTCGTCACCGCCGTCGGCCCCGACGTGACCGGTTTCCGGCCGGGCGACCGGGTGTACGGCCTGGCACCGGCGTCCCTGGCCTCCCACACGCTGACCGCCGCCCAGGCCCTCGGCCACATCCCCGACACCATGGGCTTCGCCGAGGCCGCCACCCTGCCCGTCGTCTTCTCCACCGTGCACTACAGCCTCGACCACCTCGCGCGTCTCAGGCCCGGGGAGACGGTCCTGGTCCACGGCGGCGCGGGCGGCATCGGCCTCGGCGTGCTCCAGTACGCCCGTCTGTGCGGTGCCCGCGTGATCGCCACCGCGGGCACGCCCGCCAAGCGGGAACTGCTGCACACCCTCGGGGTCGATCACGTCCTGGACTCCCGCAACCTCGACTTCGCCGTCCAGGTCATGGAGGTCACCGAGGGACGCGGCGTCGACGTGGTGGTCAACTCGCTCGCCGGGGAAGCGATCACCCGCAGCCTGGAACTGCTGCGGCCCGGCGGCAGGTTCATCGAGCTCGGCAAGCGCGACATCTACGAGAACAAGCCCCTGCTGCTACGGCCCTTCCGGAACAACATCAGCTTCTTCGGCGTGGATCTCACCACCCTGGCCTTCGACCCCGACCGAGGAGCGGCCCTCTTCGCGGACGTCATCGAACGCGTCCACAACGGTTCGTACCGTCCACTGCCGCACAGTGTGTACCCCGCGGCACGGGTGGCCGAGGCGTTCCAGCTCATGCAGCATTCCCGGCACGTCGGCAAGGTCGTCGTCGCCCTGGACCCGCTGGACGAGCCGGTACGTGTCGAGCGGCGGACGCAGGCGCCCGCCCTCGATCCGCAGGCCACTTATGTGGTGACCGGAGGCCTGGGCGGATTCGGCGCCGCGACCGCCGGATGGCTGGCGGACCGGGGCGCCCGGCACCTGGCACTGGTGGGCCGGCGCGGCGACGCGTCACCCGAGGCCGAGAAGGTGCTGGCCGGTCTCACCGAACGCGGCGTACAGGCCACCGCGTACGCGGCCGACGTCACCGACGCGGCCGCGATGCGCGAGGTCCTCGCCCGGATCGACGCGGGCGGGCACCCGCTCCGCGGCGTCGTCCACTGTGCGATGCGGTTGGAGGACGACCTGCTGGTCGAACTCTCCGACGAACGGTTCGCCGCCGCGCTGGCCCCGAAGATCGCCGGTGCGATGGTCCTCGACCGTCTGCTGGGCGACCGGGAACTGGACCTGTTCCTGCTGTACTCCTCCGGCACCACCTTCCTGGGCAACATCCGCCAGGCCAACTACGTGGCGGCCAACCTCTGGCTGGAGGCACTGGCCCGGCGTCGGCGGCGGTCAGGCACCGCCGGACAGGCCATCGCCTGGGGCGCCATCGGGGAGACCGGGTACGTCGCCCGCAACGACCTCACCGCGACGCTCGCCTCGGTGGGCATGGAGCCCGTGGCGCTGCGCGAGGCCTTCACCGCCCTGGAACTGCCGGCCGTACGACGTGCCGAGGTGGCGGGCGTGGGGCGCTACAACTGGGCCCGGCTGCGCAGCCTCCTGCCGGCCCTGGCCGCGCCGCGCTGCTCGACGCTGCTTCCCGAGCGCATGGACGAGGCCGACCACACGCGTGAGGAGATCGTGGCGGCACTGGCGGCCATGTCGTCGGCGGACGCCGTACGCGCCGTCGCCGGGACGCTCGCGCATCTGCTGGCCGGTGTGCTGCACATGAACGAGCAGGACCTCGACCACGACCGCCGACTCGACGAGTACGGGCTGGACTCGCTGATGCTCGCCGAGATGCTGGTGTCCCTGCGCACCCGGTTCGACATCGAGATCCCGCCGCTGGAGCTGCTGCGCAGCGGAGGAACCATCACCGACATCTCCCACCTGGTGCTGCTGCGCCTCGGCCTGTCGAGCAGTCCGCAGACACCGGCCGCGAGCGAGGGGCCGGCCGAGAGCGGCACGGTTCCGGCCGCCGGCCCGGTCGCGGACGACGAGGTGGCGGCTTCCTCCCAGGGATAAGCGCGCGTCGGCCGCTCCCGGGGACAGTGCGACGGTCCCCGGGAGCGGCCGTAGTCCTTCCGCCCCTCGGTCTCCCGGGCCGAGGGGCGGAATCAGCCGACGGGGTTGGAAGCCTTTCCGGCCCGGGCGCCCGGCACACTCGCTCCCGTGCGGGTCAGTGACTCCCCGCACCAACGGTCCAGCCCCAGGCGACGGTGGACGGCGGCGAGCGGACGCGGTGCCCACCAGTTGGCGTGCCCGGTCAGCCTCATGAACGCCGGGACGAGCACACCCCGTACCACCGTGGCATCGAGCAGAACGGCCAGCGCGAGACCGCAGCCAATGAGCTTGAGGAGGGTGATGTCCGAGGTCACCAGGGGGAACAGCGCCGCCGCGAAGATGACGGCCGCGATGGTGATCATGCGTCCGGTGCGGGCGAGACCGCCGTACACCGCCGCGTGGTGGTCACCGGTGGCCCGGTACTCCTCCTGGATGCGCGAGATGAGGAAGAGTTCGTAGTCGACCGAGAGCGCGAAGGCGGCGCCGAACACCAGGACCGGCATGGAGGTCTCCAGCTCGCCGGTCACCGTGAAGTCGCCCAGCAGATGCCGCAAATGCCCGTCCTGGAACACGTACACCATGGCGCCGAAGCTGGCGCTCAGGCTCAACGCGCCCATGACGACGGCCTTGACGGGGATCAGTACGGAGCCGGTGAACAGGAACAGCAGCAGCAGGGTGCTGCCGACGACGATGCCCGCGGCCCACGGCAGGGTCCGCAGGACGGCCTCCTTGGTGTCGAGTACGCGCGCGGGGCGGCCCGAGACGTAGTGGCGGCCGGGGGACGGCAGGGCGCGCAGCTCCCGTACCAGGCTCTCGTCCTGGTTCGGGGGTCCGTCGGCGGCTACGGCGAGCCAGGTGGCGCCCTGGGTGATGTACATGAGCGAGTCGGCCGAGGGACCGGAGTCGAGCCGGCCGTCCTTGTACGTGCCCAGGGCCGTGGCGGTGGCGTCCACACCTGGCAGGGCGGAGACCGCGCGCGCGTAGCGGTCCAGTTCCTCTCCCTGGTCGATCACGTCCGCGTCGGGCAGCATCACGCTCAGGGTCCGCGTCCAGGGCAGGGCGAACTCTTCCTCGATCCGGGTGGCGGTGGCGTGGGACTCGGCCCTCGCGGGCAGGACACGCTGGTCGGCGACACCGAAACGTACGTGCGCGAAGGGAACAGCGAGCGTGAGCAGGACGAGCGCGGCGCTGCCGCCCACCAGCACCGGCCGGGTGGTGGCCTGGCGAGCCACCCGCAGCCACAGGGGTGACCGCCGCGCGGTGATCCTGCGCAGGGGAGCGAAAAGATCACCCCGGTCGATACGGGTCCCGATGACGACCAGCAGGGCGGGCAGTACGAGATGGGTGGTGGCAGCGGCGAGGACCACCACGCTGATGCCCGCGAGGGCGAGGGACCGCAGGAAGGCCAGCGGGAACAGGAGGAGTGCGCTGAGACAGACGACGACCGTGGCCGCGGAGTACAGCACGGTACGACCGACCGTGCGCATAGTCGTTTCGACGGCCTCGAAGGGGGTTGCTCCGGCGGCCAGTTCCTCGCGGTAGCGGGTCACGACGAAGAGGCCGTAGTCGACGGCCAGGCCGAGGCCGAGTGCGGTGGTGATGTTGGCCGCGAACGCCGACAGCGGCATGACGTTCATCAATACCCGCAGGACGGCGAAGGTGCCGGCCACCGCGAGGCCGCCGACCGCGGCGGGCAGCAGGGCGGCCGTCAGCGACCCGAACGCGAAGAGCAGGATCAGCAACGCGGCGGGCACTCCGATGAGTTCGGACTTCCACAGCTCCTGGCGGCTGAGCTGAGTGGCCTCTGCCATGACCCAGGCGGGCCCGGTCACGGACACCCGAAGACGTCCGGGCCCGTCGCCTCCGTGGCTTCCCTCGCTTCCCTCGCGCCCTCGGTGCCCGTCGTCGTGCCCGCTGTACTTCGAGGTCAGCCGGGGGACCAGTGCGGCGGCCAGTCGCGCGGCCTCGTCCTCGGACCCGCGCAGATCGACGGTGACCAGCGCGGCCCGCCCGTCCTTGCTGCGGAGCCGGCTGTCCCCCACAGACCAGTACGAGAGGACCTCGCCCACTCCGGGGCGCCGCCCGACCCCCTGGGTGAGATCGCGTCCGGCGCGCGTGACGGCCGGGTCGTCGACGGGCGCGTCCGCCGTCACGTGGAGCACCAGGTCGGGGAGGCCGGCGCCGAAGCGCTGGTGGAGCTGGGCCTCGGTCCGCGTTGCCTCGGTTCCCTCCGCGATATAGCCGCCGTTGGAAAGCCGTACGGGGGCCGCGACCGCGGCAAGCGCCAGCATCAGGCCGATGGCCAGCGCCCCCGAAAGCACCCACCAGGGGTGACGCACGCCCCAGCGCACCCGGTCAGGAGGCGATGGTGCCCCGCTCGCGGAACCTGACGGCGACCGCAGGACGTGAGGCCATCGCATGACGGGTCCTTTCTCTCAACCAGGACAACCCTGGCGAGGCCGACTCGTCATGGTCAAACACCTCTTGATCCATATGAGTGACGAAATAACGCTGCTCATACGGAACGAGCTACGTTGCCATGCGTCGCCACAGCGCCGGACGACCGCACGACGGTCCAGCACAGCACGACGTGGACGTCGCCACGCGATCCGGTACGGAAGCTCCGTCAGGCACGAAACACCAGCAAGGAGAACCCCCTTCATGCGCAGGACTTCTCTCTTCCGCTCCGCCACGGTCGCCACAGCGACCCTCCTCACGCTGCTGACGTTCAGCACCGGGAGCGAGGCCGAGTCGCGGGTGTCCACCGCCGCCGTATCCGGCGTATCCGGGATGCGCTCGCAGAACACGCTCTCCTGCACCCTCACCACGGGTCCGGGTGAGCGCATCTCCTTCTCCCCCGCCGTCTCCAGCACTCCCCGCTCCGTCTCGGCCCGCGGCAGCGCCCAGTTGAACAACTGCACCTCGCCGAACGGACGTCAGAGCCGTATCCGGTCCGGCCAACTGACCCTGAGCGGTACCGGTCGGGCGAGCTGTGCCCGCGCCTCCGGGATCAGGGGCAGCGGCACCATCACCTGGTACTCCGGCCCGTACCGCAGCGGGCGGATCATCGGCCGCTCCACACTGCGCCCCGCGAGCAACGGCTCGCGCGGATACACACCGTTGGACTCCTTCCTCTCCGGCACCATCGTCTCCGGCCTCATGCAGGGCCACCCGTTCAGCGGTGTCGCGGTGCCGACGAACGACGTCCGGCGGTGCTACGGCAGCGGCGTCGGGTATGTGCAGGGCCGCGGCCGCCTCTCCGTCGCCTGACCCCACCGGACGGCCCTGCCCCCGAGCGGCGGGGCAGGGCCGTGGTCACCGGTCTCGTTCTCTGCCGCGCCGGCCGAAAGGCCGGTACGTTGAACGCCACGTTGAATGCCGGTTCTCCGGCCCGGCGCCCCAGGCCCCCCACGCACGGGAGCATCAGCATGAACCGGATCCCCGCAAGGAAATGGCTCGCCCTACCGGCACGCCCGCGCCGGACCCGGCTCCGGTTCGACGGGTGGATCGCGGGCCTGGGCACGACGAGCGGCACCAGGATCGTGCTCGGCCACTGGCAGCGGACGCCGTTCGGGCCGTTCAGCGACGTGATGCTGGAGAACGCCGACGGAGAGCGGCTGCTGCTCGCTCCCACACCCGAGACGGCCGACTTCATCAGCAGCACCTACACCTTCGACGCCGTACGTATCGCCCCTGTCGAGGTGAGCGTCACCGATGACCTCTGGACGGTGGCCGCCCCGCCGCTGGACCTGCGCTTCGTGGTCGGCCGCCGTGGCCCGCTGGGCCTGATGCTCCGCGCCGTTCCGGCACCGTTGGCCCGCCGCCCGGCGTGGAGCGCCCTGACGGACCATCCGGCGCGCGTCCTGCTCGCCGGAGTACGGACCCGGGGAAGCGCGGGAGCGGGGCGCAGGGAGTGGTACGGGGCCCAGGACGTGCGGCATCTGCGCGCGGCCTCGGCGAGCTTGGACGGGACCGACCTCGGCACGATGGCCCCCGTCACGCCGCCGGTGCGCTTCGGCTTCGCCTCGGCCCCTCGACGTCCCGCCCTCACCCGGGTCACCACGACGGTGGCGCTGGGCGGGACGTGACGACCGGCACTGGGCGCCCGCGACCGCGCGCAGTTGGTCGTCATCACGTACGAGACCAGGGGTGACGGCGACTGCCCTCGGGCGGGGCCGCACCGGGTAGAAGCACGAGGACGGACCTCTACCCCAGGGCGAGCATCGCCTCGGCCACGTCACCGACCGCCGCATCGGGGATCGTCGTGGCGGCTTCCTTGAGGACGAGCAGCCGTGCCCCAGGGATCTCGCGCGCGATCGCCTCCCCGTTGCCGACGGGGAAGACCGGGTCACGGCGGCCGTGGACGACGAGCGTGGGCACCCCGATCTCGGGCAGGCGCTCGCGCCAGCGGGGCGCGCAGTCGAGCCTGGAGAACACCATGCGCATCTGGTTGGCCATCTGCACCGGGGGTGCGGTAGCGGGCGTACGGTCCCAGATGCGTGCGGCGACGGCACGCGCGGCCCCGGGGTCGTCGCCCACGAGTTCCGCACCGGCGGCGGCGAACTCCGCAACCGCCTCGCGGTCGCGCCAATCGGGCATCGGCCGCGCGAACAGCCGGCTCATCGTCGCCTGATCGTGGTCGGGGAGGTCGTCGTCGGGCGGGCCGGGGGCAACCGCGCGGGTGCCGACCAGGGTGAGCGCCGAGAACGCGCCCGGATGGTCGAGCGCGGCCACCTGGGCGACCATCCCGCCGACGCCGATCCCCGCGAGGTGCGCGGGCCCCCCGCCGAGCGCGTCAACGAGGGCCGCCGCGTCGGCGGCGAGGTGGCGGAGGGTGTAGGTGGGCGCCTCCGGATGCGCGGTCGTCGACTCGCCGCTGTCGCGCAGGTCGTACCGGACCACACGGCGACCGCCGGCGGCGAGGCGCTCGCACAGCGCGTCGGGCCAGGAGAGCATCGTCGTCCCGCCCGCGAGCAGGACGAGTGGCGCGTCGTCGTCACCGAACGACTCGATGCCCAAAGCGATCCCCTTGACCTCGACCGTGGTCATCGGATCACCGCGAGACGTCGTAGATCGGCCGAGCCGGTGGTGGGGCGGCCGCAGCGGAAGAACGTCGCGGTCGGACCGCTGTCCGGGCCGGGCTCGGGCCCGGACACGTACGCGCCGGGAGAAACCGCGATACCAGCGATGTTTCGCTTCATGCCAGGACAGACCTGATCAGCCGCTGAAACTCATCGCTCCCGCACGCGGCGCGTCGATCCCGACCCAAGGCGGGAAAAGGGGCACGTCCGAACCGTGCGGATGAGGGAAGGCGAGGTGCTTTCGCACTCGCTGCGGATGCTGTAGATCGTTGCAGAGAGCAGCATGAGCACATGGACCATGACCACGGCGTCGCGCAGGCCGACGGGGACGGGGTGGCCCACGGCGACAAGGGCGACAAGGGCAACACGGTCGCCGGCGACCCAACCCCCCTCATCCGGACGGCACGCGAAGCCGTCGCCGGCCGCGGCTGGCACCTGATGCCCCCGGACGCGGCCTCGCCCTGCGTGAACGCCGGCCCCGCCGTGTGGGAGCGGTTCGCCGCGCACTGGGAAGACCTGGTCGTGGATCCGTACGCAGCCCAGGAAGGGACGCGCCGCCTGCGGCGTTACGGGCGGTTCCTGCTCACCCGGACGGGGGAGGTCGCACCGCTGGACCACGAGATGTTCGTGCAGCCCGGGGACAGCAACCCCCTGTATGTGGACGTCGAGCGCCGTTTCGAGCCGCTCACCGAGGCGTTCCGGTCGGAGCCGGTGCTGTACGCGCTGATCCGGTTGCTCGGCGACGTGGCCGGAGGTCTGGACGACACCGCTGAATGGATCGTCAGGGTGCATCCGTTCCGGGTGATCGCCCAGCCTGACACCCTGGGCCGGCCCACCCCTGAAGGCAGGCACAAGGACGGCGTCACCCTGGTGTCCTCGCTGCTGCTCGGCCGCGAGAACGTCACCGGTGGCCGCAGCACGATCTATGACCCGGACGGCCGGGAGATCGCCGCCCACACGCTCAGCGAGCCCGGCACCCTGTTGCTGAGCGACGACCGGGCGACCTGGCACGCCGTCTCGCCCATGCAGCCGCAGGACGCGTCCCGGCCCGGCCGCCGTGACGTCCTGGTGACGACGCTCACCGCCCGCTGACCCCACCCCCGGCGCCCCGCCCACGAGCGGTGGCCACAACCAACCGGTCCACCACCGCCTGCGGCCCGGCCCCGCCCCCCGCCGCCCAGGCGCGCTGCCGGGCCGCTCCGTCACCACGCTCGGCGAGCCGATCGAACAAATCCACGACCGCTTCCAGGTCCCCGGCCTCCTCCAGCGCCGGCCGCACGAAAGTCACCAGCTCCTCTGCCAGGGCAGCCACCGGCCTGGAGCGCCCGCTGAAGGGATCAAAACCCTCCCCACTCCACCCGTCGCGGGCGGCCCGCCAGCACGCGGCCCGCAGTACCTCCCCTGCCCACGCGGGTCCCGGGTCGCCGCCCTGCGCCCGGGCAGCGGCGGTGACCGTCAGGGCGCGCAGGAGAACAGCGACCGCGACGGTGTCGTCGAGGTCGTGCAGTACGTCCATCGCCCGGATCTCCAAGGTCGGGAGCCTCGGGTTGGGCCGCAGGTCCCAGAACGGTGTATCCGCGTCCAGCATGGCCTCGGTGTCCGCGATCACCACGGCGAGCCGCTCGTGCTCCCGCAACGACGCCGCATAGGGCGGCGGGCCCAGGCAGGGGAACCGGCTGCGGATGACCGTCCGCCAACTGGCGTAGCCGGTGTCACGGCCGCGGTCGAACGGCGAGTTGGCGCTGAGCGCGATGAGCAGCGGCAGCCAGGGCCGCAGGTGGTTGCTCGTCAAAACCGCCAGCTCACGGTCGGACAGGTGAACGTGGACGTGGAGGGCGCTGATGGCGAAGTCGTCCATCATGCTGCGGTACTGCGCCCGTCCCGCCAGGTAGCGCGGATGGTCGGCCACCAGCACCGGGCCGGCCTCCTGCATCACCGCCGTACCCGAGGCGCACAGTTCCGCACCCTCGGCGCGTGCCGCCGCGACCAGCGCTCCGCGTACCCGTTGCAGCTCCTCGCGTAGCTGACCTGCGGACAGGCACGGCGACGTGCGCCCTTCGACCTGGCACAGGGCGAACTCCTTCGTCACCAGATCGCCCACATCTCCGGCGGCACGCTCGGCCACCGCCGGACCGGCCGGGACGAGGAAACGGGTGTGGGGGTCGACGAGGAAGAACTCCTCCTCCACCCCGATGGTCGGTACGGTGGCGGACAGACCGGAGGGCGGCGACGATGTGTTCACGCGGTCCAGCATCGCGACAGCACGGCTCCGCCGCGAGGTCCGG
Organism: Streptomyces sp. NPDC005878; assembly: GCF_040629815.1. Taxonomy (NCBI): domain Bacteria; kingdom Bacillati; phylum Actinomycetota; class Actinomycetes; order Kitasatosporales; family Streptomycetaceae; genus Streptomyces; species Streptomyces sp. NPDC005878. The sequence goes on from NZ_JBEXWK010000004.1 coordinate 62,221, forward strand.
CACGCGCGGACCGCCAGACAGACGGAGCCGTTCGGGTCAACCGACTGTTCGGGGCCGACCGCCCCTACCGCTGAGCCTGGGCGTCCGCACGGCGTTCGAGGAGGCGCGTCCTCGCGCTCGCTGGGGTGAGGGACCGCGGAAACGATCACCCGCCTTCGTACGAGGGACCAGCTTCCCCCGGAAGCCCGCAGCTCCGGCGACACGACCGAGGCAAGCGCTGCCCCGAGCGTCTTGCTCCGGGCGAGGGGCGGTCGCGCGTCGCGGCTCCGGCAGGCGGGCCATGGAGTCCATGATGCGGTTGTACGTTTTCGACGCTCCGGGAGCCATGGAGGCCGTGATCATGCTCGTCCGAACGCTGGCGGCGGCCGCGCTGCTCGTCACTTCCCTGGGAGCCACTCCCGCGGCACCGCACTCCTCGGCAGCTCGTGTCCTCTCCACGGTGACGACGGATGGCACCCAACGCTGCTTTCCCGCGCGGGTGGTCACGGGGAAGGGATCGCAGACGGCGAGTGTCAGCACGTGCGTGTCGCTCGATCACGTGTTCATGACGGTGACAGCCCCGGCGGAGTGCGGTCGTACGAAGGCCGACCACGCCGCCTGCGACACTTCGGGATCGTGGCGGATGTCGCGCGACGGCCGTCGGATCGCCGGCGGTGAACTCGGGCGACGCGTCCAGTATCCGGGGCCCGGCACCTACGACATCGTCACCACCCTGCGGCTGACATCGGTCCCCCGCGGCATCGACTTCCGGGCGGTCCACACCACCAAGGCCACCTTGAGCTGGCCGTCCCCGAAGCCGACACACCGTATTGACGTGTCGCCCCGTACGGTGAGGGCCGGCCGCACCACCACCGTGACGTACACGGTCACCCGTCTGGGAGCGGCCGGGGACAGCAACGCGCGGCTGGGACTGATCGGCAAGGCGGCCGACGGCGTGCGCCTCACATCCGCCGACCGGCAGTGCGGCAACCCCCTCAGCGGCGCATACCCGACCACCCACCGGCAGGCACACGTTCTGGACTGCGCGCTCGTCGACATCCAGCCGGGCCGCCCGAACAGCGTCAAGGTCGACGTCCGCATCGGGCGGTCGTGTTCCTCCGTGGTCTCCAAGATGGGTTACTGGCTGCCCAACGGCCAGGACACCTATACCGGCAACATGATGATGGGGCCGACGCTCACCTGCGTACCGTAAGGCGCCGCGGAACGCTACCGGGGCCCGGTCGGACGGATGGACTGTCGGTGGCGGAAGGCGTTGCGGGGATCCCGGTGGGTCTTGGTGCGTTGCAACCGTCCGTAGTTGTCGTGGCGGTAGAGGCGGTGCCAGGGTCGGCCGTTGGCCAGCGGGTTGAACGCCGGGGCGCTCAGATCGGCGTCGCGGGAGTCGATGTAGCAGCCGTCCGCCTTGCGACGATGCGACGATGCGACGAGCTAGCCTCTGCGGCCCGTCGCGGAGGCGAAGCCCAGCCAGGTGTGGCGGTTGCCCCACCAGCACCAGCCGACCTTCGCAGCGTTGCGTCGCTCGCGCCCGTCGCGCCCGGTGCCGTTGCTGATCCAGATCGCGGGGGTGCGGGCGTCCAGGGCGCCGTTTGCCTTACGGAGGCGGGACCCGATGGTCATGAAGCACCGGTTGCGTTCAAGGACTTCCGGCTGCTGGAGAACCCAGTGGATGCCCTCGGTGAGCAGCAACGGAGTGCGGTTCTCCTCGGTGAGGGCGGGCAGCGCCTCCTCCGGGCTCCAGTTGGCCAGGTGGTCACCGCGGTCGACACCGGTGATCAGGTAGAGGGGAGCGTCGGGCAACTCGACGGTGGTGGGCGCGAATTGGTCGACGTCCGGCATGTCGGTGACGACGAAGCCGGGCTTGCCCTCACGACGCAGCAGCGGTGCAAGGGCCGAGGCGGGGGCGAGGTCCGGGTGGACGGCCAGCAGGGCGTGGGCATGAGCACGGCTGTCTGTGCGATCAGCGTCCTGGACGAAGGCGCGCAGGGAGTCGGCGGGCATCCCCGCGAGCTGATGCACTCCGAGGTCGATCAGGTGCTCGGCCTGGGTGGCGAGCGGCGGCAGAGTAGGCAGAGAGGACACGGCGGCGATGGACGAGCTCTCGGGCAAGGCACTCCTTCGATTTCACGGCGGGCGCAGCAGACCAAGGATCAGACCAAGGATCCAACGAAGCAGCCCCCCGCAGAATTCCCGGCGCCCGCCACGTCTTGCAGCGGACCGGGTTCCCGGGACGTGACACCTCGTACCACGGCGCCTCACGCGCGTTGAGTGCCCGCGCTGTTGAGCTGACCGATGCCTGGCATGGAGACCTGGCTGACTCCGCCCATTCCTACGCCGGCGGAGTCCAGCAAGTAATAGTCAGTAGTCAGGAATTCCGCGCCACGCCCTTGCGCTCAACGGGAGGTGAGCATTCCGTCGCGCAGACGGGCGAGCGTGCGGGACAGGAGCCGGGAGACGTGCATCTGGGACACGCCCAGACGCTCGCCGATCTGGGCCTGGGTGAGCTCCTCCACGAACCGCATGTGAATGATCTGCCGGTCCCGCTCGCCGAGTTCGGCGAGCAGCGGGGCGAGGGTGTGGAAGTCCTCCACCAGTTCCAGCGCCTGGTCCTCGGCACCGATGAAGTCCTGGAGGGCGCTCTCGCCGTCCTCGCTCCCGCCGATCGCGGCGTCCAGAGAAGCGGAGTTGTAGCCGTTGGCGGCCAGACGGGCCTCCCGCACCTCTTCCTCGGGCAGGCTCATCAGCTCCGACAGTTCCTGGACCGTGGGCGTACGACCCAGACGGCTGCGCAGCTCCTCGGTGGCGCGGGCGAGCTGGACGCGCGCTTCCTGGAGCCGGCGCGGCACGTGTACGGCCCAGGACGTGTCGCGGAAGAACCGCTTGATCTCCCCCACGATGTAGGGGATCGCGAAGGACGTGAACTCCACCTCGCGCGTCAGCTCGAAGCGGTCGATCGCCTTGATCAGGCCGATCATGCCGACCTGGACGATGTCCTCCATCTCCTCCGCGCCGCGGCTGCGGAACCGGCCGGCCGCGTAACGGACGAGGGACATGTTCAACTCGATCAGGGTGTTGCGGGCGTAGCTGTACTCGGGCGTGCCCTCTTCCATGACCGCGAGCTGATCGAAGAACAGTCTGGAAAGCTCGCGCGCGTCCTTGGGCGCCACCCGGGAGGGTTCGGCGATCTCCGGCAGCTCGCTCGTCCGCGTGTCTGCTGTCGGAATGCTCATAAGCGCCATACTGTCCCTCCCATAGGTTGAGCCAACCGCCCCTACTGGCTGCGCAAACGGCCGACGCCGCAGCGTTTACCCCTTCATCCCGCGCTCACACCCATGTCGCAGAGGCCCGTGGCCGCCGCCCGCAACCAGAGCGTCTTCCTGCTCGGTCAGCCCGGGAGGTAGCAGCGAATGGTGGTCCCGTCGGGACCGGTGTGGACGCGGACGAGGTCGGCGAGTTGGTGGACGAGCAGGAGTCCACGACCGCCGGGCTGGGTGGGGTGCGGCGGGCGGCGGCCGGCCAGGGGGTCGGTCAGCTGTCCGCCGTCGTGGACCTCGCAGACGATCCTGCCGTCCTCGGCCCACATCCGCAGTATCCCCGAACCGGCGCCGTGGACGACGCTGTTGGTGGTCAGTTCCGCCACCGCGAGTTCCAGATCTCCCAGCCGCACGCCGGACACGCCCATGGACCGGGCCTGGGACACCGCGAAGTCCCGGGTGTTGGGCAGGCTTTCGGCGCCGAAAGAGCAGGCCGCGGCGGCCGCCGGGAAGACCAGGGGCTCGTTGTAGCGGGCGATGATCTGCTCGGGGCTGTAGGCGGTGGAGGCCGTCTCGCCGTCCGCGTCGATGACGACCGGGTGGGTCGCCAGAGCGTCACTGAGGACCTGCTTCTCCAGCTGGTCGGCGTCGTAGGGGCACAGGATGGTGACCGCGCGCCCCGTGAAAGCGGCGTTGATCAACGCCTCGTGTTGGACACACGCCGGATATTCGACGGAGGAACGGCCCTGCCAGATCGGCTCCCCGATGATGCGGATCCGCGAGGCGTCCGTATGGGCGTCGGCGAACCTGCGCAGCACGCTGGGGATGATCCGGCCGGGGTTGCGGCCGGCCTCGGTCATGTCGATGAAGCGGACGGCAGCCGCCCGCTCACCCAGACCCTCACGGATCAGCTCCAGCCGGTCCGGCGGAGCGGCGACGGCGGCGGGCTCGCCGGCGTCCAGTGCTTCCCGCAGGAAGGGGACCGTACCCGCGACGTACTGGTCCGCCCCGCGGTAGAAGAGCGCCGGGTGGACAAAAGGCTCGTGGGTGGTAGCTGTGCTCACTACGCAGCCACCTCGATCGCGTCAAGCTCGGGCCAGAAAAGCTCAAGGATGCGCGGCAACTGCGGCGGCGGTTGGTGCAGCACCATCCGCTGCCCCTCAGGGAGGTGCTGAGCGGTAACCGCCAAGTCCGTCACTCCGGCCACATCCACGAAATTCACTCGGGAGAGATCCACATGCAGCACATCAGTGCGCTGTTCGACCAGTTCCCTCAGCGCATGTTGCCAAACGGTCCGTGTGTTCATACTAATCTCCCCGATCGCCCTCAGTCCGGAACTGTCAGGCAACGGATTGATTCGCAGTACCGCGCCACGTGGCGGCGCGACGGAGGACCCGCCTGCGCCCGGTGGGACATCCACGCCCTGCCCCCCTCGTTCCCCGCACTCGGCCACACGGCGGCCCCTTTTCATCACCTTGCACGATACCCCGGCCAGGAACCCGCGGACGCCCGGTCCCACCAGGCAAAGGAACACGGCCTGCGGTCCCCTCCGCTCCAGGTGGCCGCCGGCGTTCCTCGCACCCCTGCGCGAGCTCCCGGTCGCCGGGGCATTCTGCCCGCGACACCACTCCCCCGCGTACCGGGTCCGGGCCTCGCCGCGAGCGGGCCGTCTCGCCGCGTTGGGAGCCCGGGAAGCGGGGCAGACGGGGGCCATGGATGATCATGAAATAGCCGCGCACGGGGGAGCCAGGCACATATGACCGCGCCACTGGACCGACAGGCAACGACGAGCAGGCGGGCCTTCAGCCTCCGCCAGACCGTGCTGGCCTTCGCGCTGCTCGCCCTCCTTCTGTGGGGGGCCGCGCTGACGGCCAAGACCCTCGCCCAGGCGGCCGGCGGCGGGCCTCCGGGCGCAGGCGTGGCCATGGTCGTCTGTGCGTCCGTGGCCCTGTTCGGGATGCGCCGGTCCCGCCGCCGACGCCTGACGGACCGCCTTGTCGACGCGGCCGACGCGATCAGCCAGGAGTTCGCGGAGACCCCTCAGCCGGCAGGTCCCGCAGGTCCGACAGATCTGATGGTTCCGACAGGTCCCACAGGTCCGCAGACGGATCCGGAGATCACTGCCCCGTACACGTACGAGGCGGACACGCTGCCCGCCGAGACCGTGGCCTTCACCGCGGAGGAGTACGGCGCGATGGACGCGGACACCTTCGAGCAGGCGATAGCCGCCCTGTGCGAGCGCGACGGCTGCACGGACGTGCAGGTCGTCGGCGGTGCGGGCGACCTGGGAGCGGACGTGCTGGCGACCGCCCCCGACGGCCGCACGGTGGTCATCCAGTGCAAGCGGTACGGGCCCGTGAACAAGGTCGGGTCGCAGGAACTCCAGCGCTTCGGCGGCACCTGCTTCGCCGTCCACGAAGCCCAGGTCGCCGCGGTCGTCACCACGGGTGAGTTCACACAGCCCGCCGTCGAGTACGCCGAGCAGTGCGCGATCCTCTGCGTGGACCACACGCGCCTCGCCGCCTGGACCGACGGCACCGGCCCGGCACCCTGGAACGAGGTCGCGCCATGAGCGCCACGGGGAAACCTCGCGTCGACGGCTCCGGGAACCGTTTCCCAGGATCCTGCGTGACGACGTGATGGGTAGTCGGCTAATGGAATGAGGGAGGGCTCGGATGAGAGCGCGAACGATGGTGAGCGTGGCGGTATCGGCGTGCGTGGCGGTGCTGGCGTGCGCGTGCGGCCCTGAGAAGACGAAGGAGGACGGGGACGCGAAGCCTTCGCAGCCGTCCGCGTCCACGCGGACTGCAAAGCCGGCGGTCACGCCGTCCGCGTCCGCTCGTACCGAGAAGCCCTCCCCCTCCCCGACCGGGAAGCAGCCCGCGCCCAAGACGAAGGAGCGGGCGATCCAGCGGTACGAGTCGTACCTCCACGCCCTGGGCCGCGAGGACATCCACACCGTCTGCGAAGTGGCCGGGCCCGGCGCGAAGAAGGCGGAGGAGAAGGGATTCGGACCGTGTACGTCGACGTTCGTCGCCGTGTTCCAGATGATCTCCCCCGCGCAGAAGAAGGCCCTGCGAACAGCGACGGTCGACCCGCAGCGCGTGACCGTACGTACGCTCGACCGGATCGTGATGCCGCTCGAAGCGGTCAGGTCCTCGGCCACCTTCTCCGAGAGCGACCTCGGCAGCTACACCCTGGAGTACCTCAAGAACGACTACTACATCATCGACGGATCGTGACGCTTCAGGACGCCGCGGCGACACCGACGCCGATGGCGATGAACAGCCAGCCCGTCGTCAGCTCCCACCGGTGGCGGATCCTCGGGCGGGCCAGGAGCACGCGGAGCCGTGCGGCGACGGCGACGAGGGCGAACCAGTAGGCGACGCCGATCAGGATGTCCAGGGTACCGAGGAGGAAGATCTGCCGTGCGGCGGAGCCTTCCCCGTGGACGAACTGGGGCAGGATGCTGAGGAAGAACAGCGCCGCCTTGGGGTTGAGCACATTGGTGAAGAAGCCCTGGGTGAAGCCGGAACGCCACGGGCCCCGGGCCGGTCCGTTCTCCGCCGACTCCCCCGATGCGGCCATGTCCTTGGGGCCGCCGTTCGCGTCGCGCCTCGCACACCGCCGGGCGCGGGTGGCGCGCCTGGCGGCCAGGACCGCCCGGATCCCCAGGTGGACGAGGTAGGCGGCGCCCAGCAGCTTGATGGCGTCGTAGACCATCGGGGAGCGGGCGGCGATCAGCGACAGCCCGGCAGCGGCGGCGATCATGTGGATGCACAGCCCGGCCTGGGCGCCCAACGCGGCGGCCCGCCCCTTGCCGGGAGACTCGGTGGCTGATCTGACCACCACGAGGAAGTCGGGGCCCGGGACGACGTAGGCCACCAGTACGACGCCGAGGAAGCCGACGAGGTCGACCGGCATCCGCTCTCCCTTTCGTTGGCCCTGGGACCTGCTCGCCTACCCCCGAAAGCGCTCCTCAAGAGAGCGGCCCCGGAGGGAGCATGCGCGCCTGGGCGGCGCACCAGAACCGGGTGACAATGACATGGATGGGCTCCCACCCGATCCGGCACGTTCCTTCCCGCGCTGGGGGTGGCGAACACGAAGCGGCGCCCCCATGAGCCCACAATGCCCCCATGAACGCGGATCTCCTGCCGGAATCAACGCTGCGTGATGTCGTCGATCTGACCGTGCGGCTTGTCGAGTTCGCCGGTGCTCTGATCATCTTCGCGGGTGCGGCCTGGGCGTTCGTCCAGTTCATCGGCTACGGCGCGGGCAGGCTGCGCGACTGGAAGGCGTCCTCGGGCACCGCCTTCGGCTTCAACCGGATCCGGCTGACCCTGGGCCGTTTCCTGGCGCTCGGCCTTGAGTTCCAGCTCGCCGGGGACATCCTGCGCACAGCCATCGCCCCCTCCTTCACGGAGATCGGGCAACTGGCCGCGATCGCCGCGATCCGGACCGTACTGAACTACGTCCTCGGCAGGGAGATCGAGCAGGAGCGGCGGGAGATCGACCGGCTCTCCCCTCAGCACGGTGCCCCGGCTCCGGGACCCGCCTCGTGACCGGGTTGATGGCGCAGGCCGCCGTCCTGATCACGACGTTCGGTCTGATCAGCGCCGTATGCGTCGGCCTTCGGATCCGCCGGGTGCAGCCCGGCGTGGCGGTACTGACGGACTTCCTCGTCGCCGCCGGCCTCATCCGCCTCGCGGGCCGGCCGTCCTGGACGTCCCTCGCGACCGCCTCGGCCGTCATCGGCGTACGCCTGCTCATCAACTCCGGTCTGAAAGCGCGGCCGAAGCGACAACGCTCGACCTGAGCCCCCCTTCAGAAGGTAAAGGCTTAACTCAAGCCGAAAGGAAAGTGTGCCCACCTTCTTGACCGATGCATGACCGGCGGGCATGGTTCCGGAGAGCGCTCTCCCACCTCCTTCTCTCCCTTCAACTTGCGGCCCGAGGAGGCGAGTTCGCGCCGCGCGCCCCACAGGACCGTGGCCAGCCCGCCCCCGGACCACGCCTGGCCCAGCACGCTGTTCACGACCGTTCCACCACCGAGCGGCCACGCATCCCACCCCCACTCACGGAGCCGCCAGCCGGCAGTCCCAGACCTCACATCTGCTACCAGGCGACTACCGGGCGACCCGATCCGTCAGGAGCAACCGTGCTCAGACCCTCGTCCCCACTCCCCCGCGTGCGCGGTGCCGGGACCACCCTCCTCGCACTCGGCGCACTCCTCGCCTCCTCCCTCACCGTCGCCCTCGCGCCGAGCGCGCACGCGACTGACACCCTCCTCTCCCAGGGCCGACCCGCCACGGCCTCATCGCAGGAAGGGGACAGCTACTCGGCCACCGCAGCGGTGGACGGCAACCTGACCAGCACCCGGTGGGCCAGCCAGTGGAGCGACCAGCAGTGGCTCCAGGTCGATCTGGGGCAGCAGGCCGACCTCCGTCGCACCGTCCTGACCTGGGAGAGCGCCTACGGCAAGGACTACGCGATCCAGGCGTCCGACAACGGCACCGACTGGCACACCCTGAAGACCGTGACCGGCGGCGACGGCGGCACCGACGACCTCACCGTGTCAGGCACCGGCCGCTACGTCCGTATGCAGGGCATCGCCCGCTCCGGCGGCTACGGGTACTCGCTGTGGGAGATGCAGGTCTACGGCTCCCCCGGCGGCTCCACCCCGCCCGCCACGGGGGCCGTCAAGGTCGAGGGCGGCCAGGGCAGTTGGCGGCTGACCGTGGGCGGACAGCCCTATACCGTCAAGGGGGTCACCTGGGGCCCCGCTGTCTCCGACGGCCCGGCCTACTTGCCGGGTGTCAGGGCGATGGGCGCCAACACCATCCGCACCTGGGGCACCGACGCGTCCAGCAGGGCCCTCCTGGACGCGGCCACGGCCAACGGCATCCACGTGATCAACGGCTTCTGGCTCCAACCGGGCGGCGGGCCGGGCTCGGGTGGCTGCGTCAATTACGTGACCGACACCGCGTACAAGAACAACGCGCTCACCGAGTTCGCCAAGTGGGTGGACGCCTACAGGAGTCATCCCGCGACGCTGATGTGGAACGTCGGCAACGAGTCGGTCCTCGGCCTCCAGAACTGCTACAGCGGCAGCGAGCTCGAAGCGCAGCGCAACGCCTACACCAGCTTCGTCAACGACGTCGCCAAGAGGGTACACAGCCTCGACCCCGACCACCCGGTCACCTCCACCGACGCGTGGACCGGCGCCTGGCCCTACTACAAGCGCAACGCCCCCGACCTCGACCTGTACGCGATGAACTCGTACAGCAATGTGTGCAAGGTCCGCCAGGACTGGATCGACGGGGGGTATACCAAGCCCTACATCATCACCGAGACCGGTCCGGCCGGTGAGTGGGAGGTGCCCGACGACGTCAACGGTGTTCCCGACGAGCCGACGGACACGCAGAAGGCGGACGGGTACACCAAGGCCTGGAGCTGTGTGACGGGCCATCAGGGTGTTGCCCTGGGCGCCACCCTCTTCCACTACGGCACCGAGCACGACTTCGGCGGCGTCTGGTTCAACCTGGTACCCGGTGGGCTGAAGCGGCTGTCGTACTACGCTGTGAAGCGGGCGTACACCGGCTCCACGGCCGCGGACAACACCCCGCCGGTCCTCAGCGACATGACGGTCTCCCCCGCCTCCTCCGCGCCCGCAGGCGGCGAGTTCACCGTGCACACCGACGTCCGTGACCCCGACGGCGACCCGATCACGTACAAGGTCTTCCTCAGCGGCAACTACGCCACCGGCGACAAGAGCCTCGTCCCGGCGCAGTGGCGCTCCACCGGCAACGGGAACTTCACCGTCACCGCCCCGCAGAAGCTCGGCGTGTGGAAGGTGTACGTCCAGGCCGAGGACGGGCACGGCAACGCGGGCATCGAGGCCAAGTCCGTCAGGGTCGTCGCCCCGCCGGTGAACGGCACCAACGTGGCGCTGAACCGGCCCGCGACCGCCTCCTCCTCCCAACAGTCCTACGGCGACTGCCCCTGCCCGCCGGCGCTCGCTGTCGACGGCCGCGCCGACACCCGCTGGGCGAGCGACTGGAGCGACCCGCAGTGGTTCCAGGTCGACCTCGGTGCCTCGAAGGCCCTGCGCAGGCTGCAACTGGTGTGGGACCCCGCCTTCGCCAAGTCCTACGAGGTGCGGGTCTCGGACGACGGGACCACCTGGCGGTCGGTGTACTTCACGGCCGCCGGTGACGGAGACGTCGACACCGTCGACCTCCCGGTCACCGCACGTTACGTGCGTCTTCAGCTGACGGCACGCGGCACCGGCTGGGGCTACTCTCTCCACGAGCTGGGGATCTACAGCTGACCGCTGTGCCTCTCAAGACGTAGCACACCCCGTAAAACGGGTGTCGCCGCCACCGCACTACCGATCACACCACCCGCGTGACACGTACGCGTGTGCGCGGGCCCTCTTCCCACCCCCACGGGCAGGAGATCCCATGAGATCGCGTCCGAAACGACTCCCCGCGCTCCTCGTCGGCGCCGCCCTCCTCACCAGTGCCGTCGGCATCGGCACGGTCGCCTCCGCCGCCACCGACGGCCGAGGCGAGACGGTGGCCGTGACGGCGGTCGCCCCCGCCGGGCACACGATGGCCGTGTCCACCCAGGCGTCCGGCGACGACCCGGACGGCGACGGCTACATACCTGCCGTTCCGCAGGTCACCGGCGTCGTCCCGTCCACGGCCACACCGCCCACGCGATACTTCCACGAGTTCCAGGCCAACTGCTCGGTCACCCACACCGCCCCGGACGACCCGATCGTCTACCCGGGCCGGCCGGGCAAGTCCCACGACCACACCTTCATGGGCAACACCTCGACGAACGCGGGCAGCACGACCGCATCCCTCTACGGCGGCGGCACCACCTGCAAGGCTCCGGCCGACGCCTCCGCGTACTGGATGCCCTCGCTGTACAAGGGCGACCAGAAGATCCTTCCCGTCGGCCCGCAGACCATCTACTACAAAACGGGCGTCACCGACTACACCAGCGTGCGCCCCTTCCCCAAGGGGCTGCGGTTCGTGGTGGGTGACCCCATGCAGAGCGCCGACGCGTTCCGTCACCACCGCGGTTTCGTCGAAGGGTGGGAATGCGGCGACAGCTACTTCAACGTCGACTTCCCGGCGAGCTGTCCGAACCGGCCCGACGTGCAGCTCAACATCCGCTTCCAGGCTCCCAGTTGCTGGGACGGCAAGTACCTCGACACCCCCGACCACAAGAGCCACATGGCCTACCCGGTCGTCAAGCCCGGCACCAACGACAACATGTGTCCCGCCGACCATCCGGTCGCGGTGCCGATGATCGAGTTCAAGATGGCCTTCCCGGTCAACGGCGACATGAGCCAGGTGCGTCTGGCGAGCGGCCGCGGATACTCCTTCCACTACGACTTCTTCAACGCCTGGGAGGACCGCACACTCAAGGCGCTGGTCGACCACTGCGTCGTGGGCGGCCTTCAGTGCGACGCCCGCGGATACGACCAGACTCATCCGGAGGCGGGCGCGACCCTCACCACGGACTACCGGCTGCCCTGACCGGCGTTACGGCCCGGGCCCTTTCCGCCCACGTCCGGCGGGAAGGGCCCGAGGCGAGCGAAGGGGTGCGTGCGCGACGCACGACTCTCCGGTTCAGGCGTCATCCGCCGGGCGGCGGCCGTCGTCGCCGAGCCGGCGCAGATCCTCCTCGTCCCACTTCCGTGTGTCGCGCGGCTCGGTGTAGGGCTCCTGGTGCGGTGGCAGGCCACCGGCGATCGCCCGCTGCCGTACGATCTCGGCGTCGAACTCCAGGCCGAGCAGGATCGCCAGGTTGCTGATCCACAGCCAGATGAGGAAGACGATGACACCGGCCATGGTGCCGTACGTCTTGTTGTACGAGGAGAAGTGGGCGACGTACAACGCGAAACCGGCCGAGGCGATCATCCAGATGACCAGGGCGAGGAAGCTGCCCGGGGTGATCCACCGGAATCCCTTCACCTTGGCGTTCGGAGCGGCCCAGTACAGCAGCGCGATCATGGTCGTGACCAGCAGGACCAGGACGGGCCACTTGGCGATCGACCACACCGTCAGCGCGGTGTCACCGATTCCCAGGGCCGTGCCGGCCCGGCGGGCCAGTGTGCCGGTGAAGACCACGATCAGGGCGCTGACGACCGCGAGCACCATCAGGGCCACCGTCAGCCCGACCCGTACGGGAAGGATCTTCCACACCGGGCGGCCCTCCGGCATGTCGTACACGCGGTTGGACGCGCGGATGAAGGCGGCCACATACCCCGAGGCCGACCACACCGCCAGGACGATACCGACGACCGCCATGACCGATCCGAGACCGGTGTTGTTCTGCAACTGCGTGACGGCCCCGGTGATGATGTCGCGGGCGGAGCCCGGAGTGAACTGCCGGAGGTTGTCCAGCACACTGTCGGTCGTGGATTTGCCGGTGAGGCCGAACAGCGACACCAGCACCAGCAACGCCGGGAACAGCGACAACAGGCCGTAGTACGTCAGGGCCGCGGCCCGGTCCGTCAGCTCGTCGTCCTTGAACTCCCGCAGGCTGCCCTTGAGCGCTGCCCCCCACGCCGCCTTCGGCAACTGCGTGGGTGTATCCGGTGCGCGCCGCTCCACCCCGGGCCCGGGGCCGGCCTCCTCGGGAGGCGGGACCCCGCGTTCCGCTGCCTCGTCGGTTCCGTGGTGTTCTTTGCGTCTCAGAAGATGCAGGTTCATGCCCGGCGAGTACCCCTGCGCGACCATTGCATCAGGACACCGAGGTACCGGTTTCCACGGGCTTCCCGCCGCTGGTGGCCGGAGCCGTAGCGTGTTCAGCCCGTCACGGACCGTCGAGGCGCGATTGGGGGCCGCTGAGGCCGCCCACGGCACAAGAATTCGGCGCGCCGACTGGTCGCGCTCATTCACGACCGCCTGGATGCCGTATTCGCCCGTTGCGGTTCTTGGCCTTGACCGCTTGAGCGGTCCGGAGAGGCCGTGCCGGGCCGGGGCGGCTGTCCTGTTCTCGATCTTCACGGAGAGGGAAGCCGGGGGCGGACATCACGTTGTTTCCCGACAGGGGGAACGCCGGTGTTTCCCGGGAGCGGGCTCCCCGGACAACAGAGCTGACCTTTCGCGTGCACCCACCGGCTCAGTGGCACGTCGGCACTGCGCTGCTCGGTGGAGCTGAAGCGTCAACCCTGGGGTTGACGACACCGGTTACGGCCGAAGGTAGCGTCGAGCGATGCGCACGAGGTTCGCGATGCCCGGTGGCACCTGGCCAGTCCGTCGTCGGCAGCAGATGTTCGACGTCGCGCTCGCCGGCGTGATCGCCGTGAGTGGCTGCGTCGCCGGGCACGAATACCACCCCGACGGCTGGGCCCTGTTCGACGGTCGCGCCTATCTGCTCAGCTGCCTGGTGGCCCTTCCCATCATCTGGCGACGGACGGCCCCGATGGCCACCGTGGCTGCCGCCTGCATGACGTACTCCCTGTACCTGGCTCTCGGATACCAGCCGTCGGTGAACTGGTGGGCACCGATGATCGCCCTGGTCAGCCTCACCGCGCGGCGGTCCCTGCGGACCTCGGCCCTGGGCGCCGTACTCACCGCCGGCGCCGTGCTGCACAGCGGCATCGCCGGTCATCTCTCCGTCCTCATGGCCGCCGCCCAGGCCCTACTCATCTCCCTCGTCGCGGTGTTCCTGGGCCGTACCCAGCGGCTGCTGGCCGAACGCAACCGCGAACTCAGGCGGCTCACCGAGCAGTTGCGGAGAGAACAGCGGGAACGGGCCCGGCGGGCCGTCGTCGACGAACGCATGCGCATCGCGCGGGAGCTGCACGACGTGGTCGCCCACCACATGTCGGTGATCACCGTCCAGGCCGGACTCGCCGGATATGTCTTCGCCACTGAGCCCGAGACCGCCCGTACCGCATTGGACAACATCGCGGGAGCGGGCCGTGAGGCGCTGGCGGACCTGCGCAGGCTCCTGTCCGTGCTCCGGGTCGACATCGACGAGGACGACGTCCCCGACCCGCAGCAGACCTGGGGACCCGCGCTCAGCAGACTCGACGAACTGGCCGAACGTGTCAGAGCGGCCGGCGTCGACGTGGCGGTCCACACCGAAGGACACCCCAGCCCACTGCCTCCCGGGCTGGAGATGTGCGCCTACCGGATCGTGCAGGAGGCACTCACCAATGTCGTCAAGCACGCGGGCCCGACCCGGGCCGAGATCACGGTCAGCCATCTGCCGAACGAACTGCGTGTCACCGTGCGGGACGACGGTGGCAGCGCGGATCCGGCCACCTCCCCTCACGGATCGGGACACGGCCTGATCGGCATGCGCGAGAGGGCAAAGGCCTACGGAGGTACGCTGGTTGCCGGAGCGCGGCGCGCAGGGGGATTCGAGGTCCGGCTCATCCTGCCGACCAACGCCGGGCATCCGGCAACGGAGACTGCTTGACCGCGGTGGACATCAGGGGGAGCCCGCTGTGACCAGAGTTCTGGTGGTCGATGACCAAGACCTCATCAGGGCGGGTCTGGCGGCCATCCTGCGCGCCACCCCCGGCTTCACCTCCGTCTGGGAGACCGCGGACGGCGAAACGGCCGTGACCCTGGCGATGGAGCACCGCCCCGACGTGATCCTGATGGACATCCGCCTGCCGGGCATCAACGGCATCACGACGACCGAGCGCATCCTGGCCCAGTACACCTCACCCACCCCCAAGATCATCGTCCTGACGACCTTCGACACGGACGAGTACGTTTACGGTGCCCTGCGCGCCGGAGCGTGCGGCTTCCTCCTCAAGGACATCCCCCCGGCTCGCCTCATCGCCGCCATCTCCACGATCCGCTCCGGCGACATGCTCTTCGCCCCCTCCGTCACGCGCCGCCTGATCGAGGCCTACGCACCGCAGCCGAGCGAGACGGCCCACCGGCCCGAGAGCCTGCACCAGCTCACCGCGCGCGAGACGGAAGTACTGCGGCTTGTCGGCCAAGGGCTGGCCAACGACGAGATCGCCCAGGAGCTGTACGTGAGCGAGGCGACCGTCAAGACCCATATCAACCGCACCATGGCCAAGCTCGATCTGCGCAGCCGCGCTCAAGCCGTCGTCACCGCCTATGAAACCGGCCTCGTCGTCCCGCGCGGCACGCGCGGCACGCGCTAGGAGCGGAGCCCCACCCGGCACCCGGCACCCCGCCTCCGGCGCCCGGCACCCGGCACCCGGCACCCGGTGGCCCATGCCGGCCGCCCTCTCAGCCGGTCGTCGTCCAGTCGTGCCACGGGCCGCCGGAGAGGCAGTTCTGCCAGGAGTGGCAGCCCTGGTCGACGTAGACGACGATGCAACGGCGTGGATCACCGGCGCCGTTCGGGCCCAGCATGTTGTCCGCGCGGCCGTTGCCCGGCATCTCCTTCCAGCCGCCCGCAACCTTCCCGGCGTGCCGGATGGTCCGGTCCGGCGCGATGACGACGACCTCGTCGCTACAGCCGTCCCCGTCCCAGTCGACGACTCTGGGTGCGGTGCCGGATTCGTAGAAGTCCCGGTAACCCCCGCCCCTGACGGGCCTCCTGCAACTCGCCGCGGACAGGGCGCCCTCTTGGTGCGCGACGGCCGAACTGACCGTCTCGGCCGACAGAGACGTGCCCGTCAGACCTGCCAGAGCCACCGCCATACCGAGAGCGGCCTGTGTGATGACGTGCATCGGCTATCCGTTTCTGTGTGAGCGGACCGGTTTGCGTGGGGGTGAGCGCTACGGTTTTTACGTGGGTGGTCGTCCCGTGCGGATACCGCGGCGAGCCCCAGCAGGACTCGCGGCGGGCGGACCGCGCCATCCGGCGCACATCACAAAGGCTGCTGGCCATTCCGGGGCGGGGCCAGCCAAGCCCGTACCCTTGGGACACCGTGGGACGTCCCAGGCGTTGACCTGCGAGGACGCCCGACAGAACCCGGCACGGCTGGGACGTGTACCCGTGCGGCGACTGGCCGAAAGAGAGGAAATGACACCTTGGCCGGGCGCATGGCATGTGCGCAAGGTGTACCTAGCGGAGAAAACGAAAGGGAAAGCCTCGGGGATCTTTGACACATACGGAGTGCAGCATGCCGCGTTGGCAGGAATTGCCGGATCCGCTTGACCAGAGGGTCCGGCAACTCGTCGTACAGTTACGCAGGTTGAAGGACCGGAGCGGTCTGAGCCTGGCGGCCCTCTCCTCCAAGACCGGATACAGCCGCTCGTCGTGGGAGCGATATCTCAACGGCAAGGCGCTGCCGCCGCGGCACGCGGTGGAGGAGCTGGCTCGGGTCGCGGGGGCGGATCCGGTCCGGCTGCTGGTGCTGCACGAGGTGGCCGAGGAGGCCTGGCAGCAGCCCACCGCACCGCCCTCGTCGCCCGGTACGGAGGAAGCGACCGGGCCGGCAGCAGAGAGCGAAGCTGCCGCCGCCGGCTCAGGCGCGGTCGAAGGCGCTCCGGTGCCGAGGGAGGACCCCAGCGCCCCGGAGGAGCCGCTCTCGGCAGCGCGGCCTCGCGGTGTGCGCAGAGCCGTCGCCGTTGCCGCCGTGGTGGCGGCCGCGCTCTTCGGGCTGGGCGCGGGCATGCTGATCGCCCAGTCCTGGAGCGACGGCGACGGCGGGCGCGACGAGGCGCCGGTGGCAGTGGGCAAGCCCACGCCACGCCCGAGCAGCAACGGCCCCACGACCACCGCGCAGGGACCCGGCCGGTACATCTTCACGCCCGGCAAGTCCTACCCCTGCAAAGTCCATCGGGCGAGCGCGGCGGGCGCGGAACTGGTCGCCGGGTACAGCACCACACGTACCGCCGTCCTCGCCGGCCCCGGCTGGGACGTCGTCGAGGCCCAGTGCCTGCTGAGCTACCGCAAGATGGATCCGGGCATCGTCGACGGCGTCTACGGACAGCAGACCATCGCGGCCGTGATCCGCCTCCAGAAGAGCGCCGGACTGCCGGCGGACGGCGTCGTCGGCCCGCACACCTGGAAGGCGCTGCGGGGATGACCGCTCCCGCACCGGAGTGCGTGGCCCTGGCCGAGGGGCTGCGCGAGATGAGGGCGCGTACGGGCCTGAGCCTGGCCGCTCTGGCCGAACGCACCACGTACAGCAAGTCGTCGTGGGAACGCTATCTCAACGGCAAGGTTCCCGTGCCCCGCCAGGCCATCGAAGCGCTGTGTGCGATGGCGGGAGAGCCCGCCGGGCGCCTGCTCGCGCTCTGGGAGCTGGCGGACGCCGAATGGAGCGGCCGGGCCCGCCAGACCCGCCCCGCTGCCCCATCGACCCCAGGGTCCCCGACAACCCCAACAACCGCAGCGAGCACCACAAATAACGTCGGCCGGACTCGCCGTCCGGGGGTGTTCGTCGTCGGCGCGGCACTGGCCGCAGTGGCCGTCGCCACCATGCTGGCGGCCACGACCGTGCGGGGCCACAGCGCCGGACAACCGGCGGTCCTGACATCCCCCGTCCTGGACCCCGCTCCCGGTTGCCACGGGAAGACGTGTGACGGCAAGGACCCGACCGACATGTTCTGCGGCGCACTGCCCGGCCGCGCCGACTCGCTCGGGGCGCAGCACCTCACCCGGACGGGTACGCGAGTGGAGATCCGGTACAGCCCGGTGTGCGCCGCCGCCTGGGGCCGGCTCTGGCACGCGAAGGTCGGGGACGCGATCGAGATCTCGGCACCCGGCACCCGCACGCAGCGCGTTGTCATCAGCAATCCGGCGGACGCGAGCTCCTATCACTACACCGCGATGGTCGGCGGCCCGGACCGTGCCGGAATACGGCTGTGCTTTACAGCGAAGGACGCGACGGGCCAGGAATGCTTCGGCCCCTGAAGGGGCACCATCCACCGTCCTGACCCCATCAGTGACTACAGCGGGTTTGCGTGACGCCTCTCATGGGACGGGAGACGTGTGGAGGAGACGACCGCGCCCCCGTCGGAACGGGAGAACGAGGCGCGACCACACGTCCGTATCGAGGCGCCACGGCCCTACTTCGCCACCCCGCGTGCGACCGGCGGTGCGCGGGGCTCGGGTGACTCGGCGGCGCCGCGTGCGTTGAACCACGCATGACGACCACGACAATGCGGCGCAGGCCCGTCATCGGCGCGCAGCGCAGCGGCACAACGGTCCCCCTGCCCGAGCTGGAGCCGATCTTCACCGAACTCGTCCGCCGGTGGGAGAGAACCGGTCGTCTCGTGCCCGGCCGCCATGACGAGGAATGGGCGATCCTCACCCGCCCGTATCCCTGGCCGGGGTATCCCCAGCGGTGAGCGGCCCGGACCGGCATGAGGGAGCCCTCAGCGCTCCGACCGGAACGCTGGGGCCCCCTCGTGTTCTGTGGGAGTAGAACGAGCTGTTCAACGAGATCCCGCTGCGACCGTTGCGCGTTCATCAGTCCGGCCCTGCCGCCGTTCCCCGCACGGCTCGCCGGGCCCGTATCACCATCCGCCACACCATGTACGCGGCGACGGCACCCGCTGCGAACGGCGCTGCGGCCCCCAGGGCCATCAACAGCCACCGCATAGCGGTGACGAAGGCGTGCCAGCCGCCCGCGACGGCGTCCAGGACACCTGGTCCGCCGCCGTCGGCCTCCTTGGCGGGCAACGGCGCCGTGAGTCCCATGGTGATCGTGGCGAGATCTGTGCGGTCCTTCAAGGACGCCTGCTGCGCCAGAAGCGCGTCCAAGTCGGCCTGCCGATGACTCAGTTCACCTTCCAGGGCGACGATGTCACTCAGCTTCCCCGCCCCGTCCATCAGCGCGCGTACGCGCGCGACACTCGAACGCTGGGTGGCGATGCGGCTCTCCACATCCACCGCCTGATCGGTGACATCCTGCACCTTGGCCTTGCGGCCGGCCACTTTGCCGACGCCCGACAGGCGCGCGAGGACGCTGTCGTACTTCGCCTCCGGGACCCGCAGCACGACATGCGAGACGACACGACCGCGCGCGTCCCGGTTGGTGGTCTCGTCACCCACATACCCGTCCGCCTCATGGACAGCCGCCCGGGCGGCGGCGAGCGCCTGCGCGACGTCGGGCACCACAAGCGTGAGTTCGGCGGTGCGGATCACCTGAGGGGCCTGCGACACCGACGGTTTGACGTACGACTTGCGGGACCCGGTATCCCCGGGCCGCGACGCAGGACCGCCGACCGCGCCTCCTTGCGTCGCAACAGTGGCATTCCTCCCTCCCTCGTCTTCCGATTTCGCGTCAGCGGAGCCACCCGCGCTGCAACCGGCAAGAGCCAGTGAAGCAGCCAGAAGAACGGACCCCACCGTCGCGACCGGCCGGTGCCAGACCCTCTGTCGTACCTGCATGTCGACTCCACGGGGGAAGATTGGGCGGCCTATGTACTCGCTGGACGGACCGTGCGGCGAAGTGAAGAGGATGTTTCCAGGACCCCGCTGAGGGGGTCCTGAAGCTTCCTGAGGATCCTTCAGGAACCGTCGAGCGCCGCGTGGAATACGGCATCGTGGAAGCCATGCGGATACTGGTGGTGGAAGACGACCGGCGACTGGCCGAGTTACTGCGCCGGGGACTCTCCGGGGACGGATTCGCCGTTGATGTGGCCCCTGACGGGCTGAGCGGGCTGGAGTTGGCCCTCACGAGTGAGTACGACGTGATCGTGCTCGATGTCCTGCTACCCGGCCTCAACGGCTTCCGGCTCTGCGCCCGACTACGGGAGGCCGGCGTATGGACCCCCGTGCTGATGCTCACCGCGAAGGACGGCGAGTACGACGAGGCCGAAGGGCTGGACACCGGCGCGGACGACTACGTCACCAAGCCCTTCTCCTACGTCGCCCTCGTCGCCCGGCTGCGCGCCCTGATCAGGCGCGGGCAGCGTGAACGCCCGGCCGCCATCGACATCGGCGATCTCCATATCGACCCCGCGGCCCGCCGCTGCAAGCGTGGAGAACACGATCTCGGCCTCACCGCACGGGAGTTCGCGGTCCTGGAATACCTCGCCCGCCGCCATGGCGAGACCGTCACCAAGACCGAGGTCCTCGAACACGTGTGGGACCAGGCGTTCGACGGTGACGTCAATATCGTCGAGGTGTACGTATGCGCCCTCCGCCGCAAGATCGACGCCCCGTTCGGCCGCCACACCATCCACACCGTTCGCGGCGTCGGCTACCGCGTCGAGCAGGACAGGACCACGGCATGACGGGTCCCCTCGTGTCGCGCCTGCTCCACCCCACCAGCGCACGCGCCCGCCTGACCCGGCGAGCCGCCACGATCGCCGCCCTCGGCACCCTCGCGGTGCTGTCGATGCTCGCCGTACTGCTCGCCACGGGCAACACCGTCAGCAGTGACATGGGCGGAACGGGAGCCACGGACCCGGGGACGGTGAAGTTGTGCCGACGCCTGGGGCTGGTTCCCCCCGACAGCGCACAGCCGGATCCCACCCTGTCCGGGTGGGTGTGGCTGACCGCCCTCGCCGGGGTGACCGCGGTCGTCGCGGTGACGTCCTGGTTCGTCCTCGGCAGCGTGCTGCGGCCCGTGGAGGCTGCCCGCAACCGCTTCGCCCAGCTCGCCCAGCTCCCCCCGGATGCTTCCCGCCGCCGCGTTCCCCTGCCCCGGCACGGCGACGAGATCGCCGGCCTCGTCCAGACGATGAACACCGGCCTCGGCCACCTCCAGGCCACCGTCGAGCAGCAACGCAGGTTCGTCGCCGACGCCTCCCACGAACTGCGCAGCCCCCTCGCGGCCCTCCAGGCCGAACTCGAGATCGCCCTGACCCGCCCCGACCGCGCCGACTGGCCCGAGGTGGTGCGCGCCGCGCTGGGCGACACCCGCCGCCTTCAGCGCCTCACCGAGGACCTGCTGCTCCTGGCCCGGCTCGACCTCGACAAGCCCGGCGGGCGTCACCGTATGGAGATCGTGGACCTGACCGACCTGGTCCGGGAGGAAGCCGCCCGCCACCGTCCCGCCCCGAACCTCGCGCTCCACCTGGAGGTCCCGGAGGCCTCCCTCCCGGTCCGCGGCCACCCCGCCCTGCTCGCCCAGGTCCTCGGCAACCTCCTCGACAACGCCGAGCGCCATGCGACCAACAGCATCACCGTCCGTCTGAGGCACGAGCCCGAAGAGCGACAGGCCGTCCTGGAGGTCCTGGACGACGGCCCGGGCATACCGCCCGCCGACCACGCCCGCGTGTTCGAACGCTTCACCCGCCTCGACTCCGCCCGCACCCGTCAGACCGGCGGCACCGGCCTCGGCCTCGCCATCGCCCGACGCATCACCACGCTCCACCACGGCACGCTCACCGTCACACCCACCGACCGCGGAGCCCGCCTCACCGCTCGCCTCCCCGCCGACTAGCTCGCGCCCTACGGGCTGAACCTGAGGGAGACCTTGAGTGTCTCCACTTCTGCATGCCATGGGGGCAGGACGGGCAAATCAGGCATCCTGTCACAGAAAGACCTCCTGCGGCGGAGCGCTGAGCACCGCGTCCAGACGGCGCAGGGTGGTGCGCGTTTTCGCTAAGGTGCCTGCTCGACGAAGCCAGGGAAGACCGAGCTCGGGCGCGGTGCGCCCGGACCCGCCGCATGAGGGAGAGAGGCGCATGGACGACGCGATCGAGACCGTGCTGGAGAAGGCGCTGGCGATCGAGGGCGCCACCGGGGTGGCCGTGGTCGACTTCCACCAGCGCCGCGTCCTGGGCTCCCTGGACAGGGGTAGCGGCCTTGACATGGACAAGGTCGCCTACGGCGACAGCGACGTCATGCGCGCCAAGCTCTACACCCTGGAACTCCTCGGCTACGCACCCGACAGCGTCGAGGACATCCTCATCACTCTCCGGAGTGAACTTCACATGATCCGGCCCCTCCCCCGACTGCGTGAGGACGGACTCTTCATCTACCTCGTCCTCCACCGCGACCAGACGCCGCCCCTGGACGACATCCGTCGGCAGCTGCACGCCCTGGAACCTCTGCTGGAGCTTTAGCCACCCGTATGCGGGCGTACATATGTGCACCCCTGCACACGGGGTGGCTACGGCGGGCTCGGCCGCGCGGACCGGAGCGGACTGGAGCAGCTCAGACGCGCGTCCTGGCCGCGGCCAGGGCTTCCCTGACCTCTCGCACCACGCGGGCGGCGTCCTCGTGGTTGTTCACCACGTCGGTGTTGTTCATGTCGATGACCAGGACGTCGCTGGCCGCGTAGTGCTGGTGCACCCAGTCGTCGTACCCGGACCACAGCGTCCGGTAGTACTCGACGAGGTGCTCGTCCTGCTCGAAATCGCGGCCTCGCAGCCCGATGCGGCGCAATACCGTCTCGAAGTCGGCCTTGAGATAGACCATGAGATCGGGTGCCTTGCGGTACGGCAGGCCCTCGATTTCGCGCATCATCTCGGCGAGCAGCCCCTCGTACACCTGCATTTCGAGGGAGCTGATCCGGCCCAGATCGTGATTGACCTTCGCGAAATACCAGTCCTCGTAAATGGACCGGTCCAGGACGTTGTCGCCCTGCTTGTACGCCTCCTTGATCGACGCGAATCGCGTCTGGAGGAAGTAGAGCTGAAGGAGGAAGGGGTAGCGCTTGGCCTGGATCTCCTCGGGGCTCGCCGTGTAGAACAGCGGAAGGATCGGATTGTCTTCCACACTCTCGTAGAAGACGTTGCTGCCCAGCTCCTTGGCGAGCAGCTCGGCAACGCTCGTCTTGCCGATCCCGATCATGCCTCCGACGCAGATCACTGCCATACCTCACTTCTCCCCGGGGGGTCCTCTGCCCGCGGGCGGATGCGCTGGGCGGCCCACGTCACCCAGAGACATGCCGACGGGGGCCCACTCATTCTCTCGCCATGATCATGCTCAGCCGAACGCGGTCCCCGTCCAAGCCGAGGCGCCGACGCCGGCTGCGGTCCCGCACCGGTCGAGGACCAACCATTTCGGAGGGGTCACGCCCACGCGAAGAGCCCATCCCCTCTATGGCTGCCCTGAAGCATAAACGGCTCTCCGCGCAGCGGCCGCCAGAGCAGTGGGTAGCCTTCATCCTCATGACCCGCGTTTGGATCTTGCCGGTGCTCCTGCTGCTCTGCGGCTCCCTCGTCGCGACCAGGCTGATCTTCAGCGGGTCGCCCGGCGCCGCCGCGGGACTCCTCCTCGTGTTCGCGCTGCTCGCCGGGGTGAACTCGCCTCTGGTCTTCCCCACGTCGATCGACGCGCCGGAAGCACAGCGCCGCAGCCTGGCCGATGGCCGACCGGTCGTCTACTGGCGGCCGGGCTGCGCGTACTGTCTGCGCCTGCGCATCCGCTTGGGCTCCCGGGCCCGTCGGCTGCACTGGGTCAACATCTGGCGTGACCCCGCCGGGGCGGCCGTGGTGAGAGCAGCCAACGACGGCAATGAGACCGTACCCACCGTCGTCGTCGCGGGCCGACCACACACCAACCCCGATCCCGCTTGGGTGCGCGAACAACTCTCCCGTCACATGTGAGGGAGCAGAGCGAAGTCGGCCGGGAAGCCGATGGTGGAGCGTTCTCGGTGCGCCCAGACGTATCCGCGCGAGGACGGGGTAGGGCACGGGAACGAGACGGCGTGAGGCGTCGCCGCGACCGCAGGAGGAGGAGAGCCGATGACGTACCAACAGCCCTTGCCCGAACCCGAGTCGGCGGTGGAGGGACCCACCGAGGCCGAGCACGCGGGGCGGGCGGCGGTACGTCGCCAGGCCCAGGGGATGACCCATCATGAGGCGGCCAAGGCGTTCCACCGGCTGGCCGCGCGTCCGGACAGCCCGGCGCCGGAGGACATCGGGGACCCGTCGGCCCAGCCGGACGGCGGGCGCCGGGCCGCCGAACTCGCCGAGTGGGAACGCATCGTGGACCAACTGGCCGTCCACGCGGGCACCTACGACGTCGAGCTGGACCCCTACGTACAGGGTGAACGCGCCGCTTCCGGCGAATCGTAGGGGCGGCGCCCAAACGCAGCACGGGGCGCCGTCGTCTGCATATGGCCACGGCGTGACGCGCTGCTCTGATCCGCCACCCTCTCCCCTCGCCCTCCCCCGCGCGAGGTGATCCGGCTGCGGTCAGGGCGCACTTTCTCGCACGTAGGCGGGCGCAGGCTCCGGTGTCGCCATGGTTGTCAGTTCCTGCGCCACCGCGTCGGCGATCAGCCTGGAGGCGTCCGGGCGGAGGTGGCTCACCACGGTGAGCATGTAGGCGTCAGCGGTCTGGACGAGGGTGAGGTTCGCCGTTCCGGGTGAGGAGACCGCCGGCAGGGGGACGATGCCCGTCAGGCGGCGACTGTGCAGGTGGCACGGGTTGTCACGCCATTTGAACGCCGTACACACCGCTGTGGTGACATCGGGCCGAACCATGCGTTTAGCCAGCGCTGTCGTCAGCCACGGCATCGCCCGTACCAGCCCGTCGACGAAGGGAAGTACCACCGTGTGGGCCCGGCGACGGTGGGGCAGCGCCGCCATGAGGCGTTGGCACGCGTGCAGGCGTCCGGCTGGGGAGTCGATGCCGACAGGCAGCCGGACACGGATGGCGGTGATGAAGTTGCCGAGTCTCTGCGCCTCGTGCCGACTCCGTAGGTCCACGGGGACCGTCGCGTAGAGAGCGACAGGCCCTTGGGGCCACGACGTGGAGGCGGTGCTGTAGCAGGCGGGGAGAGCGCCCGCCACGGCGCCGAGGAGCAGTTCGTTCAGGGTTGCTCCGCGTCCGTCGGCCGGGCGGCGGCGGGCGGAGCGCATCACGTCCGGGTCCAGTCGGGCGACAGCGACGGAGGGACGGAGGTCTCCGGGGGCCACCGGCAAGGACTGGCCCAACACGTTGTTGTCACGGAACTCCCTGAACAGCGCGGCGGGGCGTGCGCGCTGGCGCGGGACCTCGGGGAGTCTCGCCAACGGCCCGCTTCGGGCGAGCGGGGAGTCGTCCATCAGCAGACGCAGGAGAGTCTCCAGGGAACTGCCGTCGAGGAGCGCGTGGTGGGCCAGCAGAACCAGGGCGTGTTCGCGGGGGGAAGCGGATTTCGGGAGCAGGAGCTGCCACAGGGGCCGGTCGGTCGGCAGCCGTTGGCTGACTGCCGCGGTCAGGAGCGGCTGGAGTTCCTGTTCGGACGCGGTGACATGGAACGCGGGGTCGAACGGTTCCCCCGTAGCCCAACGGTGGCTCGCCAGGGCGGCCGGCCCACGGGGAGGCAGCAGAAGCTGACGCATCCGCTCCAGGTCTCCCCAACGCTCACTGACGCGTGCCTGGAGCCCGGCCAGGTCGAAGGGGTCTCCGGTGAACACCGCGGCAACGCCGATCGTCCCGGGCAACCCACTGCGCACATAGGCTTCGTCGACCCCGGACAGCCCCGACGTCCTTGACACCCCTGACACCCATGACACTCGTGACAGCCGTGATGGCCTTGACAGTCCCGACAGCCCCATGGTGTACGCCCCTTCTCGCTCTCTATCGACGTGGAGCTGCTCGGTCAGCGCTGGGCCGAGTCGAAGACGACGCAGGCGTTGTGTCCTCCGAAACCGAAACTGTTGCTGATCGCCGGGCCTGCGGAGAGCTTGCGGGGCTGGACGACCACGTCCAGCTCGCACTGGGGGTCCAGCCGCGCGAGATGGGCGGTGGGAGGCACGAGTCCCTCGTGCAGCGACAGAGCGGTGATCACGGCTTCCAGCGCTCCCGCTGCCCCGATGGCGTGCCCGGTGACCGACTTGGAGGCGGTCACCGGTACGGCGGCCGGGCCGAACACGGCGGTGATGGCGCGCGCTTCTGCCGCGTCGTTGAGGAGAGTGCCGGTGCCGTGCGCGTTGACGTGGGTGACGGCCTCGGCAGTGGTGCCGGCGTCGGCGAGTGCCTGCTCCATGCACGCTCTCGCACCGGCGCCATCGGGATGCGGTGCCGTGATGTGGTAGGCGTCGGACGTGCACCCGTACCCGACGAGCGTGGCGTAGATCCGCGCGTTGCGGAGGAGGGCGTGGTCCAGTCGTTCGAGCACCAGGAAAGCGGCCGCCTCGGCGAGGAGGAAGCCCTGCCGGTCCGCGTCGAACGGCCGTGAGGCACGGGCCGGATCCTCGCAGTCGGTGACCATCGCGCCCGACCGTCCGAAGGAAAGGGCGGTCGTCGCCGTCAGCGGGCTGTCGTGACCTCCGGCCACGACGACGTCGGCGCGCCCGGCGCGGATCAACTGGAGCGCTTCACCCACTGCGTACGTACCCGAGGCACACGCCATGGCGAAGGTCAGGGTGGGGCCGGTGACGCCGCATTTGGCGCTGATCCAGTGCGCGGCGGCATTGGACATCAGCCGGGTCGGATAGAGCACATCGGGCCGGCCGAGACCCTGCTCCTGGCTGATCAGTCCGCCATAGCCGGTGCCGGTGACGACCGCCCTGCGCCCCGCGGGCGGGTGCAGGCCTCCGGCGTCCGTGACCGCGTCCATGGCGGCACAGACCGCCATCTGCACGGTCCGGTCCGTACGGCGCACCTCCTTCGCCGCGAGGTAGCCCTCGGGCGTGAACCCGGGCATGGGGCATGCGGGATAGACGACGGTTCCCTCGTCGTCGAAGGCGTGCATCGTGGCCGAGGAGCGGCCGTGCAGCAGGTTCTGCCACAGTTCGCTCGGCGTCGATCCGGCGGCGCAGCGCACTCCCAGGCCCGTGACCGCGACCGCGTCCTTGGGCGTCATCGAACCACCGCGCCGGAGACGGATCGGGTGCGCTGCTCGATGATGAGAGCGGCGACGTCGCCGACGGTGGACACCGCAGCCGGTTCGGCGCCTCTGAGAGAAACGCCGAAACGCTCCTCCGCGGCGACTTGCAGTTCGTTGACGTCCAGGCTGTCGGCTCCCAGGTCCGCGACGAGCCGGGCGTCCGGGAGTACCGACTCCAGGGGGACGGCCATGATGTGCGCGCAGAGGACGCGCAACTCGGCCCATACGTCCGCGTGTTCTGCTTCCACGGTGCTTTTCTCTCTTCTGGTGGCGTCACGCACAGCCACTGGCCCCCTCAGCACCGTTCGGCATCTGCGCGGATCGTCGTCACAGAAGGAACGAGATGAGGAGCGGGAAGTTACGAGTCGGTGCTCGCGGCGGGCCAACTAATGGGTTGTGCCCACCAGTTCGGCTTCGTCATGACCGGTCGTGTCCGGTCGTCAGCACCTGTCTGTCAGCCTGTGGTCTGGTATGGCGTGCCGGTCATGCGTGTCGGCACGCTGAGGGTCGGCTTGCCCATGTGGGCGAGGGACGCCAGTTCGCGCACAAAGGCGTCCGCCAGTGGCTGGGCGTAACCCGTAGGAGTGTGACCGACCACGCAGAGGGTGAAAACACCCGCGCAGTCCGTCAGGACCAGATTGACCCTCCCCCGCCCCTGTGCCGACGACAGGGGAATCACGCGTTCCATCAGTGCGCTCCCCAGGGTCCACGCACCCCGGCGCCATTTGATGGCCGTACACAACACAGGATTCCAGCTGGGCGAATTGGCTCGCTGGGAGAGCCGGCGCACCGCCCAGGATCCCAGACGGGCGGCGGCGCGGATCGCACGCACCGACTTCTCCGCGCCACGCCCGAAGACCGAGGCCGCCAGCAGGGCGCGGCATACCCGCAGCCGTTCCTGCGGGCCATCGGTCGCCACGGGCAGCGGTACGCGCACCACGGAGACGATGTTGCCCAGCACCTCGGCCTCCTGCGGGGTGCGCAGGTCGACGGAGAGCACTGCGTACAGCGGGTGGCGGGCTCCGGGCCAGGCGGCCGGATCGCCGTGGACAGCCCGCAGGGCGCCCGCGGACACTGCCATCAGCACCTCGTTGAGGGTGGCACCGAGGCCGGGGAGGGCCCGTCGGGCAGCGCGTACCGTGTCGGCGTCCAGGTCCACCCAGGCCAGGTCCCTCGTCGGGCACGGCGCTTCGGAGGGCAGCGGGAGAGCCTGCCCCGGACTCAACAGACGCGGCAACCGGTAGGTGCCCGCCGCTGCCTTATTGGCCGTCAGCGCGTCTCTCAGATGGGTTACTTGACGCTTTCGAGCGAGCGGTCCGGCGTCGCTGACCCTGCCTGGGCGACCGGATCCGCCGTCGAGGAGCCTACTCAGCAGGGATTCGAAGGAGCGTCCGTCAATGAGGGCGTGATGGGCGGACAGGACGAGGGCGAATCGCGCATCCCCGTGGGGGTGCGGCTCCAGGCGGACAAGCCGCAACCACCAGGGCGGCAACCCCTCTGGCACGGGCCGGGAGACCAGTCGGCCGAGGAGGTCCGTGAAGGCTGCGTCATCCAGGCCCTCACTTCCGCACTGCCCTTCGGCGTGGGCATCGAGGACATGGGTGCGTACGTCGAAGTCATCGAGCGGTAACCAGCGATGCCCACGCAGCCCGCCGTGTCGGGCGGGTCGCAGCAGCGTCCGGTGCAGCAACGGAATGCCGCCCCACCGCTCGGCCACACGGTCACGCAGCTCGTCCAGGCGCGGTGGCTCCCCCGTGAACAGGACGGCCATTCCGCTGGGAGCCTCGGGGACCGGTCCCGTACCGCAGAGGAATTCCTCGACCGGAGACAGGGGGATGCTGTTTCTCATGCGTAGGCTGCTCGCATTTCGCGTACTGGGCGGGGGCCGGGCCTGCCGGGGCGTGGAACCGCCCCGCGCACACTCACGGCACCGGAACCTCGGCGTCGGCGGCGGCACCGGAAGAGGCATCGATGACCGCGGCGATCTGGCCCACTGTCGTGTCCAGCGTGATCTGACTCTCGTGGAACCGCAGACCGGTCCGCTCCTCCAGGGCGACGGCGAACAGAACCTGCGCCAGGGAGTCCAGGTCCACGTCCTCCATGGTGGCGTCGGGCGACAAATCGCCCTCCACGCACTGGAATTCGTTCACCAGAACGCTGACCACAGTGCCGTATCCCTTGCCCATCACTTCTCCTGGTGGCGTGAATCAAGCTCGCTACTGTCCCCGTAACGTCCCATATTCACGACACGGCTCTCCCATGACCGTCACTCAGGGGTATTTCACCTGGATGAGGGAGGGGGGTGCGGCCGGCGCAGGGCACTCACGTTCATAGAACGGACATACGAGTGCGCCTCGCCCGCCGATCAGGCCGCGGCCGCGGCTCCGTGCTCCGGTGCGTGGCGGTCGGGGTCGCGGTCGCGGCCGCCGGGGTGGCGGTGGCGCCAGAACCAGAAGATCCCGCACGACAGCAGGGACCACCCCGCCAGGACGAGGTAAGGGAAAGCGTGCTGGGCGTCGGCGAAGTACACCGCGGTGTGCTGGGCGTTCACCGACGCTCCGGGCGGCAGCCACCGCCCGACATGCCCGAAGACGGACGGCAGCAGCGGCCAGGACACCGCGCCTCCGGAGGAGGGATTACCGAGCAGCACCATGAGCCCCCAGGTCGGCAGCATGGCCCAGCGGCCGATCAGGGTGTTGAACATCGTGAAGACCATCCCCGAGGTGAACATCGTGAACGCGAGGATCAACCAGGACTGGACGAACGGCAGGCGTACCGCGCCGAGTCCCCAGTCGACCACCGCGGCGATGGCGAATCCGCCGAGCAGGGAGTACGCCATCGTGAAGGCGATGCGTTCCAGTGGGTTCAGTGCGCGCGCGTGCACGCTCAGCTGGATGGATCCGACGAATCCCAGTACGACGGCGGCCAGGGAGATGTAGAACAGGGCGAGGCCGCGCGGGTCGCCCCGCTGGAGCGGCTTGACATCGGTGATCGTCATGGGTACGCCGAGAGACTTGGCCACCTGGGGCGCGGTCTGCGTGAGCACCTGCGCCACAGAGGCGCCGGCCGCGCCCGCGACGTGCAGGCGCACCCCGTCCGGCCGTACGTCGATGATCGCGAAGACGCTCTGGTCCTCCATGGCCTGCCGGGCGGCGTGCTCGTCCGCGTACCGGCGCGGCGCGAGCGAGGTGTTGAGGGCCCGGTCCATCCCGGCCACGAACCTCTTCGCCACGACCGAGTCGGCCGGTGCGACCAGTGCGCTGGGGATGTGGTGCGGGGTGGGGTTGGCCATGGAGTACGTGTACGAGCCGGCGAACAGTCCCGCTGCGGCGGCCAGGATGAAGACCAGCACGGTCGCCGGCAGGAACGGCGAGTCCTTGAACTCCGTCCAGGCCCGGCCGGCCGCCCCGCGCCCTCCGGCGGGCGCGGCGTGCTTGCCATGCCCGCCGGACGGTTCCTCCTGCTCGGCCCTGCGGCCGGTGTCCTCTTCTTCCATGGGCATGTGCGACCGCTCCGTGACCGGGGACGTTGTCTGCGCCGTCTACCCCGCCCGGCCTCCCCGATCACGGGGCCTTCGGCATGTCACCCCGACGGCGTACCCATGACCGAGCACTGTTCATGTGTCCAGCGGGAACAACGAGGACTGCCGCCGCTGTTACACCGGCCATGACCGGCGCCGCGCGGCGTGGAACACGATGAGCGGCAGGCCGTCCTGGCATGGTGCGGGTCCACGGGGTCGCGGCACACCGGCCATCCGACAATTCGACAGTGAGGGGCGGTCGCTCACGCGCCCGCCACCGCCTCGGACCGAGACCTTTCCCTGCTGGAGGACAGTTTCATGAACAACCGGCCCTTGACACTCATGGCCGTGCACGCCCACCCGGACGACGAGGCCACGGGAACGGGCGGTGTCCTCGCGCGGTACGCGGCGGAGGGCGTTCGGACGGTCCTGGTGACCTGTACCGACGGCGGTTGCGGTGACGGCCCCGGAGGCGTCAAGCCGGGCGATCCCGGACACGACCCCGCGGCCGTCGTCTCGATGCGTCAGCAGGAACTCGAGGCCAGCTGCGAGATCCTGAAGATCAGTCACCTGGAGACGCTGGACTACGCCGACTCGGGGATGATGGGCTGGTCCACCAACGACGCCCCCGGCTCCTTCTGGCAGACACCCGTCGAGGAGGGCGCCGCACGGCTCGCGGAGCTCATGCGACGCTATGAGCCCGATGTGGTCGTCACGTACGACGAGAACGGTTTCTACGGCCACCCCGACCACATCCAGGCCAATCGCATCACGATGGCGGCCCTGAAGATGACCGGGCTGACTCCGAAGGTGTACTGGACGACGGCGCCCCGCTCGATGATGCAGCGGTTCGGCGAGGTCATGCGCGAGTTCGGTACGGAGGGTCAGGAACCGGACCCCGCCGAGGCCGCCGCGCTGGCCGAGATCGGGCTTCCCGACGAGGAGATCACCACCTGGGTGGACACCACCGCGTTCGGCGGCCAGAAGTTCGAGGCGCTGGCGGCGCACGCCAGCCAGGGCGAGAACATCTTCTTCCTCAAGATGGGCCAGGAGAGGTTCACCGACTTGATGGGCGTGGAGACCTTCGTACGCGTCCAGGACACCACCGACGCGCCCGTACCCGAGAACGACCTCTTCGCCGGGCTGCGCTGATCCGATCCGCTCGCCCTACCGGGGTGAGTCCCTGCCTGGAGAGTCAGGGCCCGCACCTGCGGGAATAGCCCGAAACCGGGTGGGGAACCGGTCGCATGCCAGGCTGCCCGTAGGACGGTGGCCTGGCATCGGCTGTCGGACCGATCGCAAGCCCATCGAGTGCACGGGCCGGGGGTCAGGACATGCAGGAGGTCGGGTTCGGGATCCCACTCGGGCGGGGCGTCCCCGGTGGCGAACTCCCGGGTCTGGTGCAGGTGATGATGGGCAGGCGCCATGATGCTCCCCTTCTTCGGGCGGACCGTCAGCCCGGCCGGACCGAGCACCCCGCATCCTCGTGCGCTGTTTCTGCCCTGCCCATTCTGGAAAGCACGGGCACGACGGTCCGACCCGTGGGGGACTTCCGTCCCGCGCTCAAGGACACTGCGGGTGACGGGAGGGTGGTCAGGCCGCCTCGTAGTGGTGGGCGCGGCCGCCGCGCCATTCGATCATCTGCGAGTCCCCCGCCACCATGTCCTCGGCCACGCTCTCCTCGATCCCGGCCCGGCGCAGGATCTCCGTCAGGTCCCGGTCGGAGTAGGCCAGGCCCACGATCTGCCCGCGGATCGTCACCCGCCGTCCGCCCGTGCCGCGCGGCGGGTGCACGACTATCGGCGCCTCACTCATGGTTCCAGGGTGCCCCGCACGGGCGGTCGCAGCACACCGGGGCCATAGCGAATCAGGTGTGGGCGGGGGCGGGGTTCGCGGGAGACGCGGAAGGTGAGCGAGGAGCGGCGAGAAGGAGGAGTATGGAAGGTGCCGATACGTGGCGATACCCGAGGGCGGCTACCTACCCGGGTACCGTATCCCGCCGCAGTTCGCCCACTGCCGCTTTCCTCTGGCTCCTGGCTCATGTCATTCCTCGCGCGGATCTTCTGGAGATCACTGACCGCCGTACTGGTGAGTATCACGGTCGCGTGGGCACCGGCGGCCTCTTCCGCGCCGAACCCGGTCCTCAAGGAGGAAGCACTCCTCCTGACCCCGGCCACGGGCCCGCCCGAGACTTCCGTACGCGTCAGTTTCGCGAGCTGTGTCGCACCGACCTATATCAGTGGCATCACGTGGGACGGAGATCCGTTCGACTTCTCGGGAACAGATGAGCCCGGCGTCGTCGACATCACCGTGCCGGCCAAGGCCGCACTCGGCTCTCATGACGTGAGGGCCCGGTGCGCCACGAATTCCAAACTGGGGCCGATATACGGCACCGCTTCGTTCACCGTCACGGCACCGGATCCCCCCGCAATCACACTGGACCCCACCCAAGGTGAGGAGCAGACCACTGTCACGGTGAACGGTTCCCAATTCAACTGCTCACATGTGGATCTGTTGTGGGACAGCACGTCGCTTCCGGGAAGCGACGTAGCGAGCGAGGGGACCTTCAGCGCGCAGTTCCAGGTTCCGGCGGGGTCAACTGCTACGACGCACACCGTGCGAGCCGCCTGCACGGACTATCCCGAGTGGAGCGGTCAGGCTGAGTTCACGGTCACGGACCCAAGCACGAACGAAACCTCGACCACCGGCGAGACCAGTAATGGAGACAACAGCACGGGGAGCACCAACGGGGACAGCAACGGGAGCACCACGGGAGACACGAGCGGTGACACGAGCGGTGACACCAACGGTGACACCAACGGAAGCACCACGGGAGACACCAACGGGGACACCACGGGCAACGCCACAGGCACCACTGGCAGCACCGACGGAGACAGCAACGGAACAGGGAGCACCACCGGCGACTCCACCGGCGACTCCACCGGCATCTCCCACGGCGGCACGGCGACCCCGGTCGGCTGGGTCGTCGGGCCCAGTCTCTTCGGGGCCCTGCTGCTCCTGGCCGTCCTGTTCTCCCTCATGAACCATCGCCACCGCGGGCCGCGCTGGGTCCACGACCACATCCGTGCGACGCTCCGCTCCGGAGCCGCGGCAGTCGCCCTGCAAGAGCCTCCGGAGGACACCGGTTCAGCGAATCGCACCGTACGACTCGAACCCCACACGGATCCAGGTGATCAGCGCCTCTATTGATACCTCTACCGGTCTCCTGATACCTGTACCGGTCTCCGCTGACCTTCGTACCTGCGTCGACCCGCATCAGCGCCCGTCCGCCTCCTCCGAGGTGAAGCCCATGACCACGACCGCCGCGGCCACAGAACCGTTCACCGCCCGCGCTTTCCTTTTCGGTCGGGAGGAGGGCAGCCCGCCCGACGCGCTCCTCGGCCCGCTCCAAGGCACCGGGGCGGCCGGAGTGGTCCTCGCCGGAACGACCCGCCCCCTCACAGCGGCAGCTCAACGGGCTGTCGAAGGTGAGATGGCGTCCGTCGTCGACTCTTTTCTCAGCCTGGATCTCTTCGACGTGGCAGCGGGCGGCTGGCGTAAGCACGTTGCTCTCAGGGACGCCGCGCGCCGCACCCGAGCCACCCCGGGCAGCGAGGAGGTGGTCGCGCTCGCGACCCACGAGATCACCTCGCGCCACCGCCCTTACGTCGACGTGCTCGTGGACGGCGTCAACCTCGGCACCCTTGACGTGGGGCTCGACCTGACCTTCCGGATCACCGGGCTCGTCGCCGTCGTACGCGACGCCCAGTTGGTCGCCCTGCGCAGCGGGGAGTGCAAGCTGACCGGGTATCTCACCATCCAGCAGATCCTGTTGGCGAAGCGCCAGGCGCAAGTGGACCTCCCGGGCATCTGGCGCCTGCACCGCCCGCTCGCGCTACTCCGCAACGAGGCACCGTCACCACCTCCCACACCTCCCCCGCCTCCCCTTCCCCCGCCTCAAGACACGTACTGGCGCGGGCCGCGCGGCCGATAGACGTGCGGGGGGCTCCAGGAGGCGGGCGAGAAGCAGCACCGTCGGCCGGCGGGGGTCGGCCGGGCGCGTGCGGGGCCGCGTCGCGCCCGGCTGCGTCCCGCCTCGTCACTCCCGGTTCTCGTCGGCCGGTGGCAGGTCCTCGTCCGAGATGACGTGCATCGCGGCCTCCTCGGCGCCCGCCGCGCCCCCGTCGATGCCCTCGTCCGTGGCGACGGCCTCCTTGGTGGTGTCCGGGTGTGCGCCCTCGTCCGGGGCCACCAGCCGGCCCGCGCGCCTCTCGCCGGACTCGGGGTCGATGGGCTCGCCCTCTCCCCCGGGCAGATCGCCGATGCCGTCACCAGCGGGGGGCTCCACGTCCGGCACCTCCTGCTTCAGCCGCTCGTCGAGCGACTCGCCCTCGCGCTGCTCCCGGGCCGTGGTGCCCGTCTTGGTGACGCCCAGGGGCTTCTCGGGGGGTGAGTAGCCCTCGTCGAGCATGTCGTCGTACGTACGCTCG
This sequence comes from Streptomyces sp. NPDC005878, assembly GCF_040629815.1. Taxonomy (NCBI): domain Bacteria; kingdom Bacillati; phylum Actinomycetota; class Actinomycetes; order Kitasatosporales; family Streptomycetaceae; genus Streptomyces; species Streptomyces sp. NPDC005878. The sequence continues at coordinate 97,119 of NZ_JBEXWK010000004.1, forward strand.
TCCACCGCGTCCTGGAGGTCCAGCGGGGACGCGTCCTCCTGCTCCTCGTTGGTGCCGGTGGGCTGGTAGGCGTCGTCCGCCATGTTCTGGTCGCTCATGACTACCTCGCGTCAGGGGTCTCGTTGAGATCGCGCTTCGCCCTCTGATCGTCGCGCGTAGATCCTCGGGGTGCCCGCGGCGCACTCCTCCAAACGCCCCAGCGCGTGATCACCGGCGTTCGTCCGGGCCGTAGGTCCGTCGGAGAGAAGGCGCCGTAAGGAGGAGAAGACGCCGTAAAACCGTGCCGTGGGGCGTTTACGAACCCACCTTCGCAAGAACACATCACTCATGGACCACTCGAAGGCTCCCGTACTGGAAGCACTGGCCGCCTACCACGCCGAGGGACAGACACCGTTCACCCCGCCCGGCCACAAGCAGGGACGCGGCACCGACCCGCGTGTGCGTGCGGTGCTCGGAGACGCGGTCTTCCGCTCGGACGTGCTCGCCACCAGCGGCCTGGACGACCGCACCTCCTCGCACGGCGTCATCGAACGGGCCCAGGAGCTGATGGCGGACGCCGTCGGAGCGCAGCACACCTTCTTCTCCACCTGTGGCAGCTCCCTGTCCGTCAAGGCGGCCATGCTGTCCGTCGCGGGCCCGCACGAGAAGCTGCTCGTCGGGCGGGACGCGCACAAGTCCGTGGTCTCCGGGCTCGTCCTCGCCGGCATCCGCCCGGTCTGGGTGGATCCGCAGTGGGACCCCGAGCGCCACCTGGCGCACCCCCCGTCGGCGGACGCGTACCGCGCCGCACTGGCCGAGCACCCCGACGTCCGGGGCGCGCTGGTGACGACCCCCACGCCGTACGGCACCTGCTCGGACCTCGCCGCGATCGCCGACGCCTGTCACGAGCACGGTGTCCCGCTCATCGTCGACGAGGCCTGGGGCGCGCACCTGCCCTTCCATCCGGACCTGCCGACCTGGGCCATGGACGCCGGTGCGGACGTGTGTGTCACCTCGGTGCACAAGATGGGCTCCGGACTCGAACAGGGCAGCGTCTTCCACCTCCAGGGTGACCTGGTCCAGGCGCACGTCCTCGAGAGCCGCGAAGACCTGCTGGGCACCACCAGCCCGTCCGTACTGCTGTACGCCGCGCTCGACGGCTGGCGTCGGCAGATGGTCGAGCACGGCCGCGAGCTGTACGACGCCGCCCTCGCCCTGGCCACGCGCACCCGCGCCCGCATCGGGGAGCTGGACGGACTGCATGTGCACGGCAGGGAGGACTTCTGCGGCCCCGGGCGTGCCTTCGACCTCGATCCGCTCCAGATCACGATGGACGTCACGGCGCTGGGGACGACCGGGTACCGACTCGCCGACTGGCTGCGCGAGCACCACCGCGTCAACCTGCACCTGGCCGACCACCGGCGCATCAGCGCGCAGCTGACCCATGCCGACGACGAGCGGAGCGTGGACACGCTGCTGACGGCGCTGTCGGACATGGTGGCCCACGTCGGGGAGCTGCGTCCCGCCCCCGAGGTGGAGGTGCCCGACCCGCGGGAGCTGCGGCTGGAGCAGGCCGTCCTGCCGCGCGACGCCTACTTCGGGCGGGTCGAGGAGGTGCCGCTGGCCAAGGCCGTCGGCCGGGTCGCCGCGGAGATGCTGACCCCGTACCCGCCGGGCATTCCTGCCGCCCTGCCCGGCGAGCGGCTGAACGACGCCGTGGTGCGCTATCTGCGGACCGGCGTGGACGCGGGCATGGTGGTCCCGGACGCGGCGGACTCCGAGCTCTCCTCGGTGCGGGTGACCGTGGAGGAGTGAGGGTGGCCCGTTCCGCCGGACTGTGTCGGCGGTGGTTTCGTCCACCACCGCCGACGATGCCGGGTGGGCAGGCAGCCGGACGGGCGGGGTGTCGCACGTGTCGGCCCCGCGCGCCTTCAGGTCATAGCCGCGCCGTTCAGGTCACAGCCCCGCCGCGGCCTTCTCCCGCAGCCGCGCCCAGGCCTCCTCCCGGACACCGGGTCCGATCAGTACGTCGGCGGCCGTGCACGCCAGCGCCTCGGCGGCGGCCAGCATCACGCCGCGGGCCCGCGTCCCGCCCGCCGCCTCCGCGAACTCGGGCGTGTGGTCGGAAGCACCGGCGTCCAGGATCGCGACGAACGGGTGGATGGCGGGCAGGCGGGTGCTGACGTTGCCGATGTCGGACGAGCCCAGGTACACCCCCGGGACGGGCTCGGTCAGCTCGATCCCGTGCCGGGCGATGTGGTGGGCGAACCGCCGCGACAGCACGTCGTTGTCGCGGAAGTGCTCGTACGTCGCCCCCACGCGCTCCACCACCACCCTGGTGCCCGTCGCCGACGCCACCCCGCGGGCCGTGGAGTCCATGTGGGCCACCAGTTCCTCCAGCGCGGCGGTCGTGGCCGCGCGCAGCCCGAAGAGCCCCTCGGCGTACTCGGGAATGATGTTGGTGGCCTCGCCGCCGCGCGTCACGATGCCCTGGATGTGCGACCCGGAGGGCAGCCGCCTGCTCAGTACGGAGACGGTGTTGAAGAACTGGATCAGCGCGGCCAGCGCGTCGATGCCCTCGGTGGGATTGCCCGTGGGGTGCGCCGCCCTGCCGTGGAACCCCAGCCGTACCTGAGACTGCGCGGTCAGCGGCGCCCACGACCAGTTCTGCACCCCGGGGTGGAACATCAGCGCGCAGTCCGCCCCCTCGAAGAGCCCGGCGGCCACCTCGGCCACCTTCCCCCCGCCCCGCTCCTCCGCGGGCGTGCCGACCGCCAGCACGGTCCCCGGGATCTCCGCGAACGCGTCACGCAGCGCGAGCGCCGCGCCGAGCCCGGCTCCGGCGATCAGGTTGTGCCCGCAGGCGTGACCGAGCCCGGGCAGCGCGTCGTACTCCATCAGCAGCGCCACACGCGGCCCCTCGCCGGTGCCGGCGCGCGCCAGGAACGCCGTGGGCAGACCGGCCACGCCGCGCTCCACCCGGAACCCGGCGCCCTCCAGCTCCCCGCTCAGTGCCGCCGCCGCGCGGTACTCCTCGTAGGACGGTTCCGGATCCTTGTGCAGGAGCGAGCTCACGTCCCACAGCCGGTCGGCGCCGGTGGTGATGCTGCGGCCTATACGGTCGTACGTCGATGCGAGAGTGTCCGGCACGTACCTCTCCTGCCCTGGTGCGCTGAGTGCCCGGCGGGCCGGGCCGTTCACGCAGCCGGGTTCCACGCCAGGCGCACCTGATGCCTGCGCGCCGACGCGGGACCCGTCTCGCTCGCATGGCCTAACGCCATCCAGTCGAAGGGGTGAGCCCCAACACGGCTCTCCGCGGCACGGAAGCGCCTGGTGCGCCGAGCCCGGGGAGGGCGGCCACCGTTTGCGGGACTGCCCGGTACGGGCGGGAATGGGTGGCAGGGCGCGGCCTTTCCCACGGGGCGCACCGAATCCCCTGGGCCGCATCCTCCAAAGGAGCGATGAAGCATGACTGCAGGATTCCTCCATACCGGCGAGCTCAAGGACCTCACCGTCCGCGACCCGAAGGGTGACAAGATCGGCACCGTCGAGCAGGTCTGGCTCGACGACCACACCGGCCGCCCGGAATGGGTCACCGTCAAGACCGGCCTCTTCGGCACGAAGGAGACCTTCGTACCGCTGTCCGGGGCGCGCAGCGACGGCGACACGCTCACCGTCGCCCACCACAAGGCGCATGTGCACGACGCCCCGCACGTCGACGCGGACCAGCACCTGGACGCGGAGGAGGAGCGGGCCCTCTACCGCCACTACGGCCTGTCCGGCAACGGAGCCGCCGGCACGGACCAGACCGGTACGGCGGCGGCCGCGCGCACGACGCGTGGTGAGGACGAGCTGATCCGTTCCGAGGAGCGTCTGCACGTCGGCACCGAGGAGCAGGAGGTCGGCCGGGCGCGCCTGCGCAAGGTCGTGGTGACGGAGAACGTGGCCACCACCATCCCGGTCAGCCACGAGGAAGTCCGTGTCGTGCGCGAGCCGATCCGCGACGGCGACAAGGTCCGCGCGGACATCGGCGAGGCCGAGTCCGAGGTGACCCTGCACGCGGAACGCCCCGTCGTCGGCAAGGAGAAGGTCGCCGTCGAACGCGTCCGCCTGGAGACCGACAAGGTCACCGAGCAGCAGGAGATCTCCGAGACGGTCCGCAAGGAGCAGATCCAGTACGACGACGGCACCGGCAGGCGCGGCCGCCGGGGCAACGAGCCGGGTCGTGGCGGCGGGCGCGGTCCGCAGCACTGAATCACCGGCATCGAGCTGTCGGGCGTCACCAGGGTGACGGCCCGAGCGAACGAGACGCCCGGCCACGGCGAGGAGGCGGCGACAAGCCCCTCGACGTGGTCGGGCACCCGCATGCCCGGACACCGGACGAAGCACGACGGGTTCGCCGACATCACCGACCCTGTGCCCCCGACGTCAGCGAATGGCTCGACGCGCAGCCCGGGCGCTGACACCCCGGCTCCGCACGGCCGGGCAGGGGCGGACAGGGGCGGACAGGGCGTCGGGCAAACCACGGGGCAGGCAGGTGGGGGCAGGGGGTTAACCCCACCTCAAAGCGGGTGGCTGACGGGATCCCGGGCACGGGTCCTGACCGAAAATACTGGGTCCCACAGTCCAGTTGTCGCCCACCGGCCTCCCGGGAGCCTTCGTGTACGAGCACACCCATGCAGCAGACGGATCACTTTCCCGCACGAGGAAGGTGGGCCGGAGGACCGGGGCTGCGCCGAGGCTGCGGGTGGGCGCTGTCGGGGCGGTCGCCCTGGCGGTGCTGGCCGCCGGATTCACCCTGCCCGCGTCGGCGGCGAGTGCTGAGGACACCGGTAAGGCGCCGACCACGCGCGCCGCCCACGATGCCACGCAGGCGGCCTTGGACGGGGTGGTCCAGGGCGGGCCGCCCGGCGGGATCGCGCTCGCCCAGCGCGGGCACGACGTCTGGGCAGGCCGTGCGGGCACCGCCGATCTGGCAACCAGCCGCCCGGCACGCCCCGATGACCGCTTCCGGGCGGGGTCGATCACGAAGACGTTCGTGGCCACCGTCGTCCTCCAGCTCGAAGCCGAGGGCAGGCTGAGCCTGGACGACACCGTGGACCACTGGCTGCCGGGCCTGGTCCGGGGCAACGGCCACGACGGCGCGAAGATCACCCTGCGCCACCTCCTCAACCACACCAGCGGCATCTACAGCTACACCGAGGACGAGGACTTCAAGCGCAGGGAGTTCAGCACCGACTTCCTCCGGCACCGCTACGACACCTGGACGCCGCGGCAGATCGTCCACCTCGCCATGTCCCATCAGCCGGCCTTCGACCCCGGCGCCGGGTGGAGCTACTCCGACACCAACTACGTCCTCGCCGCCATGGTGATCGAGAAGGCCACCGGGCACACGTACGCCCGCGAGATCGAGCGGCGGATCCTGCGCCCCCTGCACATGGACGCCACCACCATGCCGGGCACGCGAACCCGCGTGCCCGGCCCCAGCGGACGCGCTTACTCCAAACTGACGGGGGAACTCGCCGGGCCGGGCGAACCGAACAGCACCACGTACGACGTCACGGAGTTCAACCCCTCCCTCGCGGGCGCCGCGGGCGAGATCATCTCCAGCACCCGTGACCTCAACCGGTTCTATCAGGCCCTGCTCTCCGGTCGGCTCCTCGACAGCCGTCAGCTGGCGAAGATGACCACGACCGAGCCGATCAAGGAGATGCCGACCGTCTCCTACGGGCTGGGCCTGATGAAGATCAAGCTGTCCTGCGGCGTCGACGTCTGGGGGCACAACGGCGGCATCCAGGGTTCCGTCTCGCAGACCATGGCGACGGCGGACGGCGGCCACGTACTGTCGCTGAACTTCAACGGCGACTGGAACGTCCACGAACAGCGGCTCGTCGAAGCCGAGTTCTGCGGCGCGTGAGAGGCGAGCACGTGCGGCGAGCGCCGTCCCCTCGCACCCGCGCACGCCCCACACGGCGGACGGCCTCCAGAGCACGGTGACGGCCGCCGTACTGGACGGGCCCCCAGGTCACGGCCGCTGGTCACCGGTCGCCCGCGCCCGCGCGGCGCGCCCCGGCCCGCCCGGCGAGAACCGACTGCTGGTCCGGTTCCCGGCCGGGCGGGCGGTGACGGCCGGGGGAAAGTCCCCGAACCCCTGAGGAGGCCGCGGGGTCGTCGGCACTATGGGGTCATGAGCCATGGGCGTAAGGGGCCGAACAGGGCACGGCGACTGGTCGTGCGGGTCCCGGTGGAACCGGTGGAAGCCGTCATGGAGGCAGACGCGGTGGACGCGCTGCGGACGGAGAGCCTGGCGGTGCGCGGTCCGCTGTTCGGCATCGCGGCACAGAGCGCACAGGACGGACCGCGGTGGCGGGTGGTGGTCCCGGTGACGGCCGACAACCCCCAAGAGGCCCGCGACACCCTGAACTCGCGGCTGTGGTTCCGCGCGAAGGACCGCGCCGCGGACAGGGCGGAGCGCCGTGCGCTGCTGGCGGCGGTCGCTCGCCTCGACCGTGAGCGGGTCACCGAACTCACGGTGCTGGGGACCCGTTACCGCGTCGTACGTGCCGAGGAGTACGCGGGCATGGGCGACGACGGCCTGGAGCTGCCGCGTCCGACCGACCCCGAGCCGGCCGTGCCCGACTGGAGTCCGGCCATCCCGACGGCGCGGACCGACGACGGCCTGGTCCTGGACCCGGACGCGCCGGTCACCCCGGCCCAGGCCGCGGAAAGGCTGGCCCTACGGCAACTGTCCTATTCCGGCACGCGGTTCCCCCGGTCCGTCCTGGACGACTCGCGCCGGGCACTGGCCACCCACCCTGATGTCCTCCTGATGCCCGTGGCCTTCACGGTCGTAGAACGTGGGAGAGAGGGATGGACGCCGTCCAGCTCGCTGCATCCCACCGCTCACGACGCCCGCAGGACCCTGGAGTTCACCCTGCTGCAATGGCGGCCACGCCAGCGAGGGCTCGTCAAGGACGTACACGCCGACGCCCGTACCGTACTGGCCGCAGAGGACTGCGATCCGCGGACCGCCGCGGAGCTGGCCGTATACGTGGCGGCTGCCGACCGCCTCCGGGCCGGATCGCTCAACGAACTCAAGGTCCGGGGCATCGTCTACCGCATCGCCCGGACACGCCGCATGCTGCGCTGGGGCCCTGACGGTCCCGAAAGCCCCCGCCCTTCCGACCCGAGAGGCGAAGCCCCCTGCCCGATCCACGTGCCCTTGGACGAGGACGGCAACTATCTGCCCGAGGATGACGAGGATGACGCGGAGGATGTATGAGCGAGGCGGACCGCGCGGAGCCCGGGGCGGGCGCGCCTCGGCGGGCGGACTCAGGAGCTGCCGACGAGTACGGCAGTCGTCGCCAGGGTGGTGTAGGTCATCGTGAAGCGTCCGCCCAGGGAATCGATGGCGTCGCCTACCGCGTCCAGGATCCCGGTCAGTTGTCCGGGACGGAGTCCGGTGAGGCCACCGGTCGTGGGGAGCAGGTCCAGCCATTGGTCACGTGTGTAGGACTGCACCCAGTCGTACCGCCACTGCTCGGGTTCGTCGAACCGTTCGGTCTCGCGGATCCTGTCGGCGAACTTCGCGTACGCCGCCTGGTAGAGGCCGAGCGGACGTCGGGCCGGCCCGCCGTTGAGCGGGGAGTCCGGCGCCGCCCGTCGGTACGCGGCGGCGAACGGCTCGGCCACTTCAGCAGGCGGCTCGTAGACGTGACCGAAGATCGCCAGCCGTCCCCCTGGGCGCAGTACCTGTGCCGCCTTCACGGGGCCTGCGACCGGATCCACCCAGTGCCACGACTGGGCGGCGATGACGGTGTCGAACCTCCGACCGGCCGGCTCCCAGGTCTCGAAGCCCGCCACCTCCACCTCCAGACCGTGGACTCGGGCGCGGTCGGCCATCCGTGCATCGGGCTCGACACCGAGGACGGCGCAACCCGCGGCCTGGAACTGACGGGCTGCGATGCCGGTCCCGCAGCCGACGTCGAGCACCTCGGGTCCGGGGCTTCCGGCGATGACCCGCGCCACCAACGTATCGGGGTAGCCGGGCCGGGACCGGTCGTAGCGCCGCGCGTCGGCGCCGAACGATTCGGCCATCCGCCGGGCCCTGTGCGGCTCGTTCGAGGACGACTCCGAGGGCTCCTGCCGTAAAGTGGGCATGCGCCCACCTTAATGGGCGCATGCCCACTGGGCAACGGATACCAGAGGGCCGACGCACGAAAGGACCTGTCCCTTGCCGACCGGGGTTCACCTGCGCGACGCGCGGCAGCAACTGTTCGAGGCGGCCGAACGCGTACTTCTGCGGGACGGCCCGAACGGGCTGACCAGCCGAGCCGTCACCGACGAGGCAGGCTGCGCCAAGGGCGTTCTGCACCGCCACTTCAGCGACTTCGACGCCTTCCTCACCGACCTCGTGCTCGACCGGGCCGCGCACCTGGAAAAGCAGGCGGGCGCACTGCGCGGATCCGCCGGGAGCGGGGCGGTGGTCGACAACCTCACCACCGCGCTGACCACCCTGTTCGGGCCCGTTCCGGTAGCGCTCATCCCGCTCATCACTTTTCGGGATGAGCTGCGTGCACGTCTGCGGAGAGCGAGACCTGGAGGCGGCATCGTGATCCTGGCCCAGGCCGCGAGCGAGTTCTCCGCCTATCTGGCCGCCGAGCGTCACCTGGGGCGCATCGCGGCCGACGCCGACATCGATTCCCTCACCCTCTCCCTGGTCGGCGGCGGGCATCTCCTCTTCGCGGACCGGGACTCCGGACCGCCCACCAAGGCGGCCGTCAGCAGACTCGTGACGGCAGTCATCGCGGACGCGGTACGACGCGGAACCGTAACCGGAACCGCCTGAGACGACACCGGCCCTCGCATGGCGCGATCCTGTACGTGTGTGGTGATCACATCGGGGCACGGGGGCTGAGAGCGTCCGAAACACGCCGCCCCAAGGACCCGAGGAAGAGGACCCATGGACAACGGATTTCCGAGCGGGGACTTCCGGATCATCAACGTCGAAACCGGCCTGTGTCTGTACGCCCCGCGCGAGACCCGCGAGGCACAGAGGGCTCTTCGCGACACCCATGATGCCCGTGACACCCGCGCTGCCAGCGATACCCCCGCCGCCCCTGAGACCCCGGGCGGTCAGGCAACCCCCCGTCGGGAACCGGCCACCGGCCCCACCCCCGAGCTCGCCATCCGCGAGCCGCAAGGAACAGAGGACGAGAAGTGGTGCTTCGACACGCGCCGTGACCGGGAAGGCATGGCCCCGGCCAACCAGCTGGTCTGCGCGCCCACGCACGCGTCCGGCGGCCAGTACGCCCTCGACGCCGGGCAGGCCGGTCTGTATGCCACGGAGAAGGACGAGGCCCGGGCCGCCACGCTGAGCCGGCTCATCCAGGCGGAGGAGGAGCAGGCCAGGCTGGAGGCGATGACCACGGATCCGGACAAGGAGGAAGAGGCCGTACGGCGGCTTCAGGAGCTGGCCGCCGACGAAGAGCTGGAGGATCTGCGCGAAACCGTCGGGTTCGTGGGTCTGGGAGCGCTGCGCGCCCAGCTCCGTCTGGCGCGGGGGCTGGACCTCCTCCCGCAGGACGTGGCTCACCTGCTGGGCGGTGTCGGGCTGGTGGGGGCGGACACGTCCCCCGTGTCGAAGTGGGCCGCCCAGGACGGGGCGTTGGTCCTGGAGGACAAGCCGGACCAGCAGGTCGTCATCTACGAGTTGCCCAACACCGGCGAATACCGGCCCGCACTGATCCACAAGAAGGCCACGGGTCCGGGTCTGCACCGGACGTGGCGCTTCGAGAAGGCGTGAGCGCCGGAACACCGGTACGGGCGGGCGGATCAGCCGTGCGCCCGCCCAAGAAAGGCATGATGACCAGATGGACAAGCAGCTTCCCGCCGCCATCGAGCAGACGCTCGTCGCCCGCAACCACATGAACGAGGCGCGGCCCTACAACCACACGCGCCAGGTCATGACCTTCCTCTACCAGCGGGGCGACGAGGCGATCGACCTCGGCCTCTTCGAAGGCCCCTTGCCCATTCCCAGCGTGGGCCAGGCGGTGACGCTCTGGATCACCGGCAACCCCCTGATCGTGACCCGCGTCGAGACGCATTACGGGATCGGCCAGCACGGCGAGGACAAGCAGGGCGCGCAGGTGGCGTCTGTTCTGGTGTTCGTCGAGCCTGCCGCCGAGCACCCGTAGGCATGTTCGGCGGCACCCGGCCGTTCTTCCCCCGGTGCGCGCTGCTCTCGGCCATGCTGCTGGCGACGTCGAGTCAGGTGACCCGCTCCTCGCGCCTCTCCCCCAACGGAGGGGCGGCCGTGGTCGAGTGGACCGGAACCGCATTCCCGGCCGCACCGTCCCAGGGGCAACTCACTACCGAGAGGCCCGCCCTGCCATGAGAAGCCCGCGAACGTCCCTGCTCCTCGCATCCGCCGGACTCCTCCTTGCCGCTGCCACCGGCTGCACCGCGGCCGAGACGCGTCCTGCCCCCGAGCCAACGTCCTGGTCCGAGCCGGACCGGTACACCTACCGGCTGCTCTCCACCTCCGGGGACCGCCCGGGCACCGGCGACTTCCAGGTCACCGTGGACCGGGGAAAGGTCGTCAAGGCACTCGGCCTGGACGACGGACACCGGCACACCGTCGAGCGGAACCCCCGCGACATCCCGACGCTGAGCGGTCTTCTCACCCGGGTCGCAGAGGCCCGTGCGGCCCACGCCGACGTGGCGCGCACGATGCTCGCCGCGGACGGGCACCCCACGGAGGTCCACATCGACTGGCTGAAGAAAGCCATCGACGACGAGGCCGACTACTTCGTCACGGAATACCGCGTGCTGACCTCCTGACCTCCTGACCCGTGAACGGTCGGCGAAGAGAGCGTGCAGAGCGGCCTGTTCAGCGTGCTGCGCCGCCGCAGCCACGTCGTGGGCGGCTGCGGCTGCGGCGACACCGTGTGCCCCACGGGCTAGGACCCGGCGCGGGTCAGTTCGCACCTTCCGTTCGCGCACGACCGGCGCAGCCGCGCACCCGAGACCGTCTCGACGAGGCCGATGATCCAGCACATCGGGCAACCGCGTAGCGCGATCAGGCCGACCGGGGCGAGCAACAGACTCACCAGCCCGATGACCGGCAGCAGGACCAGGGAAGCGGCGAGCGCGCCGAAGCCGATGGCCCCGCGGGCCAGATGGCGCGGAACGGTGACACTGGCGAAGCCGGCGCTCACCGGCGCGGTCTGTGTTCCGGCGGGACGCGGCGCGGAGGTGCGGGTCGCCCGGGTCGTGTCCTTTCGCACGTCATGCCTCATGGTCGGTCCCCCTCGTTCCGGCGGGTTCGTCGCGCAGTACCTCGCGTACCGTCGAACGGGCCCGGTGCAGCCGGGACTTCATCGCGGCGGTGCTCAGCCCGAGCCGGTCGGCGACCATACGGCCGGGAAGGCCCTGGATGTCCCGCATGACCAGCACCTGCCGCTGGTCCTCGGGCAGGGCGGCGACGGCGGCCGCGACGCGTTCGGCCTCCAGGCGCAGCAGGACGTCCTCCTCCGCGGACCGCACCGCTCCGCCCACCGCGTCGGAGTCGGTCTTCGTGTCGCAGGGGTCGGGCTCGTGGACCGGCGCGTGCCGGAGCAGTGCGCGGGTACGGCGCAGGCACTCGTTGCGTACGATCCGGAACATCCACGACGCCAGCGCCCCGGAGGCACGCAGCATGCCGATCTTCCGGTAGAGAATGATCAGCGCTTCCTGGGCGGCGTCCTCCGCGTCCTGCGGTGTGGCACACAGGGTGTGAGCGAACCGCTGCACATGCGGGTAGGAGCCGTACACCAGGGCGGTGAGCGCTTCGACGTCGCCGCGCTGTGCCGCCGCGACCAGGGTCCCGCCGGGCCAGGTGTGCTCAGCCACGCCGACGGCTCCGGCGGCGCAGCAGCGTGACGGTGCACGCGCACAGCAGCAACGCGGCGGCAGCCGCGGCGATGACGACGGTGGTCATGGTGTCCTCCCGGTGGGGTGTGTGCGGACCCGTTCGTCCGCACACCTATGAGAGGCACGGGGGGGCGCGGAAGGATTCACCCCTGTCGTGCAGTGCCGTCGTCCCGTGCGGGGCGCTGCTCACGCGGCCCGTCATCCGGACCGCTGCCGCCCGGACCGCCCTCGCCCTTACCGTCGCCGTCCGCGACCGGCCCGGGACCACCAGGGGCCGGGCCGGTCACGGTCGCCGCGACCACACTCCCCGCTCGGCGAGGGGGCTTCGGATCGGATCAGCCGAGCTTCTTCATCTGGGCGTCGATCACGGCCTTCGGCTGCTCCGCCTTGCCGGCCAGGCTCCAGGCGTAGAACGTGGCGAGCGTGGCGCCCTTGCGGATGGCCACCAGGTGGAACGTGCTGGGGGTACCGTCCAGGTCGGCGGTCAGCGTGTAGGCAGCCGCCTCGTCGCCCCCGGTGTAGGCGGCGGGAGCGACCTTGGTGATGGCGCTCTTGTCGCCTTCGGCGATCACGCTGAAGCCGCCCGCGCAGTCCGTTCCCGCCTTCTTCAGCGTGGCCAGGGCATCGGCGGCGCCGGTGCCGTCGTAGGAGGCCAGAGTGTCGGAGGTCATCGTCGTCCCCAGCGCGGCGAGACCGGCCTTCGCCTTCTCCTCGGCGGACGCGCCCGCGGCCGGGCCCTTCGGCACCGCGATGACCTTGCGGGTCACGGACGCGGCCGGGGCGCCGACCGTACGCAGCGACATGACGTCGTTGAGCGGCTTGCAGGCGGGCTTGTCCGTGGTGACGGTCTTGCTGGACGCGACGTCCGCCGCGGTGGGCTTGGTGACCTTGTGGTCCTTCAGGTCGGCCTCGGTCAGGGCGAGCTTGTCCAGCTCGCCCTGGGACAGGGCCTTCTGGCCGCCGGTCGCGGGCGCGCCCGACGACGCCTTGCCCTTCGGCTCATCCTTCGCCGACGACCCGTCCGAGCCGCAGGCGCTGACGAGCAGGGCGAGCGAGAGCGTGGACGCGGCGAGGGCGGTGCGGCGGACAGTGGTGCGGCGCATGACTGAAACAGCTTCCTTCGCGTTGGGGGACGACGACCCTTCCGCGGACCGCCCACTGACGCGTGGACCTGCGGAAAACATCGTGTAAAGATCAATCTATGCGCGACCTGGCCCGCCAAGGGGCGGTCGCCTTCGCAGCGCCCTGATCGTGACGACAGCGCAACCTCACCTGCATGCGATCGATATTCCGACGCGTACAACCTTCCGCGTACGGCGACGGGCACCGCGGACGCCCCGGACCGGTCCCACCCCGGCCTCAGGGCTTCAGCGTGTCGACGAACCGGTACCGCCCGCCCCCGTCGTCGCGTGCCGCGGGAGGCCCGAGTTCGACCAGGGCCATCGGGCGGTCGGACGGTTCACCCGTGTCCGGTGTGAACGCGATCTCACCGCTGACGCCCCGCACCTTGTACGTCCCGTTGGTCTGGCCGAGCAGGTCGAGGACCGTGCTCGCGGTGGCCTTGTCCAAGCCGTAGGTGTCCACGGCCCGGCGGGCGGCGATACCGGCCGTGTACACCGCGTCGTGGCCCACCATGGCCTGCCCATTGGCGAGTTGCCCCGCGCTGCCGCCGCGCAGTGCCAGATAGCGGCGCCGGAAGTCGGGGAACGGGCCGCGCTCCTGGCCCCCGTATATCCGTGCGGAGGCGTCGGGGTGGGCGTACGCCGTGTAGTACGCCCGCAGGCCGCTGGCCTTCCAGCGCCGGCCCAGCTCGTCGAGTCCGGCCGTCTCCGTACGGCCGCTGGTGCCGAAGTACATGCCCACGGCGCTGGAGCCGGAGAGGACGGTCACCGGGCAACTGCGCCGGTTCTCCCCCGCCGCCTCCACGAAGCTGCGCAGCTCCCGCCCCCGCGCGGCGAAGTAGACGCCGTCCGGAGTGGCGCCGGGGACGCAGATCTTCTCTGCGACCACCCGCAGGGCGTTGCCGCTGCCCGGTGCCGCGCCCGAGGTGAACGGCACCACCGTCTCGACCTTGAGGCCCGTGCGCCGCGCGGCGGCCATGAACCCCGAGTACAGCGAGGCGTTGTAGATGTCCCCCGCCTTGTTGTCCTTCACGACCTGGAGGCGGTATCCGGGCCGTCTGTCCTGCTGCTGCTTGAAGTAACGGGCCGCGGCCGAGGCCTGCTCTCCGGCGGGGAACGACACACGGAAGAACCCGGGCGTGGCCGACCTCATCTCGTCCCCGGCGACCGTCGCGCCCACGACCGGCACCCCGGCGGCCCGCAGTTTCTCGACCGCCGCGAGCGTACGGGCGTTGCTCTGCCCGATCCCGGCGACGGCCACGAGGTGCTGCTCGTCCTTCATCCGCAGGAGCTGGTCCACCACTTCGGCCGCGTACGCGTCGTTGCGGCCGGTGTTGGCGAGCAGCAGGCGTACCCGGGGCAGGGTGCCGCGCTCGTCGTTGATCTCCTGCTGGGCGACGAGCGCACCGGTGACCGACTGGCGGGTGCCTTCGGGGCCGCGGTCCTCGGAGCCGCCGGACATCGACTCCAGGTAGGCGAGGGTCACCGACCTCTCGTGGGACTTCTCGACCTCGCGGTTCTCGTCGTGGATCCTCGCGCTGAGGTCGCCGACGGCGGGGAAGGCGAACGACCCGTCGGTCACCCCGACACACTCGCCGCCGGACTTCCTGGCCACGCCCCGGGCGCAGTCCGTCTCGGGCGCGCAGGCCCTGACCAGGAAGAGGGTGAGCAGCGCCACGAGTGCGACGCCGAGGACCGACCACAGCACCTTGCGGCTGGGCGGTCGGGGCAGGGTGAGGGTCGGTGTGCTCATCGCCAGGGCTCCTCGGTGTACTGCTGCGCCTTGTCCTGCAGCACGTTGGCCCAGGAGACGCGCTGGGTGTGGGCTGCGGCGAGGGTGTGGAAGCGGGCGTAGACCTCGCGGTAGAGCGAGGCGTACGGGTCGCCGAGCGGGTCCCGGTAGGGGTCCCCGACCAGGTCGGTGGCCGGGTCCTCGGCGGGCTCCGGGGCGATCCAGCTCGCGGCGAGCAGGCGTGTGACGGTACGCAGCCGGGGCGCCGTGTCGTCGCGCAGATGCCGTACCAGGGCCTCGTAGCGCTCCCAGGGATCGCTTCCCGGGCCGGAGACGGAGTGGGGCAGCGGTGCCCGGCGCAGCCGGCAGAGTTGGGCGCACCACTGCTCGGGGGTGTCCTGCTCGAAGGCCGCGTCCAGGTGGGCCGAGGCAGCGGGCAGGTCGCCGGCGGCCAGGGCGTGGTAGGCCGCCAGGTCCGGCTCGCCCCGTGCCTCCGCCTCCGCGCGCAGCCCGGTGTGCAGGGCGGCCGGGTCCGCCACGGTGTTCAGGAGCAGGCGGCGCAGGAGGGGGTGCGGGGTGCCCGGGGGGCCGTCGGTGAGCGGGGCGCCGGTGTCGAGGTGCATGGTGCGCAGCCGGTCCCTGGTGAAGGCGTGGAACTCCTGGCCGAGGTGGGCCCTGGCCTCGATCTCGGACTGCAGCCAGTGGGCGACGGTGGCCTGGGCGAGGTCCGGTGCGGCGGCGGCCCTGGCCAGTGCGCCGCGCAGCCCCTGCGGCGGGTCGATGGGCAGCAGCCGGTCCAGGAGGGCGGTGCTGAACTGGCCCATCGGCTCCAGGATGCGGCGCAGCCGTTCCTCCCAGGGCTCCGTGGGCTCGCCCCCGTGCAGCGCGGCCAGGACACGGGCGGTCGCCTCGGGCTGCCCGCGGGTGATCTCGTATACCGCCCAGCCGAGCCACCGCGCTCCCGCGTGGCTGCGGGGCGGGGGCGCGGTGGCGGACTGGAAGACGTCCTTGGCCTGCTGCTCCACCTCGCCGCGGGTCAGGTCGCGCAGCCGGCCGATCCGCAGACCGGCCGTCACCTCCTGCGGGGCGAAGGCCGTGCCCGGCGGCCAGGGGACCGGATAGCCGTCGGCCGCGTACTGCCAACCGAAGTCGACGTCCTGAAGCGCCTTCGGGTAGCTGCCCGCCATGGCCACGGTGACCAGCGGGTCGTGGTCGGTGGTCCGGCGCTCCTGGACGAGCAGGCGCAGCACCTCGCCGCCGAGTTGGTTGTCGGCGTTGTCCAGCAGGACCAGGCAGCGGACCGCCCATCCCTTCCTGGTGTAGCAGCGGCGCAGTTCCTGGAGGAAGAGGCCGCAGACGATGCGTTCGGTGGTGGCTCGGTCCTCCGGGGCGGTGCCGTGGTAGGCGTGGTTGAGCTCGACGAGGATGTCCAGGGCCGAGGCGACGGCGGAGGCCCGCCGGATCCGGGAGAGCCTGCGGAGCATCTGGCCGTGCCGCAGCACCCGTTCGATGGTGGGCAGCACCCGGAACAGTTCCGTGAACGGGGACGGCAGCCCGGCCATGGACCCCGCCGCCTGGCCGACCTGGATGATGTGGGGCAGCCAGGCCGACGGCGGCCCGGACAGCTCCTGAGCCAGCTGCCGGCGGGCCACCGCCCGGTCCTGGGTGTCGAGTTCGAGTGCGAGCGCCGCGCACATCAGGTGGAAGGCGGGCAGGGATATGCGCGGTACGTGCTTCTTGCGCGGCTCGAGGCCATAGGCGAGCGCCCGCAGGACGTCGACCGGCCGCTGCTCGTGGCGGGCCAGTTCGGCCAGGTCGAGCCGGACCACCGGGCCCGCCGCCGCCCAGGTGCCGAGCGCCCGGAGCAGGGTCGTCTTGCCGCTGCCACGCGGGCCGAGCAGCAGCGTGACCGGGTGCTGCTCGGCCGCGCGGCCGCCGCCCTCGCCGGGCAGCAACTGCGCCTCGACATACCCCTGCACCAGCCGGTCGCGCTCGGACTGCCCCGCCCACTCCCGCGGCATCGGCCCCCCCTACCCCACGGTTGGGTACCACCACGGTGTGGTACCAGCGGAGGATCAATATCCCTGGGGCGTATGGGGGTTGCAAGGGCTGCCGGTAATTCCGGACGAACGGGAGAGGGAGACCGGTCGCGCCCGGTGCCTTCCTGCGGGGCAGCCGGCCGGGGGGTAGTGGGGCGGCCGGTCGTAGGGTAGGGGAGGCGGGGCGGTCAGTCCTTGGTAGCGACTTCTTCACCCGTGGTGGTGACTCATTGGGGTGAGCGACTGCCGGCGCCCGTCGATGCCCTGTCGGTGCCGTGTCGGTGGTTTGTCGATGGCCGGGGGGACATTTGGTCGTGGCCGGCGCCTGGCCACGACGACATCGGCGCCGGCAGCTCGACTTCCCGACTCCCTGGAGCGGTTGGCCCGGTATGACCGACCGGGCGCACGCCCCGGAGTCCACGCTCACGGAGGACCCCAGATGACCACCGACATCACCATCATCGGCGCCGGACTCGGCGGCCTCACGCTCGCCCGCGTCCTGCATGTCCACGGGATACCGGCCACGGTCTACGAGGCGGAGCCCTCCCCGGCCGCGCGCTCGCAGGGCGGCATGCTCGACATCCACGACTACAACGGACAACTCGCTCTCCAAGCCGCCTCCTTGATGGACGAGTTCAGCGCGATCATCATCGAAGGCCGGCAGGCGATGAGGGTCCTCGAACCGGACGGGACCGTCGTGCTGGACCAGGCCGACGACGGCACAGGGGGACGTCCCGAGGTGCAGCGCGGTGAACTGCGCCAGATCCTGCTCGACTCGCTCCCGCCCGGCACCGTCCGGTGGGGGCGGAAGGTCACCGGCAGCCGCACCCGCGGCGACGGGCGTCACGAGGTGACGTTCACCGACGGCACCACGGTGGTCAGCGGTCTGCTGGTCGGCGCGGACGGCGCCTGGTCACGGATCCGGCCGCTGCTCTCCTCCGCCACGCCCGAGTACATCGGCAAGTCGGTCGTCGAGACCTACCTGTTCCACGCCGACACCCGCCACCCCACAGCCGCCAGAACCGTCGGTGGCGGCGCGATGATCGCGCACGCGCCGGGCCGGGAGATCTTCGCCCACCGGGAGAAGGACGACACCCTGCACGCCTACGTGGGGGTGTCCGAACCGCAGGAGTGGTTCGCCGCCGTCGACTTCACCGATGCCGCCGCGGCCACCGCACGTATCGCACAGGAATTCGACGGCTGGGCGCCGGAGCTCACCTCACTGATCACCGACAGCGACACCGCGCCCGTCCTGCGGCCCCTCTACGCACTGCCGACCGGGCACCGGTGGGAGCGGGTGCCCGGGGTGACCCTCCTCGGTGACGCCGCACACCTCTCGGCCCCGAACGGCGAAGGCGCCAACGTGGCCATGCTCGACGGTGCCGAACTCGCCGAAGCCCTCGCCGTACATCCCGACGACATCGAGACCGCGCTCACCGTGTACGAACGGGCTCTGTTTCGCCGCAGCGCCGAGGCGGGCCGCTTCACACACGCCGAAGGAAACGCGAGTGACGCCGACCACAACGCGGTCGGCGACCTGATCGCCGCCTACACCCGGGAGGGTCAGACCCCGTGACTCCTGTGCCGCGGCCGCCCCGCGCGTCGGGCGGACCGGCGTCGGCCGGGCCACGGCTCTGCCCGCGTTATCGCACGCCCGCCCGGGGTAGGTGAGGATCGCTGGGCAAAAGAGGCAGAGATCCGCCCCGAGGCGGCTTGCGCGTCGGTGCTTCGGGTAGGGCGTCTGAATGAGCGGGACATCCGCGCAGCCCGGAGATTACTGAAAGAGACGCGTTGTGACCCATCTCGGCGGCCCCGGCGACGACGCTGCGAAGGGAGCGGACGACGGCGCTGATGCCGTCGCCCGGGACATCGCTGATGCCGTGGACCAGCTGACCAGCCTGTGGTCACTGGCCGCCCACGAGGCTCCCGTACGGCTGTCCCTGCACCAGTTGCGGGCCCTGCGCGTCCTCCAGGCGGCCCCGGAGCTGAACCTGACGGGGCTGGCGGACCGGCTGGACATAGGGCTGCCCACCGCCAGCCGCCTCTGCGACCGGTTGGAGGCGGCCGGCCTGCTGGAGCGGACGCTTCATCCGCACAGCCGTCGCGAGGTACGGCTGAGCCTCACCCCGCACGGCGGACACGTGTTGCGGGACGTGGCCGACCGGCGGATCCAGGCGCTGGTGGACGCGCTGGAGCAGATGACCCGCGCCGAACGTCTGGCCCTCAGTCGCGGACTGCGTGCCTTCCTCGCCGTACGGGACGTCACACGGGCGCGCCCGGACGATTCGGAGCACGCCTAGCCGAGCACGGAAGGCGCTGGTGCGCCGGGGCTCACCAGCGTCCGCCCTCCCCGCCGGCGGCTTCCACGCCGGCGGGCCGTGTGCGGGGTGCGGGCACTGCGCAGCCCATGGCCGCCGGCCCGTCGACACGGGTGTGGCACAGCAGCAGGCATACGTCGTCGTCGCGTTCGGAGTCGCGCAGCATCGGCTCCAGCAGGGTTTCGGCCGCCGCGTCCAGGTCCTGTCGCAGGTCCGTGGGGGCCAGCGAGGCCAGGGCCCGGGTGAGACGGTCGATGCCGACGTCGATGCCCGCGCTGCGCCGCTCGACCAGCCCGTCCGTGTACAGGGCGAGCGTCGAGCCGGGCGGCAGGTGGGCGGTGTGGTCCTGGTACTCGTACGCCATCGGGATACCGAGCATGATCCCGGGGCGGGAGTCCAGGATCCGTACCGACCCGTCGGGGGCGCGCACGACCGGGGGCGGGTGTCCGGCGGCGGCCCACACGATGTGGGGGTCGCCGGGGCGGAAACGGACGACGGCGGCCGTGGCGTACAGCTCGGGCTGTAGGTGGCGGAGCATGCCGTGCAGCCGGGTGAGGATCCGGCCGGGCCCGTCGCCTTCGAAGGCGTAGGCGCGCAGGGCGGTGCGCAGCTGCCCCATCATGACGGCCGCGCGCAGACCGTGGCCGGTGACGTCGCCGATGACGGCCAGCAGACTGCCGTCGGGCTGGAGGAAGGCGTCGTACCAGTCGCCGCCGATGTTCAGGCCGTGGGTGGCGGGCAGATAGCGGGCGGCGAGGTGGAGGTGGGAGCCGGCGGGCAGGTCGGTGAGCTGGGCGCGCTGGAGTGCTTCGGCGGTGTCGCGGTGCTGTTCGTAGCGGCGGGCGTTGTCCAGGGCGGTCGCGGTGCGGCGGGCGAGTTCGACGAGCATGACGCTCTCGTCGGGTGCGAAGCGGCGGTCGGCGGTAAGGATGAGCACGCCCAGGAGCCGGCGCGCGGTGAGGGGGATGCACAGCACCGCCTGGGCGGGGGCCAGGGCCGAGGGCGGCAGGTCGTCTACGCCGGGCAGGGCGCCGGGGTGGGCGGCGGCGTGTTGCGGCCGGCCGGTGCGGGCCGCGGCGACCGCGGCGGCCGGGTGGTGGTCGTGGTGCGGGGTGTGCTCGTCCTCGTCGAAGAGCCAGACGTCGACGCGGGCGGCGTAGCCGGGGACGAGCAGGTCGGGCAGGCGGCCCAGGATGTCCTCGTGGTCGAGGGAGGCGGTCACGGCGTCGCTGGCGTCGGCCAGGAACGTCAGCAGGCGTCGGGCGTTCTCCGCCTCCGCCCGGGCGGCCTGTTCGGCGGCCAGGAGGTCCTTCTGGACGAGGGCCGCGGCCTCCAGGTCGGCGTGGATCGCCACGACGCCCTGATTGGTCTGGTGCAGTTCCTCGCGGTGGAAGGCGAGCAGGCTCTCCGCCTCCTCCAGCCGGTCCAGGAGAGCGGCGGTGTCCTCGTCGGAGGCCAGGACCGCCTCGGCGAAGGCGTCGTCGTCCAGGGACGTGGGGTGCGCGTGGGAGAGGCGCGGGGTTTCGGCGCAGTCGAGCGAGCGCTGCCAGGGCGCGCCGTCGCCCTGCTGGTGACCGGCCGGACGGAGCGTGATCCGCAGGCGCGGCCGGTGCCCGGGCGCGGGCCGCGGTGCCTGGACGAGCAGTTCCCAGACACCGCCCTGGCCGAGGCAGTGGCGCAGGTGGGCGGCGAGGTCGGTCAGGAAGCGCGCACGCCGGAGCGGGGGCGCGCCGGCGTCCACCGCCAGGCGGGCCAGTGCCACCCGGGCGCGGGCCGCGTCCTGGGCCGAGGTGATCTTCCAGAGGTCAGTGGTGTCGGTCATGGTCGCCTGTCCGGCGGTCGGGGGGCCAGTACGGCCACGCTGGTGTCGTCGCGCAAGGGGCTGGCGGCGCTGCCGGCGTCCCGCAGGATGGCCGCGGCCACCACCGCCGGGTCGTGGGTGAGCAGGTGGGGGTCGTGCGGCGGTGTCCAGCGGCTGGGCAGACCGTCGCTGTGCAGGACGAGGAGGCTGTCGGGCTGCCACGGCACCTGGTGTACGGGCACGGTGGCCGGGCGCTGGGCGCCGACGATGCCGGGACGGGACAGGAGCGGGCGCCAGGTGCCCGCGGTGTACAGGCGGGCGCCGATGTTGCCGATCCCGGCGAAGGACAACTGGAGCTGGTCCAGGTCCAGTCGGGCCACCGCGACGGCCGCGCCGCGGGTGGGTCGCAGCGCGGTGTCCAGGCGGCGCAGGAGGTCGGCGGGCGGCAGATGGGCGCTCGTGCGCAGTTCCCGGGTCGCGGTGGTGGAGGCCCGTGCGGCTTCGGGGCCGTGGCCGAGCCCGTCGGCGAGCAGCAGGGTCAGATGCGTGTCGGAGCGTGCCCAGTGCCAGGCGTCGCCGGAGCAATCCGCCTCCGCCAGGGGGACGTTGATCCCGCCCGCCCTCAGCCGGAGTGCACGCCGGTCGTCCTCCGGGGGCGTCGGCCGGGGCAGGTCGCCGATCCGGGCGACCGCGACCGTCCCGCGTCCGGGGGTGCTGTGCAGGTCGAAGTCGTCGGATATGCGCCGGCACGTGCCCAGTCCGGCACCGAGGGACGACGGGCTGGTGGTGTGGCCGTCGGCCAGGGCGGCCGCGACGTCGGGGATGCCCCGGCCATGGTCCAGGGACACCATCTGTACCAGGGGTTCGCCCGGCGCTGCCGAGGTGTCCACGCCGTCGACCACGCTGATCGTGATGCGGCCGCCGCCCGCGTGCTTGAGGAGGTTGGTCGCCAGCTCGGTGGCCACCAGGGCGGCGGCCGCGGTGCGGCGCGGCGCGAGCCCCGCCCGGGCGCAGGCGGCCTCGGCGGCGACCCGTACGTCCCGCACCCGGGTCGAGTCCTGCACGGGGATGTCCCACACCCGGCTCATTCCGGTCCCGTCCGCGGCCGGGCCATGGGCGTGGCCCAGGCGATGACGGTGACGGTGGTGCCCTGGCCCGGGCGGCTGTCGATGGTGAACTCCTGCACGAGGCGTTTGGCTCCGCTCAGCCCCAGGCCCAGGCCGCCGCCGGAGGTGTAGCCGTCGGTCATCGCCTGTTCCAGGTCGCGGATGCCGGGTCCGGAGTCGGAGAAGGTCACCCGCAGCCCGCGTACGGGACCGCCGGTCAGCGGGGTCACCTCCGCGTGGCCGCCGCCCCCGTGGATGAGGGTGTTGCGGGCCAGCTCACTGGCCGCGGTCACCAGCTTGGTCTGCTGCACGAGTCCGAAGCCGAGTTCGGCCGCCGCCTGCCGCACCTCCTGCCTGACCCAGGCCAGGTCCGCGTCCGAGCCGATCGGCAGGCAGGTGGTGCCGGTGTGGCGGGAGGCGTGCGTCACGCGTCCTCCCCCACGGGCAGGGCGGTCGCCGGGTCGTGCCCCAGCAGGGCCAGGGCGCGCTCGACGTCCAGGGCGGTCGCCAGACCGGGCAGGGTCAGTCCGAGCTCGACCAGCGTGATGGCCACGGCGGGACGCATCCCCGCCAGCACGGTCCGCGCCGCGAGGAGGCGGGCGCTGGAGGCGATCTCGGCCAGGACCCGGCCCAGGAACGAGTCGACGAACTCCACTCCGGACAGGTCGATCACCACGCCGGTCACCGGACTGCGGGCGATGCGCTCGGTGAGGTCGTGCTGGAGCTGCTCGGCCGCCCCGTCGTACAGCTCGCCGTGGAGCGTGACCAGGAGGAGACTGCCCAGAGCCAGGACCGGCACCTGAGCCGAGGAGCCCACGGGCGGTCCGTTCATCGCAGGCTCGCTCCACCGGGTGTGCCGCCGCTGACGGCGACGCCCTGTTGGCGCAGCGCGTAGGCCAGCGCGTCGGCGAGGGTGGCGTGGGTGACGACGGTGCCGAGGTCGATGCCGAGGTGGACGATGGTCTGCGCGATGGCCGGCCGGATACCGGACACCAGGCATTCGGCGCCCATCAGGCGGGCCGCCGCCACCGTCTTCATCAGGTGCTGGGCCACCAGGGAGTCGACGGTGGCCACGCCGGTGATGTCGAGGATGGCGTACCGGGCCCGCTGCGCGACGATGGCGTCCAGCAGGTTCTCCATCACGACCTGGCTGCGCGCGCTGTCGAGGGTCCCGATCAGCGGAACCGCGACGACGCTCTCCCACAACTGGATGACGGGCGTGGCGACTTCCATCAGCTGCTGGCGCTGCCGCTCGATCAGCTCCTGCCCGGAGCTGAGGGCCGTCTCCATCACCACCAGGCGCAGTGTGCCCATGAGTACGGCCAGCGCCAGCGCGCACTGCTGCGCCTCTTCGCCGGAGGGATCCTCGAACTCCTCGCGCAGCAGGGCGGCGACGGGGTCACGCAGCGCCGCGACCTCGTCGGCGATCTGCGCGGCGGTGGCTCCCGTACGCGTCAGGGAGGCGGCCATCCGCTGGAGCTGTTCGCGTACGGAGTCGAAGCCGGGCGCCATGATGTCCTCCAGGCGCCGGGAGGCGGCCACCGTGGACAGCGCGTCCACGACGGCCTTGCCCGCTTCCACGGCCTCGTCACGGGACAGGGTGAACACCGTGCGGAACAGGGCCGCGTCGGCCCACCGCTGGGCGATCTGCTCCTGCCGGCGCTCGAGGAAGTCGGCTGTCTGCTTCGCCGCCGACTCCTGGGCCGCGTCCTGTTCCGACACCCGCATACGTCTCCTTCGTGCTCCGGGGCTCTTCGGCCCGCCGCACGGCAGACCTTCCGACAATTGTTGCCGCATGACAAACATTAGCGGCGGGGTGCGGCGCGAACAACCGTGTGATCGCCGCCGGCCGCGCCCGGCCGGGAGAGCCCGGTCACGTCGACCGCCCCCGCCAGTCCAGACAGATCACCAGCGCGTCGTCGTTCGGCGTGGGGTCGCCGCGGTAGCCGGCCAACTCGCGCAGGATGGCCCGGGGTACCTCGGCCGCCGGCAGCAGACGGGTCGCCGTGATCGCCCGGGAGAGGGCAGCACTCCCGTACGTCTCACCGGCCGGCGAGGCGACCGAGTACACCCCGTCACTCACGAAGATGAACCGGTCCCCCGGCTCGGCCCGGAAATCCTGGGCCACATAGTCGGTCTCCTCGAACATGCCCAGCGGAAGCTGCGCCTCGAACTGGACACGTTCCACCACCCCGTCGCGCAGCCGCAGCATCTGCGGCGAACCGGCGTCCACCACCCGCGCCCGGCCCGTGGCGAGGTCGAAGTCGAACATGAGCACCGACAGGTAGCAGCGCCCCCGGTAGTGGGCGTAGACCGCCTGGTCGGCGAGGGCGGCCTGGTCGGCGAGCGCGATCCCCGCCCGCCGGGCGTTGCGCAGGGCGTTGACGGCGAGGTTCGTCAGCAGGGAGGCCTCTATCCCCTCCCCCATGCCGTTGGAGACGTACAACATGAACCGGTCGGCCGTCGCCGACCAGTCGAAGTTGTCGCCGAAGATCCCGTACGCCGGCTCCAACTGCGCACCCAGCTCGTACTCAGGGCGCGCGCAGGACCGGCCCGGCAGGAGCTGCCACTGCATCTCCGCGGCCAGGGTGAGCCGGTCCTTGCGCCGCGCCTGCAAGTACAGATCGGTGTCCCGCTCGGCGACGATCACCTCGTGCCCGAGCATCTCCGCGATCTGCGTCAGCTCCGTCAGGCAGTCGGCGACCGGCTCCCGGCTCGCGTACGCCACCGTCAGCACCCCGAGCCGGTCGCCGCGCACGGTGACGGGCAGGTGCACCCGCACCGGGCCGCCGTCCGGCCCCTCGATGAAGGGCTCCTGGGCGCCGAAGGCCCGGCCGGCCGGGCTGTTGTACACCGACACCGGCGCCAGGGTGTGCGGAAGCACAGACACCGGCTGGAGCACCGACAGGCCGTAGTCGGCCATGAAGAGCTCGACGGAGTCCGCCGCGTACTGCTCGATCAGCACACGACGGACAGCGTCGAGCACCTCGTGGGGCGCCGCCGTGCGCAAAGCACGCTCTGCTGCCATATATCTGTTCACGATGGAAATCACCAATCCTTTACCGGAAGGTCATGTACCGCTCTCAAGCGGCGTAGCCGTCCGGTTCGACCACGCCGGTAGTGCCACGGCATCCGCGCCGACGCCCGCGCCTAGTAGGCTGGCAGCCGTCCCAGTGCCTGCGAGAGTGTGACCGTGACCGACTTCCGCCCCCGCCCCGTGCCGAACGAGGTCGCGCGCGTGACCTCCACGGCCGCGGAGCTGCTGGAAGTCCTGTGGGGCAGAGCCTCCACGGCACCGGCGTCCGCGTCCCAGCTGCGCGTCCTGCTCATCCTGGAGCACAACAGCGGCATCAACCTGCGCACCCTCGCCGACTTCCTGGCCTCCACCCCGCCCTCGACGAGCCGCCTGTGCGACCGTCTCCAGGCCGCGGGCTTCGTGGAGCGCGAAGTGAGCTCGGTCGACCGGCGCGAGGTGCGCCTGCACCTCAGCGGCCGGGGCCAGGCCTTCATCACCGATCTGCGGGCCCGCCGGGAACAAGCCGTACAGGCAGTCCTCGAACAGATGCCGATCGCCGAGCGGGCCGCACTGCTGCGGGGTCTGGAGGCGTTCTGCGTCGCAGCGGAGGCGCAGATGCACGACGGCTCCGCGGACTCCGACAGCCGCACGGCCTGAGCGCCGTAGGGCAGCGCGACATCCCTGATCACCGCCGACTGCCGACGATCAGCGCACGGAACGGCGTCCGCCCACCGGAACATTCCAGGTCCTTTCCCGTGCACGGTCCGCACGGCCTCTTGGTTGCCTTCCTCCACAGTTGCCAGAAGGCAACTATTCACTCTCCGCCACTCTCTCACACGGCGTTCGTGTACCCCCTGTCGCCACACGCCTTACCCCCTGTGGGCAAGATCTCGTGGCGAGACGGGGGGCGCGAAGGTGCGCCAGGCGCACAACAACGGCGCGGACCAGGCCTGTTGCGCGGCCCGGTGACCGACTGCGCCGTGCGTCTTGTCCGCGTGGCCGACGGCTGCCATCGTCGGAACCGGCACCGCCCGGCATCAGGGCCCGGGTGGGGAGAAACGGGGGAAACGAGATGAAGATGCCCGAAAGGCGGAAGCCGAGGCCGAGGGCGTTCGTGCTGGGGATCCTCGTGGTGCTCGCGAGCCTGCTGCAAGCACCCGCGGCGTCCGCGAGCGACACCGCGGCCGCTCCTCCGGGCTACGGCGGACCGTTCAGCTCCTGCCCCGGCCAGACATGGAAGACGGTGACCCTGCGTAACGGAACCAGGGAGCTGGGGTACATGCAGATCTGGTACTCCGGCAGCTACAAGGGAGGCACCTACTGTGCACGGGCTGGCGAGTCGATCTCCGGCGCGCACCACATGGAGATCGTCGTCCGCCGCGGGGACTGGCAGACGTCCTGGTCCGACTCGGGCACCTACAACGACTATGCCGGGTACATCGACGTGTACGGCGCCGCGACCAAGTGCGTCCACTTCTTCGGACGGGTCACGGTGAACGGGGTGAACTACGAGCGGACTTGGCTGACCCCCGAGTGCCTGTGACGCCGGCCGCCGGGGACGCCCGCCAGCCGCGCGCCCCGCGCC
Source organism: Streptomyces sp. NPDC005878 (assembly GCF_040629815.1). NCBI lineage: Bacteria > Bacillati > Actinomycetota > Actinomycetes > Kitasatosporales > Streptomycetaceae > Streptomyces > Streptomyces sp. NPDC005878. The sequence goes on from NZ_JBEXWK010000004.1 coordinate 123,729, forward strand.
ACCAGGCCGCTTGCCGCCCGGTACGCGGGCTCCCCTAGTGCGCCGCGAGCCTCTCCACCAGCCCGACCGCCCGCGCCAGTGCCTCCCGCTCCTCCGCCGTCAGCTCCGCCTCGATCGCCCGCGCGAGCCAGTCCGCCCGACGCCCCCGCGCCTCCGCCAGCAGCGCCTCACCCGCGGAGGAGAGCTCGACCAGACTCTTGCGGCCGTCGGTGGGGTGCGCGCGGCGCGTGATCATCCCCTGCTCCATGAGCAGTCCGACGGCCCGGGCCATGGACTGCGGGCGCACCCGCTGATCCGCCGCCAGTTCGCTGGTCGTCATCGCACCGCTGCGGTCCAGCGCACCGAGAACGGCCACCTGGCCGAGCGGCATCTGGTCCTCGAGCTTCACGCGCCGCGTGAGCTTGCCGATCGCGGTGCGCAGTTCGGCCGCGACGGCAGTGGATTCCGGAAGGGGCATACCCGATTTTACCGCAGCCCGGCTGCGCAGTCTTCCTGCACACCTGAACTGAACAGCACAACTGCACAGGGAGACTGAACAGCCAAACTGCACAGCACTGCTGTAGAGTCGCGGATGCCGGGTTCAGCGCCACCGTCGCCGCAGCCGAACCCCGGCACGCGACAACGGGAAGGCTCCCCATGACCGCCATCACCTCCGTCACCGGCCGCCGCGTCCTCGACAGCAGGGGCAACCCCACCGTCGAGGTGGACGTGGAACTGGCGGACGGATCCATCGGCCGCGCCGCGGTCCCCTCCGGCGCTTCGACCGGCGCCCGCGAGGCCGTCGAACTCCGCGACGGCGACCCGGCCCGCTGGCACGGCAAGGGCGTCGACCGCGCGGTGCACCACGTCAACACGGAACTCGCGGAGGCCGTCACCGGACGCGAGGCCGAGGACCAGGCCGGGCTCGACGCGGCCCTCGTCACCACGGACGGCACCCCCACCAAGTCCCGGCTCGGCGCCAACGCGCTCCTCGGGGTGTCCCTGGCCGCCGCCAAGGCCGCCGCCGCGGCCCACCGCCTGCCGCTCTACCGCTACCTCGGCGGCTCCGGCGCGCGGCTGCTGCCCGTACCGATGATGAACATCGTCAACGGGGGTGCCCACGCCGACAATCCGCTGGACTTCCAGGAGTTCATGATCGCCCCGATCGGCGCGGAGACCTTCGCCGAGGCCGTACGAATGGGGTCCGAGATCTTCCACACCCTGCGGCGCGACCTGCTGGCCGCCGGGCACTCCACGGGAGTGGGCGACGAGGGTGGTTTCGCCCCCGCCCTGCGCACCGCGGAGGAAGCCCTCGACTTCGTGGTGACCGCCGTCGAGCGCACGGGATACCGGCCCGGGACGGACATCGGACTGGTCATGGATCCGGCGTCCTCCGAGTTCTTCCGCGACGGCGTCTACGACTACACCGGGGAAGGAGTGCGGCGTACGCCCGCCGAGCACGCCGACTACCTGGTCAAGCTGATCGACGCCTATCCGATCGTGTCGATCGAGGACCCGATGGCCGAGGACGACCTGGCGGGGTGGCGGGACCTGACCGCGCGGGTCGGTGCGCGCTGCCAGCTCACCGGTGACGACGTGTTCTGCACGAACGAGACCCTCCTTCGCGAGGGCATCGCCTCCGGCGTCGCCAACTCGGTCCTGGTCAAGGTCAACCAGATCGGCACCCTCACGGAGGCTCTGGCCACCGTCGACGCCGCCCACCGGGCCGGCTACACCGTCGTCATGTCGCACCGCTCGGGCGAGACGGAGGACACCACGATCGCCGACCTCGCGGTGGCCACCGGGTGCGGCCAGATCAAGACCGGCTCCCTGTCCCGCTCCGACCGCACCGCCAAGTACAACCAGCTCATCCGTATCGAGGAGCAGTTGGGCGGCGGTGCCCAGTATGCGGGCGCGGAGGCGCTGCGCCGCTAGCGACGGGGAACGCGACCCGGCCCCCGGCCCCGCGAGGGGGTCGGGGGCCGGGCGCTACAAGAGACGCCTGCCGTGCGGCCGTGCAACCGTCCGGCGGTCTGGCCGTTTAGTGGCGGAACGCGTCCTTCGTCTTCTCCTTGGCCTGGCGGGCATCGCCCTTGGCCTGGTCGGCACGGCCTTCGGCGGTCATGCGTTCGTTGCCGACCGCGCGGCCGAGAGCCTCCTTGGCCTTGCCCTTGGCCTGCTCGACGTGCGCCTTGGTCTTCTGCTCGCCCGACATCGGGGACCTCCTCGTAAAGTACCGGTTTGGTCGTGACAGGCTCCTGCTCGCTTCCTCCGGCCTCAAACCCCTGGGGTGGGAGGGACGGATGACAGCCACCCGCGGCGCCCGGCCGCGGGCGCGGTGACTGTCTCTGAGCGCCCGCAGGCCGAAGCCCGTCGACGGCGTCCGTCACTCCTTGCTGACGACGACCACTTCGTCCCTGGCCCCCCAGGAGCGCCGCTCGTCCTTGGGCGGGTTGATCCGCACGCCGTACCCCAGACGCGTCGACGAGCCGTCGTGGCTCCGGTATCCGATGGCGCATTCACCGCGCAGCCGTGCCGCCGCCACGACGGTGGCGAAGGACGTCTCCAGGCCCGGCCGTACGTAGTCGGGGGCCGGCCGCAGGCGTACCCCGGTGCCGTCGGCGGAGAACAGTTCCTCGAACACCGCTGCCAGATGCCGGTTCTGGGAGATCTGCGCCATGAGCAGGCCGATGAGCTTGCCGCTGATGATCACATCGGCGCCGGGGTTGATGGGTGCCAGCGCGCGGTTGCGGTCGTCGACCAGTTCGGTGACGACCGGCAGTTCGCGTCCGGTGATTTCCTCCAACTGCCGCAGCAGCAGAAGCGTCACGAGCGTACGGTTGTCGGGGTCGTCCGGCGGCGCTCCCGGGGCGGGGTCCTGGCCGAGCACGATGATGCTGTCGTAGGAGTGGACGTCCAGGCGTTCCAGGGTTTCGGGACGGGTGATGTCCGCGTCGTGCAGGGCCACGGTCAGATTGGTGCCGCTGCGCGCGTCTGCCTCGTCCACCTGCCGGGCTGTCGCTCCGCCGCCCCCGGTCACCACGTCGATGGCCGATCCGGGCCGGGCACAGCGGCGCAGTTGCTCGACCAGGAGCGGCGCTCGGCGGTTCCAGCCCAGCAGGAGCACCCGCTCCGCTCGTGCGGGTGTCGACGGGCCGGAGGCGATCGCCGCCTCCTCGACCGAACGCGCGCAGTCGTCCAGCACGGTCGTGTCGTCGTCACGGGAGATGACGATGAGCAGGTCGTCGGGAGCGAGCGGCGTCTGCGGGGGCGGATTCAGCAGCGGGGTGTTGTCTCGTATGACCCCGACGACGCTTGACGTCCGGAAGGACAGCAGTGCGTCGCCGAACGTGCGGCCGGTGAGGCTGGGCTCGTCGACCAGGTAGAACTCGTCGCCGGCGAAGTCGATGAGTTCCTGGTGGACGAGGGAGAGCCCGGGGCGGCGGGCGGCCTGGACGATCAGCCGGGCGGTGATGGTGTCGCTCTCCAGGACGACGCCGTCCGGCCCGGCGGCCAGACGGGCGGCCAGGCGGTACCGGTCGTCCCGGACGGCGGCGACGACGGGTGGACGGGTCTTCTCCCCGGCCAGGGCGGCCCTGAGTGCCAGCAGTGTCTTGACCACCTCGGGGTCCGCTTCGGGTTCGTCATGGGGCAGCACCAGCACGACGTCGGCCGTGACCGCGCTCGTCAGGGCGAGCACCGCCGGGTCGGTGGGTGGACCGCTGCGGCAGATCAGCCGCGTATGCCCGAAGGGGCCCACCTTCGTCTTCAGGGCCTCCTCCATCGCGCTCTTGTCCCGGTCGGCGAGCACCACCACGGCCGCACGCCGCTGGTTCGCGTTGGCCGCCACCAGCTCACTCACCACGGTGAACACCTGCTCCGACCACCCGAGGACCACGGCGTGCCCCTGTTCGAGCACGGTGGAACGGCCCCGTCGCAGCGCGTTGAGCCGTTCCGTGAGGGTCGCCGTGATCAGGCTGACGAGGGTCGAGACGTACAGCAGGGCGACCAGGGCGAGCAGCACCGACAGGGCCACCCGCAGCGGCCTGCCCGTGGCGCCCCCCAGCCGCAGCGTCTCCCCGGTGACATGCCACACCTGCACCAGCCGGTCCTTCAGGGACGCCGGCGCGTGCGGGTCGGTCCACACCATGACCGCGCTGGCGGGGACGACGATGGCCAGACACAGCACGGCCATCCAGCCGACCAGGGCGACGGCGCCGCGGGTCAGCGTGCTGTCGAACCAGTACCGGGCCCGTTCCGCCAGCCGCGTACGCCGCTGCGCCACGCTTGTCCCTCCGTCGCCCCGCTCTCTCGGGCGGCCGTCTCGGCGCCGGGTACGGGATGCGCCGCGCGGGCTCGCTGGAGAGGGCGGATGTGGATATGCCTATGGCAGTGTGCGGGATCGATCGCGGCGGCGGCCCCGGATCGCTCGGCATTCACCCCTTCGGGTCTGCGGACCGGCCCTCCGGCCTCTCCCTTGACGGGCCGGCTGCCGCGACGTCAGGCTTTGTCGCCGCGTCGCTCCTTCGAGTCAATGCCGCTGTATGTGCGGGTCACCGGCCACGACAGCCGTTACAAATGGGCGCCATGACTGAAGATCACGCGGTGCGCTCAGAGGGCGGTCTCTCCCGGCGGAGCTTCGCGGCGGTGGCCGGCACGGCCACGGTCGCGACGGCCCTCACCGGCTCGGCCGCCGCGGCCCCGCCGACAGCGGACACTCCGGCCCGGGGCCATGGCGCCGACTTCGAGCGGTGCCTCGCCGTCGCTCGCGCCCTGCTCGTCCTGGACTCCGACGACCACCCTCTCGTCCCGCGCTACCAGCACGTCCTCCGTGAGGGCCTGCCCGCTCAGCGGCGCACCGGCCCCAAGAACGTCCTGGTCGTCGGCGCCGGGCCCGCCGGGCTGGTCACCGCCTGGCTGCTGAAGCGGGCGGGGCACCGGGTGACCATCCTGGAGGCCAACGGCAACCGCGTCGGCGGACGCGTCAAGACCTTCCGCACGGGCGGCCACGAACACGCCGAGCAGCCCTTCGCCGATCCCCGCCAGTACGCCGAGGCGGGCGCGATGCGCCTGCCCGGCAGCCACACGCTGGTGATGGAGCTGATCGACCGGTTCGGCCTGAAGAAGCGCCCGTTCCACTACGTCGACATCGACCACGAGGGGCGTCCCGCCAACCGCACCTGGATCCACGTCAACGGCATCCGTATGCGGCGCGCCGACTACGCCCGCGCGCCCCGGCGCATCAACCGGTCCTTCGGCGTCCCCCAGGCGCACTGGGACACCCCCGCCGCGGCCATCCTGCGCTCCGTACTCGACCCGGTGCGCAACGAGTTCAGCTACCTCGGCCGTGACGGCAAGCGCGTCGAGAAGCCGCTCCCGGAGCGGTTGCGGGGCTGGGCGCGCGTGGTGCAGCGGTTCGGCGACTGGTCGATGTTCCGCTTCCTGACCGAGCACGCGGGCTTCGACGAGCGGACCATCGACCTGATCGGCACCGTGGAGAACCTCACCTCACGGCTGCCGCTGTCCTTCATCCACAGTTTCATCGGCTCCTCCCTGATCAGCCCCGACACACCCTTCTACGAGCTGGAGGGCGGCACGGCCGTACTGCCGGACGCCCTTCTGAAGCGCGTGCGCGACGACGTGCGGTTCGACCGCCGGGTCACGCGCATCGAGTACCACCACGCCGACCGTTCCTCGCCGGACGCCGGGCACGTGCGGGGCAAGGGCCCGCGGGTGTGGATGGACACCGTGTCCGAGGGCCGCGACGGTCCCGTCGTCCGCGAGCAGTTCACCGCGGACGCCGCCGTGGTCACGGTGCCGTTCGCCGGACTGCGCCACGTGCAGATCGACCCGCCCATGTCGTACGCCAAACGCCGCGCGGTCTGCGAACTCCACTACGACAGCGCGACCAAGGTCCTGCTGGAGTTCAGCCGCCGGTGGTGGGAGTTCGACGAGGCCGACTGGAAGCGCGAGCTGCGCGCGATCGATGCCGGCCTGTACGACGACTACCGCACCGGCCGCGCCGTCGCGGACGGCAGTCTGCTCGGCGCCCACCCCTCCGTCCCCGGCGGCCACATCACCGCGGACCAGCGCACCCACTACGCCGCCAACCGCGCGGTGGTGCGGGACCAGCCGGAGGCGGTCGACGTCGTGGGCGGCGGCTCGGTGTCGGACAACGCCAACCGCTTCATGTTCCACCCCTCCCACCCGGTCCCCCACAGCGCCGGAGGGGTGGTCCTGGCCTCCTACAGCTGGTCGGACGACGCACGGCGCTGGGACGCCCTGGACGACGAGGCGCGCTACCCGTACGCCCTGTGCGGTCTCCAGCAGGTCTACGGGCAGCGCATCGAGGTCTTCTACACCGGCGCGGGCCGTACGCAGAGCTGGGCGCGCGACCCGTACGCCTTCGGCGAGGCGTCCGTGCTCCTGCCCGGGCAGCACACGGAGTTGCTGCCCTGCATCCCCCTGCCCGAAGGGCCGTTGCACTTCGCCGGGGACCACACGTCCGTCAAGCCGGCCTGGATCGAGGGAGCCGTGGAGTCCGCCGTGCGTGCCTCCTTGGAGGTCCACACCGGGGGATGACGGCAGGCTCGTGCCTGCCGGGCGCAGGTCCCGCGCTCATGGCATCGGTGCGGCGGCCCCGCGTACGGCTTGGTGGACAGCGCGGGCCAGGCGGGCGCCCCACAGTGAGCGCGGGCCGGCGAAGGCGTGCACCTCCGCCCCGTCCACGGGCGACCGGGCGGCGACGCACACGGCGTCCGTGGGGGTGCCCGAGCAGTCGTAGCCGGTGTCGAGCAGGGCCTGCACCTTGGCTTCGGTGGCCGTGGCCACGGCGTTGACCAGCGCCGCGTCGGTCATGGCCACCGGAAGCGCGACCACGATGTTGATCGTGCCGGGCCGCGGGGTCACGGCTGGGGCCGGCGTCGCCGCGGCCGCCCAGCCGCGTACTCCGAGGCCCGCGGTGGCCACCGCGTCCACCCCCTCGTCGTCCCCGTGACCGTACGCCCGGACGTCGGCGGCCGTCATCAGCCCGACCCCCGGCCCGCGGGCGCCCGCCTGATGGGCCAGCTCGGCGAGGTGGCGGTCGGGGTCGCGGCGCCGATAGCCGTGGGACACCTGGGCGTTGAGGACCCAGGAGCGTTCCCCGATACCGCCGCCGAGCACCGCGCTGCTGATCATCCGCCAGCCGTCACCGGCCCGCCACAGCAGGCCGTGCAGTCGTTCACCGTCCTCGAAGCGGGACAGCTGCCGCACCGGCAGGGCTCCGGCGGCGGGTCGTGGCGGAACAACGGCGGTCACGGACGCGTACTCCTCACGGGGGCGGAAACCGCTTGATCGTACGTGGCCCTGCCCACGCCGCCCCGGGCCAGGGGCAGGGGCGGGTGCCGCCGTGCCGTCGGCGCCGCTACACGCTCAGGTGCGGCCTGGCAGCGGACGCGGCCGCGTGAGCCGTCGTCAGTGGATTGCGGGGCGCTCGGCCGAGGAGATCGGTGAGGTCGGGTGCGGTGCCGTCCAGGAAGCCGTGCCGGATACTGGTGGCGATCGAGGCGAGCATCGGCGGCTGGAACGGCAGCAGCCCCGGCGTGTCCTCAAGGAGCCTGCGCCGGTACTCGCCGAGGCTGATGGGCCTGTGGGTGACGCCGAGCGCGTCGGCCACCTGCCCGGCCGTGATCGGCGTGCCGACGAGGTCGTGGACGCGTCCGCGATGGGGCGTAGGGTCCGACGCCACAACCGCCGCGGCCTCCGCCAGGTCCTCGCGCGCTACCGCGGCCAGGGCGCCGTCCCCGAACGCGGACTCCACACCGTCACCGGCCCACATCAGCAAACCGCCGAAGAGTTCGGCGTACAGGCCGTTGCGCAGGATCGTCCACGGCAAGCCGCTCTGCCGCACCAGGTGTTCGGTCGCGCGGTGCGCGAGAGCGAAACCGAGGTGGTCGCCGGCGGTGGTCAGGCTCGTGTAGACGACGTGGCCGACGCCGTCACGCACGGCGGCGTCCAGGACCGCCGCGTGCCGGGCGACGACCTGGTCGTCCTCTCCGTAACCGGCGGAGACGAGCACCAGAGTCGACACTCCGGTGAGGTCGAGGCCGGCCCGGTCGTCGAAGTCCACACGCCGCATGCCCTCGCCCGGCACCCGGCTGCCGCCCACCGCGAGAGCGCCACGGGTGTGCAACGCCGCGAGCGTGGCCGAGCCGAGGTTCCCGTTCGCTCCGGTCACCAAAATCATGATCGATCACAGTCTTCCGTCGTCGTGCCCACCAGTGACTACGCTTGATCCTCGGACGCACGCCAACCGGCCACAAGAAGGCAGTTCGATGTCACTCACGCACACCGGGGTAACCACCACCGCCGCCGAACTCGACCCGTGCGGAAGCGAAGACCACCCCGACTGCGGCATCCGCGATCTCCTGGACCGCATCGGTGACAAGTGGTCGGTGCTCGTGATCGTCGAACTCGCCGGCGGGCCGCGTCGCTTCCGTGAACTCCAGCGCGCCATCGACGGCATCTCCCAGCGCATGCTCACCCTCACCGTGCGCAGGCTCGAACGCGACGGTCTTGTGCTGCGCACCGTGTACCCCACGGTCCCGGCCCAGGTCGACTACCGTCTGACCGAGACCGGGGCGGGCCTGACCCACCTGGTCAAGGCGCTCGCCGACTGGTCCCTCGCCCACCGCCCCGTCATCGCCGAGGCTCGGCACGCCTACGACCAGGCGCATCCCGACCACGACATCCACTGAGGCGGGCAGGTGTCCCCCGGACCCGGTGCGTGGGGGTTCCTCACCCCGCCCGTCGCATGACGGCGTACGGCCAGGGCCGCACGGGTTCCAGCCGCAGCCGCCGGACCGGCCAGGGCGGGGTCTCGGCCGGGCCGAACCAGACCCGGACGTCCTCCCTAACCCGGACGGGCAACAGGGGGTAGTCGTTCTCGGCGTGCTCCGTGCGGTGCAGTGCGTGACCCGGTTCCAGACGCAGGGCCGCGTACGTGTCGAAGGCAGCCGGGTCGGACGGGTGGCAGATGGTCGCGACCACCTCGCTGGTGTCCGGCGGCGGGGCGAAACCGGGGCCGCGCAGCAGCAGGACGTCATCACTGTCGATCATGGTGGCGTTGGCCGCGTCACGGTGCTCCCGCCAGACGGGGCCGGTGTAGAACGCCTCCAGTGCGCGTCGGCGGTGCGCCATGTCGGGGAAGGCACGCAGCCACACGAAACGGTCCGGGTCGTCGAGGTCGCGGAATCGGCCGCCCACGGTGATGCCGACCGCCTGCTGACCGGTCACGAAGGCGCGCTCGAACAGCTCGATCAGGGTCTCCCGGGTGCCGGGACGCAGGGTGTACTGCCGAAGCTCGACGATGCTCATACGGCGCTCGCTCCGGTGCGGGTGAAGTCCATCGTCCAGTTGAGCTCCCAGGTGCGGCCGTCGTCCGCGGAGAACTCCTGCTCCCAGCGGGCGGTGTCCGGGCCGAGGCGGTACCAGGTGAAGTGCACTCCGATCGGACGGCCGTCGTAGGTGTCCTCGCCGTGGAAGTCACCGCGGTCGCCGGTGAAGCCACCCACCACCGGAGGATCGAGCCGGCCGGTCCGGCTGTCGGACCAGTGGATCGACCAGTGCTCCGTCTCGCGGTCGAACAGCCGCAGGGTCACGCCCTGGCGTCCGAGGGTGGGGAAGGTGATCTCGTCGATGTTGCCGGCGCCCCCGAACAGGGGCCGGACCACCGCGTGGCCGGGGAACTCCGTCCAGGTGGCCGGGCCCGTGCCGAGCGGTGCGGTGAGACGGCGGTTGGCCACGTCCCAGGTGCCGTGCAGGAAGTCGAAGTCTTGTGGGAAGCCGAAGTGGTTCATACGCGCAGGCTAGGGACGCTCCCCTGACATCCAGTGTCAGTGGATACGGGAATACTGAGCCGTATGCGCGCGAGCCGGTTGGTCACCCTGCTTCTCCTGCTCCAGAACCGGGGCCGGATGACGGCCCGGCAACTGGCCGAGGAGCTGGAGGTCTCCGTCCGTACGGTCTACCGGGACGTCGAGGCGCTCGGCGCCGCCGGTATTCCGCTGTACGGCGAGGCCGGGCACGCCGGCGGTTACCGGCTGGTCGACGGCTACCGGACCCGGCTCACCGGACTGACCGCGGACGAGGCGCAGGCCGCGTTCCTCGCCGCGCTCCCCGGCACCGCCGCCGAGCTCGGTCTCGGCGAGGCACTCGCCACCGCCCAGCTCAAACTGCGGGCCGCCCTCCCGGCGGAGCTGCGCGAACACGCCGGGCGGATCCAGGAGCGGTTCCTGCTCGACGCCCCCGGCTGGTACGGCGACGGGGACCGCACGCCTCACCTGGCGGCGGTCGCCACCTCGGTGTGGACGCGGCGGGCCGTGGTCCTGCGGTACCGGCGCTGGCGGGCGCCGGAGGAGATCGAGCGACGGGTGGAGCCGTACGGACTCGTCCTCAAGGCGGGCCGCTGGTATCTGGTCGCCGCCGGGCCGTCCGGGATCCGCACCTACCGGGTCGACCAGATCGACGAACTGCGGCCGCTGGAGGAGGAGTTCACCGTCCCGGACGGGTTCGACCTGGCCGCGCACTGGAAGGGCTACCTGGCCGACTTCCGCGCCCGGCTGCACACCGGGGAGGCCCTGGTGCGGCTCACCGGGGAGGGAGCCCGACGCCTCGGTGTCACGCCCGGGGAGGGCGAGTGGACCCAGGCCCGGGTACCCATCGAATCCCTGGACCACGCCCACCAGGAGTTCCTGCGGCTGGGCACCGATGTCGAGGTCCTCGCTCCGGAAGAACTCCGCGACCGTGTCGCCGAGACGGTACGCGCCCTGGCCGCCCGCTACACGCGGTGAATCCCCCTGCGGACACGTGCGCGGGGGTGTCGCCGCGAGGCTCGGCACGGAGTCACCCGGCTCGGGGTGGGATGCGGGGCGGGGGCAGCGGTGTGAGACTCGAATGGCTTCCGCATCCTTCCCTCGAGGTCTGACCGAGAGTGAGCGACCCGCGTGGACCGACCGACATTGCAGTCCGTGCCGGGTGAGCGCCTGGCGGACCTGCCGCAGCTCCAGGGGCTCGACGAGAGAACGCGCCGGGACATGAAGGTCGTCGCCGCCGTACTGCCGTTCAAGGTCAACCGCTATGTCCTCGAAGAACTGATCGACTGGGACAGGGTCCCCGACGATCCCCTCTACCGGCTCACCTTCCCCCACCGGGACATGCTTCCCCCCCGCGATGTTCAACGAAATGGACATGCTCCAGGCGTCCGGGGCGACGAGCCGTGACCTCCGCGAGGTCGCGCTCAAGCTGCGACGCCAGCTCAACCCCCATCCGTCCGGCCAGATCGAGTACAACATCCCGACGCTGGACGGGCGGCCCGTCCCGGGCCTCCAGCACAAGTACCGGCACACCGTCCTGCTCTTCCCCGCGGCGGGGCAGACCTGTCACGCCTACTGCGGGTACTGCTTCCGCTGGGCCCAGTTCGTCGGGGTGCCCGAATGGAAGCAGAGTCTGCGCCAGGCCGAGGACTCCGGGGCGTATCTGCGGGCACACCCCGAGGTGTCGGACGTCCTCATCACCGGCGGCGACCCCATGATCATGTCCGCCGACCGACTGCGCACCACCATCGCGCCCCTGCTCGCGCCGGACCTCGCCCACCTGCAGAACATCCGGATCGGCACCAAGGCACTCAGCTACTGGCCCTACCGCTTCCTGACGGACCGGGACGCCGACGACGTCCTGCGTCTGCTGGAAGAGTGCGTCGCGGTCGGACGCTCGGTCTCCGTCATGGCCCACTTCTCCCACACCAGGGAGCTGGGCACCGCCGCCGCACGCGAGGCCGTCGCCCGCATCCGGGCGACCGGCGCGGTGGTACGCGCCCAGGCACCTCTCGTCCGGTACGTCAACGACGACCCGGACGCCTGGGCGGACATGTGGCGGGAGATGGTGTGGGGATTCAGCCGTACTACATGTTCGTCGAGCGCGACACGGGCGCCGAGAACTACTTCGCCGTACCCCTGGCGCGGGCCGTGGACATCTACCATTCCGCGGTCCGCAAGGTGTCCGGGCTCGCCCGCACGGCCCGCGGACCCGTCATGTCCGCGACTCCCGGGAAGGTCCACCTCACGGGCGAGGCATCCGTCCAGGGCGAGCGGGTGTTCGTCTGCCAGTTCCTGCAAGCCCGCGACGAGACGATGCTCGGGCGCCCCTTCTTCGCCCGGTGGAACGCGGAGGCGACCTGGTTCGAGCAGCTCCGTCCGGCCTTCGACGGCGACCGTTCCCCTTCGGCACGGACCCGGTTGCGCACGGCCCCGGCGGAACAGGCGGTCAGCGCAGGAGATCCGGATAGCGCGCGAGTGCCTCCTGATAGGCATCCGGGCCGACGCTCACCCCGCCGCCGTAAGGGTGGTTGAGGGCCAGTACGAGGTAGATCATGTAGCCGAAGCCGGCGGCCCCGAATCCGAGCAACACGTAGTGGACCTTGGTGACGGGGTGGCCGAAGAACGCGATGACGGCGAGGGTGGCGACACCCGCGCCGATCATGAGGGACAGGATCGGCAGGGGCACCTGCGCGTCCTTCTCCGCCAGGCGCTCACGCCGTGCCACGTACACCTCCCGAAGTCGCTGGTTCACTTCCGACTTGGCCGCCCGGGCGTCGCGGTCCGGGCCGGCACTGCGGTAGACGTAGGACCGCAGCATGTCCAGCCCCCGCACGGTGGCCGGGTCCGCCCGGCCCTCACTCATCGCCGGCCACTCCGCGCTGATGACCGAACGGGTGTACCCGACGAGTTCCCGGCGGACCCGGTCGCGGTCCGCGGCCGGCAGCCCTTGTGCGGCGAAGTAGGCGTCCTTGAGGGCACTCGCCTCGGAGAGGCCGGCCTTCCGGGCGGCGGTCAGTTCCGACTGGGCGTTCACGGCGAGGAAGGCGAAGGAGAACACGAAGAGGCCGCTGATGGCCCCGATGGCCATCTCGACCCCCTTCGGTAGATCGGTGGTTTTTTTATCGCTTCTTCGCGACATGAGATAAGCGGTCAGAACGACCGAGAACGCGGCAACGAGCATGACCAGCAGGGAATTGAGGAGCACAGGGGGCATTATTCAGGCGCGGCGTGTCCAGTACGGCGCGACGCGACCTGGGAAGAAACGGTTACAGAAGTCCCCCCGAAGAAAGGCCCTTTGGCCTCTTCTTCGGCTTCTCCGGTTTCCTCTTCTTGGGCTTCCTGGGCTTCTTCGGCTCCTCGGCGGATCGCGCCGGCGCGGGTCCGGCTGCCGGCCGCGCTCTCACGGGCACCTACCGCGTACGCGCGCCCAGCTCACCCGACCTCGTCCAGGAACGGGACGATCGCGTCGATGAAGTGCTCGTTCCGGTCGCCGACCACCATGTGTCCCGCGCCGGCCACCTCGACGCACCGCGCCCGGGGAACCCTCGCGCAGAACTCCTGGGCGACGTCTTCGCGCACCAGGTCACTGATCCCGCCGCGCACCAGCAGGATCGGCACGTCGGCGTGGCGCGCGGCGTCGAGGAGGCGGTCCGCCATGCCCGGCGGGTCCATCCGGCCCGCGAAACTGTCCAGCAGGCGCGGGTCCCAGTGCCAGAACCAGCGATCGCCCTGGCGGCGCAGGTACGTCCGCAGCCCTTCACCCGCATCCCGACGCGGGCGGTGCGGCGCAGGCGAGGAGAGGGCCGCGGCCGCTTCCCGCACGCTGGCGAAGCCCTCGGGGCGACGGCGCATGAGTTCGACGACGCGCCGGATCCCGCGCGGGTCCGGCCGATGGGCGACGTCGACGAGTACCAGAGCGCGGATCGCCGCCTCGGGTGCCTCCCCGGCGGCGAGCAGCGAGCCCAGACCGCCGAGCGAAGCTCCGACCAGCACCGGCCGCGCGTCGAGTTGGGCAACCAGCGCACGGACGTCGTCGGCGAACAGGCGGAGGTCGTAGTCACCGTCGGGCGACCATGCGCTGGCACCGTGTCCGCGCAGGTCGGGGGCGACGACGCGCCATCCCAGCGCGGCAAGCCGGGGGCCGGTCCGACGCCAGGCGTGTCGCGTCTGGCCGCCCGCGTGCAGCAGGACGAGCGGCGGTGAAGCCGCCTCGCCCCATTCGTCCGCCACGAGCCGGATCCCGCCGTGGCCAAGGAAGCCGCACTCGCGTGGCAGAGCGTCGGCGGTCATAGCGCGGCCCGGTCGCGCAGCGGCGTGAGCAACTGGTCGCGATGGGGATCCGCGGCCGCCGCGGCGAGGGCGACGTCCAGTGCGAACAGGGCACGCGCCAGGAACCGGTCATCGTCGATCAGGGCCGCCACCCACTGGTGCAGCGCGCCGACGCACGCGGTGGCGACGACGGTGGCCAAGCCGTCGGTGTCGACGTCGGCGCGGAGAAGTCCCTGGGTCCGCGCGTCCGCCAGGGCCCGGCGGAGCTGGGTCAGCGGGCTGCGGGCGAACACGAGGCCGCTTGCCTCCCATTCGCGCACCAGGCGGCGCGATACGACGGGGTCGGCCACGAAGAGTTGGACGGTCGACCGGACGACGTCCTGCGGGCCGCAGATCCCCAACTCCCCCAGGCGGCACTCCAGTTCGTCCATGAAGCCGGTGGCGAGTGCCTCCCAGATCTTGTCGCGGGGGCCGATCAGGTTGTACACCGTGGCCGGGGCGACCCCCGCCCGCTCGGCGATCCGCTCCGTACTGAGCGCCGACTCCGGGCTCTCGCGCAGGAGCTGGCGCGTCGCCTCAAGGATGCGGATCCGTCGCTGGGCCTTGTGGTGCTCGCGCAGTCCCCCGTCGGCTGGCCGCATACGCGCGCCCCTCTCCTGGGAAGTTAGAGAGCCCTCTAAATTTAGGCGTGCCCCCAGGGACGGTCAAGCGGCGACGTCACCGGGGTCGATACCCGTGTCCGCGGAGACCGTTAAGCAGTGGACAGCCGCCCAGCGCTGGGCGAGCATCTCCCGCGATGAACAACCAACCTCTCCCCAGCCCCAAGCGCGTCCGCTTCGTGGAACTCAACGCCAAGGCACTGCGGGCGCTTGCGGACGGGGACCTCCCCGCTGCCGACGCCGAGGCCGGGGTCGCCCTCGACGAGCACTTCATCAGCGACCGGGCCCGCTGGATCTTCGGCTACCGCGCCGACCAACTCCTCAGGGAACCCTCCGCCGCGCCGTGGATCACCCGTGCCGTGGTGTCCGAGCCGGACGGGACCGTCGTGGGCGACGCGGGGTTCCACGGTCCGCCGGACGCGGCCGGAATGATCGAGGTCGGCTACACCGTGGTGCCCAGGTTCCGGCGCCGGGGCTACGCCCGGGCCATGCTGACGGCGCTGCTCCAGCGGGCGGCCGCCGAACCCTGTGTCACGACCGTGCGCGCCAGGATCGGCTCCGACAACGCGGCTTCCCTGGCCACCATCGCGGGGTTCGGCTTCACGCGCGTCGGCGAGCAGGGAAACGAGAGCGACGGACTCACGATCGTCTTCGAAGTCCCGGCGGACGCGATACCCACCGGGCACCCCCGGCCGCCTCGGCGGGGCGTGACCCGCCCGGCCCGGCACCGGGGACAGCTCTTCGGCCTCGCGGAATCGGGCCTGCCTACGGGTTCGTCGATTCGGCGGCGCGGCGGTATTCGGCGTTGATGCGCTGGGCTTCTTCGAGCTGGTCCTCAAGGATGACGATGCGACAGGCGGCCTCGATGGGCGTGCCCTGGTCGACGAGTTCACGCGCGCGGGCCGCGATGCGCAGCTGATAGCGGGAGTAGCGGCGGTGGCCGCCGGCGGAGCGGAGCGGCGTGATGAGCCGGGCTTCGCCGATGGCGCGGAGGAAGCCCTGGGTGGTGCCGATCATCTCGGCGGCCCGGCCCATGGTGTAGGCCGGATAGTCGTCGTCGTCGAGACGACTGTTGGAGTCCTCTACTGTCATTTGCACCTCTCTGTGGCACGCGTTGAGGGGCCCTGGTGCCATATGGCACCAGGGCCCCGAAGGAACTGCTACACCATCTGCCGGCCCTGGTACTGCGCCGGCCTTCTGTTTCCGCCGTTCCGACCCGGTTGCTGTCGGAGATGCGGGGATCGCGGTTGCTTGACCGGAGACCACCTCACTATCGATGTCCTGCGGTACCCGGGCTCAGCCATCCGCCCGGGCGATCCTGATGGCGCTGGGCTCCTCCGTCCTTCCCTCTGGGATCAATCACTTGCGTACTGCTGGTACTGCTACTTCGGTACTGCTTACTGCGGTACTGCTGGTGGCGGCCCCTGATCACTGCGGGCCACCCGGTCCGATGGTCAGTCCCGTCACCGTCCTGCACCTGCTCTGGCTTCGGAACTCCACCACCGCACCGTCCTGCGAACTACGGGTACTGCTGCCCGGCAGTTCGTCTCTGCCGGGCCTTGTCGATCTGAGCTACAAGAGAAACCATAGCCACACCAGCACCCAATGTCTACTCCGGCCGACATAGATTTTCTTGCGTTCGACGGGCGAGCTATCGGCCTCGAACACGGCAGGGCCCCGCGCTGGTCAGCGGCGCCGCTCCCGCCGCCCCCACCTCCCCCACATCGTCATCCTTTCGACGACGACATGTTTGTCATCCATTGGATGACGTGCTACAACAGAGGTGTTGAAGCGCATTGGCGGGTACAGCCCGAACCTTCTGGAGGTGTTTCACGATGTTGATGCGCACCGACCCCTTCCGTGAACTCGACCGCCTCGCCCAGCAGCTGACCGGCACAGGCACCGGTACCTGGACGCGACCTGCCGCGATGGCGATGGACGCCTACCGCGAGGGCGACGAGTACGTGGTGGCCTTCGACCTTCCGGGCGTCAGCGCGGAGGCGATCGACATCGACGTCGAGCGGAACATGCTGACCGTCAAGGCCGAGCGCCGCCCCGTCGCCAAGGCCGAGAACGTGCAGATGGAACTGTCGGAGCGGCCGCTGGGTGTCTTCTCCCGTCAGCTCGTCCTCGCCGACACGCTCGACACCGAGCGCATCAAGGCGGACTACGAGGCCGGCGTGCTGACCCTGCGCATCCCGATCGCCGAACGCGCCAAGCCCCGCAAGATCACCATCAGCGGGGACTCCTCCCGCAAGGAGATCTCCGGCTGAACACGGCGACCTGAGCCGAACAGCGGCGCGGGACGGGCACCTGATCTCCCCCCTCCGCCCGTCCTGCGCTCTCCTCAGTCCAGAGAGGCGGTGGCTGACGTGTCCCTGCGAAGGGAAGCGTTCCTCGACCAGGTGAAGGAACGCGGCGAGTACAAGAACGTCCAGGAAGCCGAACGGGCGGCCCGCGTCGTTCTCGCCCTGCTAGGGGCCCACCTCGTCGGCCGGGTCCGTGCCGAGCTGGCCGCGTGTCTGCCGGAAGCCTTCGCCCTGATCCTCCTGAACCCGTTGCAGAGCGCCGAACCGCTCTCGCCCGAACGGTTCGTACGCGCCACGGCGGCCTGGATCGAAGGGGCTACCGAGACGACCGCCACCTGGGACGTCAGCGCCGTCCTGAGCACTGCCGCCGACGCGGCGGGCGACCAGCTCATGGAGCAGATCCTGCTCCAGTTGCCGGCCGGCTACGACCTTCTCTTCGGCCGCCCCCAGGCCGGCACCGCACATGCATGAGCCCGCACATTCATGAGCCCATCCCCGGCGTTTTCCTGCCGCCGCGGAGCGATGCGTAGGCCGGGGCCGGTGCTCGTCACGCCGTCGTCTCGATGCCGAGGTCCGCGAGGAGGACGCGGACGCGCCGCTCGATCTCGTCGCGGATCGGGCGGACCGCCGCGACGCCCTGGCCGGCCGGGTCGTCGAGCTGCCAGTCGAGGTACCGCTTGCCGGGAAAGTACGGGCAGGCGTCGCCGCAGCCCATGGTGATCACCACGTCCGAGGACCGCACCGCCTCGGTGGTGAGGATCTTGGGGGTCCGGTCCGAGAGATCGATGCCGACCTCCTTCATGGCCTCCAGCACGGCCGGGTTCACCGCGTCGGCGGGGGCCGATCCGGCGGAGCGGACCTGGACGCGGTCCGCGCCGAGGTGGGTGAGGAAGGCGGCGGCCATCTGGGACCGTCCGGCGTTGTGCACGCAGACGAACAGCACGGAGGGTACGTCGGAGGTGCTCATCAGGTCAGCGCGCTTTCTTCGGCGGAGGGGGTGGGGATGGAGGTCTGCCGTCCGTCGTGGGGGACGACCACCTCGTCCTCGCTCGCGGGGGCCGTGCGGCCGAAACAGAGCGCGACCAGGCCCAGACCGACGGCGGCTCCGACGAGTTGGGCGGCGAGGAACGGCAGCACGGACGCGGGGGCGATGCCGACGAAGGTGTCGGTGAACGCCCTGCCGACCGTCACGGCCGGGTTGGCGAAGCTCGTGGAGGACGTGAACCAGTACGCCGCTCCGATGTACGAGGCGACCAGCAGCGGTGCCTGGTGTGCGCGGCCCGCGCGGGCCAGGCCGAAGACGAGCCAGACCAGCCCGGCGGTGGCCACGACCTCGCCCAGCCAGAGGTGTCCGGCCGACCGGTCGTGGGTGGAGAAACGCACCAGCGGCTCGGCGAACATGGCGTCGGCCAGCATCGCACCGGCGATCGCACCGGCGATCTGGGCGGGTACGTAGGCGATGACGTCGCGCAGCGGGGTGGCCTCGCCCCCGGCGCGGCGACCGGTGACCCAGGCCGCGAGGCTGACCACCGGGTTGAAGTGCGCTCCCGACACCGGCCCGAGCAGGGCGATCAGCACTCCGAGGCCGAAGACGGTGGCCAGAGAGTTGGCCAGCAGTCGCACCCCGATGTCGTGGGTAAGCGCGGTGGCCTGGATCCCGGAGCCGACCACCACCGCGACCAGCGCTGCCGTGCCGAGCGCCTCGGCGGCCACCCGCCACCCCAGCGGCGCGGGCACGCTCACGCCGGAACCGCCGAGGACGCGACGGGGATCTGGAGCAGGGCGGACAGCTTCGCCAGGGCCTCGGGCAGCACCCAGTAGTACACCCAGGTCCCCCGCCGCTCGCAGCCGACCAGGCCGGCCTCGCGGAGCACCTTCAGATGGTGGGAGATCGTCGGCTGGGACACGTCGAACGGGCCCGCGAGGTCGCACACGCACGCCTCGCCGCCCTCATGGGAGGCGATCAGCGACAGCAGCCGCAGCCGGACCGGGTCCGACAACGCCTTGAACATCCGCGACAGCTCGGCCGCGGTCTCCTCCCCCAGCGGCTCGCGGACCATCGGGGCGCAGCACGCCTCGTCGTCCTGGCGGAGCACTGGAAGACCAGCTTGTTTCGACATGCCTCTATGTTGACAGCCATCTAATCCGGTGACAACCTCGCATATATCGACAGACGTCGATACAAGCAGTTCTCACGGATGGGAAACCGCCATGTCCCGTGTTCAGCTCGCCCTCCGCGTCGCCGACCTGGAAGGCTCGGTCGCCTTCTACACCAAGCTCTTCGGGACCGCCCCGGCCAAGCGCCGCGAGGGATACGCCAACTTCGCCATCGCCGAGCCCCCGCTCAAGCTCGTCCTCATCGAGGGCGAGAGAGGCGAGGACACCCGCCTGGACCACCTCGGTGTCGAGGTGACGTCGACCGACGAGGTCACCGCGGCCGCCGGGCGGCTCAAGGACGCGGGCCTGGCGACCTGCGAGGAGAACGACACCTCATGCTGCTACGCCGTGCAGGACAAGGTGTGGGTCACCGGTCCCGGCAAGGAGCCGTGGGAGGTCTACGTCGTCAAGGCCGACGCCGACACCCGGGAGAAGGCCCGCACCGCCCCGGACGCCTGCTGCGGCACCACCGCCTGCTGCACCCCCGACGAGCAGGCCCTCGACCCGGCCCGGACTCCCGCCGAGGCGAAGAGCGCCGCCGGGTGCGCGTGCGCCGACTGAACCCGACCCGGCCCCGCCGTCCGCTCCGCCGTCCGTTCCGAGCCGGGGCCGCCGCGATGCGGTCGTGTGCCCGCCCGTGGGGTACGACGACCGACGCCCCGCCCTGACCGCTTGAGCCGTTGCCCGCCTCCGGAAGTGTCCCGGGGGCGGGCAACGGCACAAGTGCGGCCGCTCGCGAGGGCCTCGGCCGTACCGCTCCTCAACTCGCGCACATATCCTCACCTGTTGACGACTGCCCCTCGCCTCATTACTGTCCGCCTCGAAATCCCCGAATCATCGACCGATGTTCGATATTTCGCCGCGTGGGAGCGCTCCCGCTCCGTGCCCTCCCGGAAAGGACCCTCCGCGGACCGTCACGTCACCTCCCCCGGCGCACGCCCCGCTCACCCGGCCCACTCCACCCGTCTGACCACCCACCGACCTCCCAGGAGCCGCTCATGCCCCCCACTCCGTTGTCCGGCCGGGCCAGAAGTCTCGCCGCCGCCCTGCTGGCAGGCTGCCTCCTCGGCGGCGGCGTCCTGGCCACACCCGCCGCGTCGGCCCCCTCCGCGGCCGCTACGACGGCCGTCCGCGTCAACCAGGTCGGCTACCTGCCGGACGGACCCAAACGCGCCACCGTCGTCACCACCGCGGCCCAGCCCCTCACCTGGCAGCTGCGCGACGCGTCCGGGACCGTGGTCGCCTCCGGAGCCACCACCCCGCGCGGCGCGGACGCCCCCTCAGGGCAGTCCGTCCACGTAGCCGACTTCTCCTCGTATCAGGGGACGGGCTCGGGATACGTCCTGTCGGTGGACGGCAGCAGCAGCGTGCCCTTCGACGTCCGCGCCGGCCTCTACGACGGGCTGCGCTCCGACTCGATGGCCTTCTTCTACCACCAGCGCAGCGGCATCGCCATCGACGCCTCCCTCGTGGGCTCCGCCTACGCGCGCCCGGCCGGGCACCTGAACGTGGCGCCCAACAAGGGCGATGTCTCGGTCCCCTGCCAAGCGGGGGTGTGCGACTACACCCAGGACGTCAGGGGCGGCTGGTACGACGCGGGCGACCACGGCAAGTACGTGGTCAACGGCGGTATTTCCACCTGGCTGGTCGTCGGCTCCTTCGAGCGCGCCAAGCGGGCGGGCACGGATGCGGCACTGGGCGACTCGACCCTGCGCGTCCCCGAGCGCGGCAACGGTGTTCCGGACGTCCTGGACGAGGCGCGCTGGGAGCTCGACTTCCTGATGCGGATGCAGGTGCCCGCGGGCAAGCCGTACGCGGGCATGGCGTTCCACAAGGTCCATGACGCGGCCTGGACCGGGATGCCGACCCGGCCCGACCAGGACGCCCAGCCCCGCGAGCTGCACCGGCCCTCCACCGCGGCGACCCTGAACCTGGCGGCGGCCGGGGCGCAGTGTGCCCGGGTCTTCCGGCCCTACGACGCCGCGTTCGCCGACCGCTGCCTCTCCGCGGCCCGCCGCGCCTGGGCCGCCGCCCAGGCCAACCCGGCCCTGCTCGCCCCGGATTCGGACAGTACGGGAGGTGGCGCCTACGGCGACGCGCAGGTCGGCGACGAGTTCTACTGGGCGGCCGCCGAGCTGTACGCCACGACCGGCGAGAGCACCTTCCGGGACGCGGTGACGTCCTCGTCCTGGCACACCTCGGCCGCCGCCTTCTCGCCCTACGGCTTCGGCTGGGCGGACACCGCCGCGCTCGGCCGGCTCACCCTGGCCACGGTGCCCAACGGGCTGCCCGCCTCGGATCTGGCTCGCGTACGCGCGTCGGTGACCGCGGCCGCCGACAGCCATCTGTCCAGGATGGGCGCCCAGGGTTACGCGGTGCCGGTCCCGGCGGACGGGTACTTCTGGGGCTCGAACAGCGAGGTCGCGGACAACGCGATCATCCTGGCCGTCGCCGGGGAGCTGACGGGCGACGCCCGCTACCGCACCGGCGCGCTGGAGGCGATGGACTATCTGCTCGGCCGCAACGCCCTCGGCCAGTCCTACGTGTCCGGCTATGGGGAGACGTCCTCGCAGAACCAGCACCACCGCTTCTGGGCGCACCAGTTGGACGCCTCGCTGCCGCACCCCCCGGCCGGGTCGCTCGCGGGTGGCCCCGACAGCGCGCTCCAGGACCCGGTGGCCCAGGCGAAACTCCCGGGCTGCGCGCCCGCCGCGTGCTACATCGACGACATCGGCTCGTACTCCACCAATGAGGTGGCGGTCAACTGGAACGCCCCGCTGGCCTGGCTCGCCGCCTACGCCGCCGAGGGGGAGTCCTCCGGTGAACCGCCCACCGCGGCCTGTGCCGTGACGTACAAGGTGGACAGCGTGTGGAACACCGGCTTCACGGCGACGGTCACCGTCAAGAACACGGGTCCGGCCACCGTGAACGGCTGGCAGCTCACCTGGACCTACCCGGGCGGCCAGCGGACCACGGGAGCCTGGAACGCGACCGTGACCCAGAGCGGCACCTCCGTCAGCGCCCGCGACGCCGGCTGGAACCGGACGATCGCGCCCGGCGCCACGGCGAGCTTCGGAGTCCAGGGGACGTACACCGGAACCAACCCGTCCCCCGCCGGCTTCACCCTCAACGGGAGCGCCTGCACCTGAGCCACCGTCACCGGGGCCATCAGGGTCCGGACCCTGCGATCCCGGGCGGCCCCGCCGGACCACCGGCGGGGCCGCACTCCGCAGGGACATCGGTACATCCTTTGGATTGACCGGCACTTGGTGGCTGCGCGCCGGCGCGTGTACGGCCCCCGGACCATCACAGAGGGGGCCCGGCGGGGCCGCTGTTAGCCTCAGCGCATGATCGAGAAGAGCGGCGCGCCACGGATATCCAGTCTGCTGTCGCCCGACGGTCCCCAGCGCGCTCTCATCATCGCCGCCTTCGTCAGCCGGGTGGGCAACGGGCTGTTCAACACCGCCGCGGTGCTCTACTTCACGCTGGTGGTGCACCTGCCCGCCGCGCGGGTCGGCGCCGGTCTGACGATCGCCGGGCTGGTCGGGCTGCTGGCCGGGATCCCGGCGGGGAACCTGGCCGACCGGTACGGGCCGCGCACGGTCTGGCTGGCGGCCCTCGCGATGCAGGCCGTGACGATGGCCGCGTTCGTCTTCATCCACGGCTGGCTCACGTTCACGCTCATCGCCACCCTGGACCGGCTGGCGGCGACCGCGAGCGGCGCCGCGGGCGGCGCGCTCGTCGCCCGCGCCGGCGGTGAACGCCCGGCCGCCTTCCGGGCGAAACTCCGTACGTTCGTCAACCTCGGCGTCGTTCTGGGCACCCTCGGCGCCGCCTTCGCCGTCTCGGTCGACACGCGCTCGGCCTACACCGTGCTCATCCTCGCCAACGCCGCCAGCTTCGCGTGTGCCGGACTCATCGCCGTGGCCGGTGTCCCCGACTACCGACCACTCCCCCGGCCCAAGGAGCACCACCGCGTGGCCGTGTTGTCCGACCGGCCGTACGTCACCTTCGTCGCGCTCTACGGCGCGATGGGTTTGCAGTACCAGACCGTGTCGCTGCTGCTGCCGATCTGGCTCTCCGCCCACACCAACGCGCCCCGCTGGACCGTGGCCGCAGTGTACGCGGTCAACAGCGGCGTGTGCGTGCTGCTCCAGAGCAGGATCGGCTCCCGGGTGGAGACAGCGCGCCAGGGCGGCCGGGCGTTCCGTCTCGCGGGGTTGTTCTTCCTGGTCAGCTGCCCCCTGATGGCGCTGACCGCCGACGTCCCGGCCTGGATCGCACCGGGCCTCGCCGTCCTCGCCGTCGTCGTGCACAGCCTCGGAGAGGTGTGGGAGTCCTCGGGCGGCTACGCCCTCGGCTTCGGTCTCGCCCCCGACCACGCACAGGGCCAGTACCAGGGCCTGTTCGGCGTCGGCTTCGACGCCGGGCAGGCCCTGGCCCCGGTCGTCCTCACCACGGCGGTCCTGGGCCTGGGGCACGCGGGGTGGCTGCTGCTCGGCGTGTTCTTCATGGCGCTGGGCGCGGCGGGCCCGCCGGTAGCCGCATGGGCGGAACGCACCCGCCGCCCTGCCCACGACACGGCCGACCACGCGGCCGACGTGACACACGGGCGCCCCGAGGAGACCCCGCTTCCCGACACCGCCTGATCACGCCGTCAGGGCCGTGGGGCGCGGGAGGGGTGACCCGGTGGCCGTAAGACTTTCGTCATACGGATCCGGGAGCGCCACGTGTCCGTCCAGCCGTCCTATGGGGGCAGGGACACATCGGCGAGGTGGAGGCATGACATGGAGCGCGTACGCAAGGCGTTCGGCAGGCCGTGGTTCATCACCGTCCTGCTCTGCGGAGTGGTGGCGGTGGGGGCGGGGCTCTTCTGGTTCCAGCCGTGGAAGCTGTGGGTGGACGAGACCGTGCGCGAGCAGATCCCCGTCGCCGCCTCCGCGCCGCCCTCGACGCCGGTCGTCGGCGGAACCCCCGCGCCGAGCAGGCCGCAGGACCTGGCCAGGGGGGAGCTGGTCAGCCACGAGCACGAGACGAGCGGGTCGGTGCGCGTCCTGCGCCTCCCGGACGGGACCCGCATCCTGCGGTTGATGGACCTGGACACGAGCAACGGGCCCGATCTGCGGGTCTGGCTCACCGACGCGGAGGTGAAGCCGGGCAAGGACGGCTGGCGCGCCTTCGACGACGGCCGGCACGTCAGCCTGGGCAAGCTCAAGGGCAACAAGGGCGACCAGAACTACACGCTCCCCGCCGACCTCGACCTGGACCGGTACCGCAGTGTCACCATCTGGTGCGACCGTTTCGACGTGTCCTTCGGGGCCGCCGAACTGGCCCGCGCCTGAACCCGTACGCCGGTACGGGTGACGGCCGGAGCCAGGGGTGCACAGCCGGCAAGGAGGCCCGCCCCCTCCCCTCTGACGGCTCCTGTGCGGACCGCCGGCGCCGGTCGCCCGCGACCGTCACAGCCAGCCGTTGCGGCGGAAGGCCCGGTACAGCGACCCCGCGCCCACGGCCATCAGGGCGAGCGCGGACGGGTAGCCGTAGCGCCAGTCCAGTTCGGGCATGTGGGCGAAGTTCATGCCGTAGACACCGGCGACCATGGTGGGGATGGCGAGAATGGCCGCCCACGCGCTGATGCGGCGCATGTCGTCGTTCTGCCAGGTGCCCACCTTCGCCAGATGGGCGTCCAGGACGGAGGCGAGCAGGTCGTCCAGGGCGCGCACTTCGGTGTCGGTGCGGGTGAGGTGGTCGACCACGTCACGGAAGTACGGCACGATCTGCGGCGGCCACTCCTCCCGTGCCGTGAGGAAGGGCCGTACCACCGGCACGAGCGGCTGGATCGCGTCGCGGAACTCCACCACTTCACGCTTGAGCGAGTAGATCCGCTCCGTCAGATCGTCGCGGGCGGGTGAGAAGACACACCGCTCCAACTCGGTGAGGTCCGTGCGTACTTGGGCGGCGGCCTCGGCGTAGGCGTCGACGACCACATCGGTCACCGCGTGCAGGACACCGACCGGCCCGGACTCCCGCATACGGGGCTGCTCCGCGAGCCTGCGCGCCGCCTCCTCGGTGGGGTCGCTCGCCCCGTGCCGTACGGTCAGCGCGAAGGACGGCCCGATGAAGATCATCACTTCGCCGGTCTCCACGTCCGCGGTCCGCTCGACAAACCACAGCGTCTTCACCGCGACCGCCAGCACATCACCGTAGCGTTCCTGCTTGGGGTGCTGGTGGGCCTGGACCGCGTCCTCGACGGCCAGAGGGTGCAGCTTCAGATAGTGGCCCAGCCGCTCCAGCTCCTCCTCGCGGGGCTCGTCCACGCGTATCCAGGCGAACTCCCGCGGTTTCAGCGCGGCAACGCGGTCGAGGACGGCCTCGCATCCCGTGTCCACCTGTCGGCAGTCCAGCCGCTCGCACTCACCCGTCTGCTCCTGATAGATCACGCATTCCATGCCCTCTCGCATGCTTCGGCCGCCGCATTCCATGCTTCCCGGAGGGCAAAGACCCACTGACCCGACCCGGTACAGGTGGGCCAAACCGTCACCGGACCTTCGCGCCGGACGGCCTAGCCGGCCGGAGTCAGGGCCGGTGGGGGCCGGCCGCACCGCCGTCCGGATCGTCCAGGAGCGCCACGCTGGCGGTGATGCGCTTGCCGACCGGCTCGCGCCGCGCCTCGAAGCCCTGGGCCACCGCCATGACGATCTCCAAGCCGTGCTGGCCCACCCGGCCGGCGTCGGCGGCCCGGGCCACCGGCAGCACCGGGTCGCTGTCCCAGACCACGACCTCCACCACCGTGCCGGTGACGCGCAGATCGAGGAGCACCGGGCCGGGAGCGTACTTGCGGGCGTTGGTGACGAGTTCGCTGACGACGAGCTGCGTGAGGTCCATCGCGCGCGCCGAGACGGGGATCCCCCGCTCGCTCCGGAGCCGGGCGAGGAAGTCCGCCGCGAAGTGGCGGGCTTCGGCGATACAGGCGCCGTCGCCCTCCAGCGCCGCCGAGACCTGCCAAGGCTCCGGATGCCGCACTATGGGACCCTCCCCGCCGAGAGGGACCGACTCCACCCCCACCACTTGTGTCCCCCGTCCATACGCCCGCGCGTACCCGCAACCCCTCTTTGTACACCTGTGACCTCCCGTCGGCACAGCATCGCTGTCGAGGACGTCCCCGTAGGATCCAGACCAGGCCGACAGGCAGCCGCCGACGAGGTCACCGACCGAAGCCACCGAGCGTTGTGGAGACAAGCGTGACCGACAAGAAGGACACCGTGGAGCCGGACGGTTTGGCGATCACCTCCGCGACCGTCGACGACGTCGAGGTCATCACCGTCAGCGGGGAGATCGACTACCACACCTGCGAGTTCCTCCGCCAGGCCCTCCGCTTCCCCGCGAGCACGGGCGTCCCACGGATGGTGGTGGATCTCAGCGGGGTGACGTTCATGGACTCCAGCGGCATCAACATCCTCATCTCCGCGCGCTCCGCGATCTGCGGCGCCAACGGCTGGCTGCGTCTGGCCGGTGCCACCGGATCCGTCCTGCGCACCCTGCAACTCGTCGGACTCGACACGATCATCGACTGCTACTCCACCGTCCGCGAGGCCGTCGACGCCTGACCCCACGCACCGGGACGTGACCCCGCGCGCGGGGACGGCGATGACATGAGCAGGGCGCGGAGGGGTATCCGGGGCCCATGACGAAGCTCCATCTCCCCGGACGGAAAGCGCGCCACGACAGCGACGCGGCGAAAGAACACGACATCACGCCCGAGGAGGCCGGGCCCGGACCGGAGGTGGAGCGTCGCGCGCCGGACACGCCGACGAAGCTGCCCAAGCGGGCCTGGGGTGCGGTACTCAAGGGTGCGCTGCGGGAGTTCAAGGACGATGAGCTGAGCGACCGCGCGGCGGCCCTGACGTACTACGGGGTGCTGTCGCTGTTCCCGGCGCTGCTGGTCCTCGTGTCGCTGCTGGGCATCACCGGCAAGTCGGCGACCGACTCGGTGCTCGAGAACATCAAGAAGTTCGCGCCCGGCTCGGCCAGGGACATCATCACTCAGGCCGTGGTGCAGTTGCAGGGCAACGCCGGTGTCGGCTCCCTCATGGCGATCGTCGGTCTCGTCCTGGCCGTGTGGTCGGCCTCCGGCTATGTGGCCGCGTTCATCCGCGCCGCGAACGCCGTCTACGACATGCCCGAGGGCCGCCCGGTGTGGAAGATCCTTCCGATCCGGGTCGGAGTGACGGTCGTGCTGATGGTGCTGGCCGTCGCCAGCGCGCTGATCGTCGTGTTCACCGGTGGCGTGGCCCACCAGGCGGGCACCGCGCTGGGCATCGGGGACTCCGCGCTGACGGCGTGGTCGATCGCCAAGTGGCCCGTGCTCGTCCTCCTGGTCACGATCATGATCGCGATCCTGTACTGGGCCACCCCGAACGCGAAGGTGAGGGGGCTCAAGTGGATCACCCCGGGCAGCTTCCTCGCCCTGGTCATCTGGATGATCGCCTCCGCCGGATTCGCGTTCTACGTCGCCAACTTCGCCAGCTACAACAAGACCTACGGCACCATGGCCGGTGTCATCGTGTTCCTCCTCTGGCTGTGGATCACCAATCTGGCCATCCTGCTGGGGCTGGAGTTCGACGCCGAGACCGCCCGTCAGCGGGCCATCGCCGGTGGCCTGCCGCCCGAGGCCGAGCCGTACACGGAACCCCGTGACACCAGGACGTGGGACGAGGAGGACCGTCGCCGCCTCGGCGAGGCGTGACCCGCCAATCGGCGATCTTGGGTGTACGTCGATGACCTCGGGATACTTGTCGTTCATGAGGTATTTCGTGGGGTTGCGCGACGCTGAGCGATCGCTGACCAAGAAGACGGCTACCGGCATTCCTCCCCGCGTCGGCAAGATGCTCTCCGTGGTGGAGGAGACGGCGGAGAGTACGAAACTGTGGTGCGGCACCGCCGTGGCGATGGCGGCGCTGGGCGGATGGCGCGGCCGCAGGGCGGCGGCCGCCGGTCTGACCGCCCTGGTGGTGGCACAGGTGGTCTCGAACGGCGTGTGCAAGCAGGTGGCGGGCCGGCCCCGGCCGCCCAAGGACTGGTTCCCGCACGACGAGGTCCACGACCGCCCCGACTCCTCGTCCTTCCCCTCCGGCCACACCGCCGCCGCGGTGGCGTTCACCGCCGCCGTGGCACCCCGGTGGCCCGCCGTCGGCGCGGCGTGCGCGGTGCCCGCCGCCCTGGTGGCGGTCGAGCGGGTGCAGAGCGGCGCCCACTACCCCAGCGACGTGGTCGCCGGGGCGGCGGTCGGACTTGCCAGCGCCTGGGCGACCCGCCGCTCCCTGCGGTTGATCCTGCGCCACTGGCTGTTCTAGGCCGCGGCGGGTCGCCGGGAGGGGTCAGTAGCGGCCGCCACCAGGCGCCGGGAGGGGTCAGCGGCGGCCGTCACCAGCCCGGGCCGCAGGCCGCGGTCTCTCGCCGGAGCAGCTTCCCCGCGGCGCCGCGGGGAGGCTGCTCCGGACAGACCGATCCAGCCATCTGCCCTCCTCGATGACCCCGTGTGGCGAGAAGCCGATGCTCAGCTCGAACAGTGCTGGGACAGGCTCAGGTCGCTCTACCTTCACCTCGACGGCGGGCACCGGGACAGGGGAATACTCCGAGGATCGATTCCCGGCCAGGGCCCGGAGGGGTACGTCGGTGAGGTCTGGGCACACGAACTCCATGCAGCGACACGCGCGTCCCACGAGCCCCCTGTTCGGTTCGGCCGGAACGGCTCACTCCTCGCCGTCCGGTCCGGCTGGCGCCAAGCACGCGCGCCCCAGCCGGCTCACCGCCCGGCTGCAACGCCGGATCCTCGCCTACAGCGCGATCGATTTCCTGTCCACGCACATCCCCGGCACGGCGGACTCCGACGAAGAGTGCCTGCTCCTCGTCCACGTCCGCCAGGTCGTCGGGCAGGTCCGCTACCGGATCTGCTCCCCCTGCGCGCAGGGTGTCATCACCGCTGTCGCCATCAACGAGCCGTTCGACAACACGGGACTGGACACCCGGGCGCTCTCGCATCTGCGGGCACGCAACCCGGATGTCGCCTGGCACAGCACATCGGACTCGGGCGTCACGCGCGATCTCCTGCTCCGCATGCGCATCCCCGCCACCACCTCCCTCACCCCCTGCCCGCACGCCCCGAACACCGCCTGAAGCGGCACGGCCAAGCGCCTGACGGGACCGCACCCGGCCCCCCGTGGCCGGGGGCTTCGCGCTGCCCCTGCAATGTGCCGCGTCGGTGCGGCAGGGCCCGGTGCGCGGCACCCGTGCGGTGACGCGGCGTCATGCTCTGTTCCGGGGGCCGGTGTGCCGTACAGCCGGTGGCGGGTTTCCCGCGACGGAGGTCCGGCTGCGCGCCCACGGGGCAACGGGTGGGCGTCAACTGGCCCTCGTGGTCATGGAATTGAGGGTTCCCGGGGGTTCTCGGTTGAATCACCTGTCCGCGCCATCCGGGCCGGTGCCAGGCGGGCCGAGGCCCGCCCCGTCGCCCAGGACTCAGCGGGCCCCCTACCGGCCGGGCCACAGAAACCGCTGTCACGCTTGTTGACCCCGAGCCGACGATGGCCCACATTACCTATCAGTAGTAACCGGCGGTAATCTCGCCTCCGCTACCGCCCGGCCGTCGGCGTACACACCACGGCCCCGCCGCCCCGCCCACCCCCTGCTCCGCTTGCTCAAGCCGCTTCTTTCTCATGAAGCCCGGCCGCGTTCGACGCGACCTCCCCCACTCGCACCGCTCCTGAGAAGAGAGAGCACATGACCAAGCTCGTTTCTGTCATGACTGCGTCAGCCATGGCGGGGGCACTCGCCGCCGCTTTCACCGGTGCCACCGCCCACGCCGCCTCGCCGCTCGACTACGTCGCCCTGGGTGACAGCTACAGCGCCGGTTCGGGCGTCCTGCCCATCGACGCCGGCAACCTCCTGTGTCTGCGCTCCACCGCGAACTACCCCCACGTCCTCGCCTCCCGGACCGGCAGCCACCTCAAGGACGTGACCTGCGGCGCGGCCCAGACCAAGGACTTCACCGCCTCCCAATACCCGGGCGTGGCACCCCAGTTGGACGCGCTGAGCGCCGACACCGACCTGGTGACCTTCACGATGGGTGGCAACGACAACAACACCTTCATCAACGCCGTTACGGCCTGCGGAACGGTCGGCATCCTGAGCGGGGGGAAGGGCAGCCCCTGCAAGGACAAGAACGGCACCGCCTTCCAGGACCAGATCGACGCGAACACCTATCCCGCGCTGAAGAAGGCCTTGCAGAACATCCGCGCCAAGTCGCCCGGGGCCCGCGTGGCGGCGCTGGGCTACCCCTGGATCATGCCCGCCACCGCCGATCCGTCCTGCTTCGTGAAGCTCCCGATCGCCGCCGGGGACGTGCCGTACCTGCGCGACATCCAGCAGCACCTCAACGACGCCGTGCGGCGCGCGGCCCAGGAGACCGGGGCCACCTATCTGGACTTCTCCGAGGCGTCCGAGGGGCACGACGCCTGCAAGGCCGCCGGCACCCGTTGGATCGAGCCGCTCCTGTTCGGACAGAACATCGTCCCCGTGCACCCCAACGCGCTGGGAGAGCAGCGCATGGCCGAGCGCACGATGAGTGTGCTGCGACTCGGCTGAGCGCCACGGCCGTCCGCAGAGCCACGGCACCAGGCACGCCCGCTGTGCGCAGGCCCCCGACCGGATGATCGCCCGGTCGGGGGCCTGCGGCGTCCGGGCGGGCGCGTACGGCACCGGGCTCGTCGGCGCCTCCACGGCCGGGAAACGACAAAGGCAAGGAGCGCTGTATCTCCTTGCCACTATCAAGATATAGCGCGTCGGGGGGCTTGCCGCAAGGCCCAGGGCGTATCGCACAATCGTCGGCCAAGGCCACAACCTGCGGAATTGAGGGCACGACGTGCGTGTGTTGTTGTCGAGGTCCGGCGGACCCGGTGACGTCGGTGCGAGGGTGGGACCGGCCGGACGGCCGCGGGACGGGCAGCCCGGAACGAGAACGTGCCTGACAAGGAATACGACAGACCCGCAAACACCGGTGGTCGGATCGGCCCGTGCGGGGCGACGCGGCACGGCTGCCTGGAAGGTATCGCGATGAACGAGCAGTACGTGTGGGATCTCCAAGCGGCCGACGAGACGCAGGGCGCGATCGTCGGCGGCAAGGGAGCGCATCTGGGCGGGCTCTCGCGGCTCGAAGGCATCCGGGTGCCCGGGGGCTTCTGCGTGACGACGGACGCCTTCCGTCGGATCATGACGGAGGCGCCGTCGATCCCGGCGCAGCTCGAGCAGTTGTCACACTTGGGCCCGGACGACCGGGAGGCGACCCGTACGCTCAGCGCGGAGCTCCGCCGGACCATCGAGGGCGTCACCATCCCCGGCGATCTCGCGGCGGAGATCACCGGCGCGCTCGCCCGGTTCGGCGAGCGGTCCGCGTACGCCGTACGCTCCAGCGCGACGGCCGAGGACCTGCCGACGGCCTCTTTCGCCGGCCAGCAGGACACCTACCTGAACGTCGTAGGACCGGAGGCGGTCCTCCAGCACATCAGCCGGTGCTGGGCCTCCCTGTTCACCGAGCGGGCCGTCGTCTACCGCCAGCGCAACGGCATCGACCACCGTACGGTCCACATGGCCGTCGTCGTGCAGCGGATGGTCTTCCCGGACGCGTCCGGCATCCTGTTCACGGCCGATCCCGTCACGGGCAACCGGAAGGTCGCCACCGTCGACGCCGGCTTCGGCCTCGGTGAGGCGCTGGTCTCCGGTCTGGTGAACCCGGACGTCTTCACAGTGCGCGACGGGGAGATCATCGCCAGGACGATCGCCGCCAAACAGCGCGCCCTGTACGCCCTGCCGGCCGGCGGAACCCAGGAGGTCGTCCTCGACTCCCGGCAGCAGGAGCAACCCGCGCTGACGGATGCTCAGGCCCTGCGGCTCGTCCAGCTCGGGCGGCGCGTCGAAGCACACTTCGGCTGCCCGCAGGACATCGAGTGGTGCCTGGCCGACGGCGACTTCCTCGTCGTCCAGAGCCGCCCGATCACGACACTGTTCCCCATCCCCGAGGCCGACGACGAGGACAACCACCTCTACGTCTCGGTCGGGCATCAGCAGATGATGACCGATCCCATGACGCCGCTGGGGCTCTCGGTGTGGCGTCTGACGGCGATGGCGACGATGCAGGAGGCCGGGGGAAGGCTCTTCGTCGACGTCACCCGGCGCCTGGCCTCGCCCGCGAGCCGCGCCGCGCTCCTGGACCTCATGGGCCGGGGCGATCCGCTGGTCCGGGACGCGCTGGAGACCGTACTCGACCGTGACGACTTCGTCCCCTCGCTCCCCGACGCGGACCCCGGCGGGCCGCCGGCCGGCGGCCCGCCCGCCGCGATCGAGACCGATCCGGCCCTCGTCACCGAGCTGGTCGAGCGCAGTGAGGCGTCCATCGAGGCCCTGCGGCGCGACATCCGCACCAGGACGGGACCTGAGCTGTTCGACTTCCTGCTGGAGGCCTTCGAGGAGCACAAGCGGGTCCTCAGCGACCGGCTGAGCATGCAGGTGATCATGGCGGGGATGGAGGCCACCTGGTGGCTCAACGACCAGCTGCGGGAGTGGCTGGGCGAGAAGAACGCGGCCGACACCCTTACCCTGTCCGCGCCCGGCAACATCACCTCGGAGATGGGGCTGGCGCTGCTGGACGTCGCGGACGTGATCCGCCCCCGGCCCGAGGTGGTGGCGTTCCTCCAGGGTGTCGAGGACGAGGACTTCCTCGACGAGCTGGCGAAACTGCCGGGCGGGGCCGAGGCGCGCGACGCCATCGAGGCCTACCTCGACCGGTACGGGATGCGCTGCGTCGGCGAGATCGACATCACGAGGCCGCGTTGGCGCGAACGCCCCACCACGCTCGTGCCCGTCATCCTGGACAACGTACGGAACGCCGAGCCGGGCGCCGCCGCACGGCGCTTCGAGCACGGCCGGCAAGAGGCGCTGAAGAAGGAACAGGACGTGCTGTCCCGCTTGCGGGCCCTGCCGGACGGTGACCGGAAGGCCGACGAGACCAAGCGGATGATCGACCGCGTCCGCACCTTCATCGGCTACCGCGAGTACCCCAAGTACGGCATCATCAGCCGCTAC
The DNA here is from genome assembly GCF_040629815.1 of Streptomyces sp. NPDC005878. NCBI lineage: Bacteria > Bacillati > Actinomycetota > Actinomycetes > Kitasatosporales > Streptomycetaceae > Streptomyces > Streptomyces sp. NPDC005878. Next base: position 157,095 of record NZ_JBEXWK010000004.1, read on the forward strand.
TTCCTCTACAAGCAGGCCCTGATGGCGGAAGCCGATCGCCTCGTGCGGGCCGGCGTGATCTCCGACAGGGAGGACGTCTTCTACCTCACGTTCCAGGAGTTCCACGACGCCGTACGCACCCTTCAGGTGGACGCCGGGCTCGTCCGGCGGCGCAGGGAGGCGTTCCAGTCGTACCACGCGCTCACTCCGCCCCGGGTGCTGACCTCGGACGGCGAGACCCTCAACGGGGCTTACCGGCGCGACGACGTGCCGCCCGGTGCCCTGGTCGGCCTCCCCGTCTCGGCCGGCACCGTCGAGGGGCGGGCCCGCGTCATCCTCGACATGGCCCGGGCCGACCTCGAAGCGGGCGACATCCTGGTGACGTCCTACACGGACCCCAGTTGGTCGCCCCTGTTCGTCGGCATCACGGGCCTCGTGACGGAGGTGGGCGGTCTGATGACCCATGGCGCGGTCATCGCGCGGGAGTACGGTCTGCCCGCCGTCGTGGGCGTGGAGCGGGCCACCCAGCTGATCCGGGACGGACAGCGCATCCGCGTGCACGGAACCGACGGGTACGTCGAAATCCTTTCGTGAACGACCCGAGGGGGAAACCGGCTCCGCCTTCTCGGGCGATGTGATGCCGACAGCGGCCGCCCCCTCCCCGCGCGGTGGCCGCTGTCGGGGTCGGCTAATCTCCCCAGGGCGGCCGATCAGCCGTTTCCGGCAAACGCAGCAAAGGACTTGTCGTGCGGCATGGGATACGCGGGGCGGCCGTGACCGCACTGGCGGCAGTACTGCTGACGGGGTGCGGCGGGGAGAAGGAGTCCTCGGGCAGGCCCACGGCCTCCCCCACGGGAGGGTCCTCGACAGGATCCCAGAAGGCGTCCGGCGCGCCGGTGGCCGAGGGCCGCACCACGGTGGGGGCCGCCGGATCGGCGTGCCGACTGCCCGTGTCCTTCTCCACCGCCGACAACTGGAAGGCGAAGGCGTTCACGCTGGACGGTACGGAGTTCGACGCCCTCGCCAAGCAGGGCCCGTTCACCATGGCCTGCGAGATCGACGCCAAGCCCGCCGGGAACATCGGCTTCCTGCGCGCCTGGACCAGCGACCTCAAGGGCGGCACCCCGCGCGCCGCCCTGGAGGCCTTCGTCCGCGCCGAGAAGAACGCGCGCAAGGCCACGTATACCGAGATCAAGGCGGGCTCGCTGCCCGCCGCCGAGGTGGTGTACGAGACGTACAGCGAGCTCATGGAGGAGTCGAAGCAGGAGCACGCCCTGGCCGTCACGACCGCGGGCGGTGCCGTGGTCCTGCACCTGGGCGGCATCGACTCCGACGAGCACAAGGAAATGCTCCCCGCCTACGAACTGGCGAAGAGGAGCCTGCGGGTCATCGCCCCGTAGCGGTCCGCGCTCGTTGCCGTCCACCGGTGACGACGTGCTCCCGCACTCCATGGCGCGCCTCTGCGAGCCCGGGGACCGAACCCCCTAGCTTGACGGGTCTACCGACCTGCCCGAGCACACCGTGACCCGAGGGCTCACGCCTCACGCGCCGGAGAGCACCCATGAAGATCCACCTCACCAGTGTCTTCGTCGACGACCAGGAGCAGGCCTTGCGCTTCTACACCGACGTGCTGGGCTTCGTGAAGAAGCACGACATCCCGATGGGTCCGGCCCGGTGGCTGACCGTGGTCTCGCCGGAGGAGCCCGAGGGGACGGAACTCCTGCTGGAACCGTCCGAACACCCCGCGGTGCCGCCGTACAAGACCGCGTTGGTCCGGGACGGCATCCCGGCCGCCTCCTTCGCTGTGGAGGACGTACGGGCGGAGTTCGAGCGGCTGCGTGGGCTCGGGGTGCGGTTCACGCAGGAGCCGATGGAGATGGACACGGTGACCCTGGCGGTACTGGACGACACCTGCGGCAACCTCATCCAGATCGCGCAGACCTCGTAGGACGGATCGATGCATCCCTGAGTGGGGCCAGGGCAGAGGGCCGGGGGGGGTAACCGCCCACCACGTGATGAACCCCGGTGGCCGTGTCTTCACCTGCCCGCGTCTTCGCTTGCCCCCGCTCGTGTGACCTCAGGACCGCGAGAGCGTGAAGGCGGCGAGGAACCCCAGGACCGTGGTGAGGCCGGCGAGCACATGGGCGTCCTCGAACGCCTCCGGGATCATCGTGTCCGCGATCATGGCCAGGATGGCCCCGGCGGCCACCGCGGTGATCATCGCCATCACGGTGTCGGACGCCCCGCCCAGGAGGGTGTAGCCGGCCAGCGCGGCCAGGCCCGAGATCAGCGCGATCGCCGTCCACAACCCGAAGACGTAGCCGCGCCCGCGCCCGGCCTGCTTCATCCCCGCCGCGCTCGCCATCCCCTCGGGCAGGTTGCTGAGGAAGACCGCGACGACCGTGGCCGTCCCCACGCTGCCCCCGCCCAGCAGGCTGGTGCCGATGACGACCGACTCGGGTACGCCGTCCAGGAGCGCGCCCAGAGCGATGGCACCGCCCGAGCCGGGCTGCTCGCCTTCGGTGGGCTGCTGAGAGCCCGACCTCTTGCGGTGGCGGGCGCCCCTCGCGGCGAGCACCACGTTCGCCAGGGAGTACACGCCCGCGCCGACCAGCGCGCCGAGTGCTGTCGGCGCGAGACCGCCCTGCTCGTCGGCCTCGGCGATCAGATCGTAGGAGACCGCCGAGATCAGTACGCCGCTGCCGAAGGCCATCACCAGAGCGACCCACCGGGCGGGCACCCGGAACAGCGAGCCCGCCGCCGCGCCGATCAGCAGCGCGCTCCCGGCGAGCAGCCCCCATCCCCCAGCAACCAGCGCTCCCACCGTGTCCTCCTTCGCCCCTGCTGTGCCGTGGGGCGCCCTTACCCGGGAAATGGACTGCGACGCCCGGCGGCACGGCGGCCTCCGGGTTCGGCGGAGAGCCGAGGGGGGCGGCGATCGGTCCAGGAGGGAGGGCGGGAGCCCTGGAAAGGGCCGGGTCGGTGATTACGTTGTGTGGCGGGTGAGGAGCGAAAAGTAGCCGGATTGCGATGGTGTTTCGGGGGTAACGGCCTCGTACTGGGATCGACTTCAGGACGCGAGGCTGACCGGATGGACCGAGCTGGACAGGGCACGAGCTTGCAGCCCTTGATGGAACGTTCGATATCGGTGTCGGCCGCGTTCGAAAGCAGCGAGGACATCGCGGCTGCCCGCTCCATGGCCAGGGACTTCCTGGTGGAGGTGCAGACCGTGCACGGGCTACCGGTGTCGAAGCGGGCCATGGGCATGGTCCAGCTGGTGGTGAGCGAGCTGGTGACCAACGCCCGTAAATACGCGCCGGGGCCCTGTCTGCTGACGTTGGAAATCAGCCAGGGGGCCGTGGAGGTGACGGTGTGGGACAGCAGCACGACGCTGCCGCTGATCCTGCCGCCGGACCCGACCCGGGTGGGCCAGCACGGGCTGGAGATCGTCATGGCGGTGTGCCGCAGCTTCGAGGTGCACCGGGAACCGGTGGGCAAGCGCGTCAGGACGGCCGTCGTCCTGGCCGACGATCCGGGTGGAGACGCGGCCGGACGCCAGGTCATGTGACGCGCCGCCGAGGCCGCCCGCAGCGAGTGGACAGCGCTCGTGCGGCGGCGGCGGACGCGGTGAACACGGGCCTCGCCCCCCATCCCGGACCTCCCATTCCGGATCTCCCGGACCGCCCGGAGCAGTGCCGACGCTCGGCCCCCAGGTTCCGGGATCCCGTCACGTCCCCCGGCACCCCGCCGCACATCACCCTCTCGACCTGAGCACTCCCGGGCCATCGTTCCTTCGGGAGGTCCGTCGAAGGCCCGCCCCGAGCTGGCGGGTTCGCGGGCCGGTGCGGCAGGATGCGTCCGCAGTGATCGTGAGCGACGGGGGCGCGGGATGACGACGGACGGCAACGAAATCACCGAGGCGATCGAGCAGTTGCGTACGCAGCTGGCTCAGGCGCAGGAGTACGGGAAGGACGCGCGGCTCCAATTCCGTATCACCGAGGTGGAGATGGAGTTCCTCGTCGAGGTACGCAAGGACGCCGGCGGGTCGGGGGGCGTGCGCCTGGGGGTGGTCAAGCTCGGCGCCGACGCGAAGGTGTCGCAGGGCACGACCCATCGGCTGCGCCTCAAGCTCGATGTGCGCGACACCCTGACCGGTGATCCCGCCTCCGTCTCCGACCGGCGATGACGGCCCCGCGGACCGAAGGCGCCGACGGCGAGGGGCCGTTGCACCCGGGGCTCGTGGCGGTCACCGCAGGCCCGGCCGACGCCGAGGGGCGCAAGGAGTTCTCGTCCGGGCGCCTGCTCGCGCCCGCGCTGGTCCTCACCTCCCGCCACGGGGTGGCGTTCCCCGACGGCCGGCACCGGCCCGACATCACCGTCAGGGCCGTCGTCGGAGGGCGAGGGGCCGTGCGCCTCACCGACCCCGTGCCGTGCACCGTCCTCTGGCAGGGGGACGCCGGGCTCGACGCGGCACTGCTGCGCGTCGGCGCCGACGGCTTCCCCGAACCCCTCGGCGTTCCCGAGCCGCGCTGGGCCGAGGTGACCGGGACCGAACCGGTCGCCGTCGCCGTGACCGGTATGTCGGCCGCCGCGGCACGCAGCACGGGCGACGGCACGGAGACCGAGACGGTACGCGGTGTGCTGGACCCGCTCACGTACACGCGCAGCGACCGTTACGCCATCGACGTGTCGACCGCCTGGCCGGCCGGCTGGGACCAGTGGTCGGGCATGTCCGGCAGCGCGGTCGTCCACAAGAGCGGCGCGCTGCTGGGTGTCGTCGCCTGGAGCGACCGGCCTTACGAGGGGCGGCGGCTGACGGCCGTTCCGGTCCGGGCGCTGCTCGCGGACCCCGGGTTCCGTGAAGCGGTGCGGGAACTGACCGGCCAGGACCCGCTGGTGCGCGCGCTGGATCCGGAGCGTCCGGCCGGGTCGGCCCGGCTGTCCTCCGCCCAGGGGCCGGCGGGGGCGGTGCGCACCACCCTCAAGGCGCCGCCCCGCCAGATCGTGGACCGGGTCGCGGAGCGCCGGCGGCTGCCCGAGCTGGTCGCCGGGAGCATCACGGGGCGGCCGGAGCTGGTGCACGCCATCGTCGGGATGCCGGGGGTCGGCAAGTCCGCCCTGGCCCGGCACCTGGCCCACCAGCTCGCCGCCGACTTCCCCGACGCGCAGTTCGAACTCGACCTGTACGGCCACACCCCCGACCGTGCGCCGCTCGACGCGCAGGCCGCGATGGAGGCGCTGCTGACCTGGGCGGGCATCCGCGGCGACGACGCGCCGACACTGGACGCGAAGGCCGCGCTGTGGCGGAACTGGCTGCACGGCAGGCGCGGTCTGCTGCTGCTCGACAACGCGGCATCGCTCGACCAGGTGTCCTGCCTGCTTCCCGGCGACGACAGCAGTCTCGTCCTGATCACCAGCCGGATCGCGCTCCACGACCCCGACCGCATCACGCTCACCGCGCTCGACGTGCTGCCCGCCGACGAAGCGGTACGGCTGCTGGCGTCGGGCGCCGGACTGGCCAGCGAGGAGGCGGCCGATCCCGCTCTGGAGGAGATCTGCCGGGCCTGCGGATTCCTGCCGCTGGCCGTGCAGGCGGTCGCCGCCCGGCTGCGCTTCGAGGAGCCGGAGGAACTGCTGCTGGCCATGCGGGAGACGGACTCGCCGCTCCTTGAGGTGCCGGACGCCGACCGGCGGGTGGGCGCGGCGTTCGCGGTGTCCTGGCAGGCACTGGAGGCGGCGGACCCGGTGCAGGCGGGCCTGTTGCGGGTACTGGCCATGCATCCGGGTTCCGAACTGGAGGTGGAGGCGTGCGCGGCGATGACCGGGATGGCGGTGCGCGAGTGCCGCCGTCGTATGGCCGACCTGGCGGAGAGACATCTGTTGCAGCGCCACGGCCGGGGGCGCTTCGGCTTCCACGACCTGTTCCTCGCGTACGCCCGGAGTCTGGCTGTGGCGCGGGAGCCGCAGGAGCGCTGGGACGAGGTCCTCGACCGGCTCTTCACCCACCAGGCGAGCCGAGGCGAGGCGGCGCGGGAGTCGCTGGTCACCGGAACGGGCGAGCCGGGTGCCGCACGGGCCTGGCTGGAGGCCGAGCGCGGCAATCTGATCGCGGTGACGGTGGCCGCCGTGGAACGCCGTTCTCCGCACGCCCGGCGTCTCGCCGCGCTGGCGCACTCCGTCCTGGGCGGGCTCGGCGCCACCACCGAACTCGCCCGGATCTGGGTCACCATGAGGGACGCCGCCATGGCTGACCACGACCGGCCCAGCCTGGCCGACGCCCTGCGAGGCCTGGCCGACACGGAACGCACCCGCGGCGATCTGGTGGCCGCGCGGGACAACTACCGGGCCGCTCACGAGTTGTACGAGGCTCTCGACGACCGGCGGGGTCAGGCGGACGCCCTGTGGGGCCTCGCCGAGACCGAACGCGCCCGCAGCCACTACGACGACGCCCGCGAGCTCTTCACCGGCGCGCTGCGCGGCTACGAGGAGCTGGACGACCGGGCGGGCCGTGCCGACGCGCTCTGGGGTCTGGCCAACGTCAGTGTCTCGCAGGGCCGTTACGACACGGCCACCGACGCGTTCCGCCAGGCCCGTGAGCTGTACTCCGCGCTCACCGACCGCCGGGGCGAGGCACAGGCGCTGCGGGGCCTGGCCGACATCGCGCGCAACCGGGGCCGGGGCGTGGAGGCGTACGAGGGCTACCGCGCCGCTCTGGTGACGTACGAGGAGATCGGCGACCTGCGCGGGCAGGCGCAGGCGCTGCGGGGACTGGGGCATGTGGCGCGCGTCGACGGCCGCCACGACGAGGCCGCCGACCTCTTCGTGCGGGCCCGTGACCTGTCCCGCCGCATCGGCGACCGGCGCGGGGAGGCCGACATGCTGCGCGGGCTCGGCGACGTGCAGCGTCTGCGGGGCCACTACGCGCAGGCCCGTGAGACGCTGTCCCGCTCCGCCGCCGTCCACCGCGAGCTGGGCAACGCGGGCGGCCTGGGCTTCACGCTGCGCGCGCTCGGCGACACCGAACGCGCCGACGGCCGCCCGGACCGGGCGCGCGCCGCCTACGACGAGGCGCGCGCCGCCTTCAAGCGCGTGGGCTCCCGCCGGGGCCTCGCCGACATCCTGTGCGCCCTGGGCGGCGTCCTGCCCCGCCCCGATGAGGCCCGGGCGGCGTACGCCGAGGCGCTCGCCCTCTACGAGCAACTCGGCGCGGACATCGCGGCGGCGGCCTGCCGCGAGCGGCTGACGGCACTCGACGGGGAGGCGCGCACGGAGCAGTGACGGCTTGCGGGGGCGACGCCCGGCGTCCGCGCCCCGCAGCACGCCCCCTCAGTCGTCGAGGGGCTCCGCCTCGTGCGCGGCGGCGATGGAGTCGATGCGGGCGGCGAGGTTGAAGTCGGCCGCGGTGAGCCGGTGGCCGGCGTCGCGCGTGGTGATGGTGAACCGCACCGAGTCCCAGCGCAGATCGATGTCCGCGTGATGGCCGATCAGGCGCTCGACGTCCGCGACATGGACGATCAGCGCGACTCCCCCGTGGTAGCGGATCGCGAAGGTCCGGGTGATCTGCTCGCCTGTTCGGCGCCAGCCGGGCACGTGCCGCAGGGCGGCTTCGATCGCCGCCTCCGACAAGGGCTCGGGCCTGCTCCCGGCCATGTCCGCTCCCCTCGCTCACGGGCGCCGGGACCCCGTCGAGGCCCCGGCCGACCGGGGCATAGTGCCATGCCTGCCCAGGATCAGCCAAAGGGAGTACACGGGCGGGACTGGTGCCGCATGGTCACGTGAAGTAGCTTGACGGTCACTCCCCGTGCGCTACCGCGTCTGCACGCGGGCCCCGAGCGCGCAGAGAACAGAAAGGCACTCCATGCAGCACCGGCACCGCATGCGGAACCTCTCCCGTACTTGTGTCCTCGCCTTCGCGGGTCTCCTGGCGACGGCCACCTCGTCCGCATGGCCCGTGTCCGCCGCCCCCGCGCCCGCCGCGGCCGCCCCGACCGTCCGGGCCGCCGACTGCCGCGGCGTCGGCACGGCGTTCAACGACCGGCTGCTCCCCGGACAGTGCCTGCGCAACGGGGGCTACCGGCTGGAGATGCAGTACGACGGCAATCTGGTCCTGTACTCGGGCGGGCGGGCGTGCTGGGCGAGCGGTACGGACGGGACGGACGGTGTGTACGCGAAGTTCTCCGGGGACTGGAAGCTCGACTCGCCGTATATGACGCTGGAGTCGCAGTTCGGCGAGTTGCGGAAATACCGGGGCAAGTACACCTACCTGCACAAGACCGGCGGCGACGTCAGCCTCAACAACAAGGGTGAAGTGTGGATCGCGTACGCGAAGATGGTCGGATGCTGACATCGGCCGGCGGGCAGGTACGGGTGCGCCGGGGAGTCTCCCGGGCGGTGGCCGCGGCGGCCGTCTTCGCGGTCGCCTTGCTGGGCGGCGTCCCTTCCACGGCGACCGCCGTGACGAGTACGCCGGTCACCGCGGCGGACGCCTGCGCCGCCAACGACAACCTCGGGGAGATCGCCAACAACTTCATCTCGCGCTGCCGCAAGGCCTCCATCCGGCAGGTGTTCCCCGGGCAGCACTACGGGGACTCCCTCGGGCGCATCAAGGACTGCGGAGACAGCTCCTGCAAGACGGCCTGGAAGCTGTTGAACGACAACCGGTTCAAGAAGTAGGCGGAAGATGAGCGGAGCGTGGAGCCTTTACGTCGCCGTCCTGCTGTGCGAGGCGTCGACCACGGCCGACGGCCAGGCTCCGCTCTACCAGGAGAACTTCGTCCTGCTGCGGGCGCGGGACGAGGGCGAGGCCCGGGACAAGGCGCTGGCCCACGGCAGGCGCCTGGAGACGAGCTACCAGAACGAGCTCGGCGACACCGTCTCCTGGAGACTGCTCCACGTGGTGGACGTCAGCGAGGTCGGGGAGACCGACCTCGCCGACGGCTCCGAGGTCTACACCCGGCACTTCAGGAACTACGCCGCCTACCGGTCCTTCGAGCCGCTGCTGTCGGGAGAAGACCTCTGACCCGCTGACACGCCCCGAACGGGTGCGGACCTGCCGCCCTACCCCGGACGAGCCGCTCCTGTCAGTCCGTAACCTTCCCGATTCTCCGCGCGCGGTGCGCGTCACTACCCTCCGAAGCGCCTGTCACACAGCGGTCGGTCCCCACCGCCGCCGCGCTTCCCCCAGGAGGTCCCGTTGACCGCGCACCACCCCACCCGCAGGAGCATCCTCAAGTCCGCCGGCGGGATCACCGCCGCCATGGCGCTCGGCGCCGGAGGCGTGCTCGCGGCGGCCACGACGGCCGCCGCGGCCGACGACGGCTTCGGGCTGCACATCGTGGACCGCAACGAGAGCGACCCGAGGATGTGGTACTTCCGCTTCCAGACCGAAGCCATCGGCTGGAACCCGGCTGTCAACGTGCTGCTGCCCGACGACTACCACTGGAGCGGCCGTACCTACCCGGTCCTCTACCTCTTCCACGGCGGCGGAACGGACCAGGACTTCATCACCTTCGACCGCGAGGGCGTCCGCCAGTGGACCGCCGGGAAGCCGATCATCGTCGTCATGCCCGACGGCGGCCACGCCGGCTGGTACTCCAACCCCGTCAGCTCCAACGTCGGCCCCCGCAACTGGGAGCACTTCCACATCGGTCAACTGCTTCCCTGGGTCGAGGCCAACTTCCGTACGTTCGCCGAGTACGACGGCCGGGCCGTGGCCGGGTTCTCCATGGGCGGCTTCGGCGCGCTGAAGTACGCCGCCAAGTACTACGGCCACTTCGCGTCCGTCAGCGCCCACTCCGGACCCGCCAGTCTGCGCCGTGACGGCGGCCTCGTCGTGCACTGGGCCAACGTCTCCGCCGCGGCCCTCGACCTGGGTGGCGGCACCATCTACGGCGCCCCGCTGTGGGACGAGGCCCGGGTGAGTGCCGACAACCCGGTCCAGCGGATCGAGAGCTACCGCAACAAGCGGGTGTTCCTCGTCGCCGGCACCAGCCCGGACCCGGTCAACTGGTTCGACACCGTCAACGAGACCCAGGTGCTCGCCGGACAGCGGGAGTTCCGCAGTCTGCTGGACCGGGCGGGGATCCCTCACGAGTCCTACGAGGTACCCGGCGGCCACTTCATCCGCCACGACCTGATGCAGCGCGACATCGACGGCATCATCGACCGCCTGCGCAAGGCGTGACAGGAGACCGTCCCATGCCGCTCACCTCATCCGCGCGGCGCGCGGCGCGCCCAGGGCTCGCGACCGTCGCGGCGCTGCTGCTCGGCCTGCTGGCCCCGGCTCCCTCCGCGGGCGCGGCCGAGACCGGCGCGCGACCGGCCGCCCGGGTCGCCGGCTTCGCCGCCGCCTGCCCGACGACCGGCTTCATCTCCCAGTACTACAGCTCCGGCCACAACGGCATCGACATCGCCAACGCCACCGGCACCCCGATCTACGCGGTCGGCGACGGCGACGTGACGATCTCCGGGTACGAGCCGGGCTACGGCCAGTGGATCCGCGTCCAGCACCCCGACGGCACCATCACCGAGTACGGCCACATGTACGAGCGGGACGTCCAGGTGGGCGACCACGTGGTGGCCGGGCAGCAGATCGCCCTCATGGGCAGCGAGGGCGAGGCCACCGGCCCGCACCTGCATCTGCGGGTCTGGACGGACCCGAGCGCGAGCGTGGGGACCGACCCCGTCCCGTATCTGGCGGAGCGCGGCATCGACATGCCCTGTACGCCGGGCACCGGCCCGCATCCCAAGCCGCTGGAGTATCCGGCGGAGTCGGGCCGGGTGGTATCGGCCCGCTCGGCGGACGGCCGGCTTGAGGTCTTCGCGGCCGGAGCCGACGGCGTCCACCACGCCTGGCAGACAGGCGTCAACGGCGCCTGGTCCGAGTGGGAGCCGCTGGGCGGACCCGGTGGCGCCGAACTCGCCATCGGGTCGAACGCCGACGGCCGCCTGGAAGTCTTCGCCATCAACGGCGACGTCTTCCAGCACCGCTACCAGCTCTCCCCCTCGGGTGGCTGGTCCGGCTGGGAGACCTTCGGCGGCGGCGGCCGCGACATCGCCGTCGGCGCCAACGGCGACGGACGGCTCGAAGTCTTCGCCTCCGGACCCGTGGGAGTGTTCCACCGCTACCAGAACGCGCCGAACAGCGGCTGGTCGGAGTGGGAGAACACCGGCGGCGGCCCCGCCAACAGCCGCGTGGAGATGGAAAAGTCACCCGACGGGCGCCTCGAAGCCTTCGCGCTCAACGGCGATGTCTTCCAGCACCAGTACCAGACGGCCGTCAGCGGCGGCTGGTCCGGCTGGGAGGACTTCGGCGGGGGCGGTCACGACCTGACCGTGGACCACAACCAGGACGGACGCCTGGAGGTCTTCGCCTCCGGACCCGCCGGAGTGTTCCACAAGTACCAGACCGACCGGGCCAGTTGGTCCGGGTGGGAATCGACCGGCGGTCCCGCCGACTCACAGCTGACCAGCCAGCCGACCGCCGACGGCCGGGTGGAGGTCTTCGCCATCAACGGCAGCGTCGCCCAGCACCTGTGGCAGACCGGGGTGAACGCCCCGTACAGCCCATGGGACACCTTCGGCGGCGGCGGTACGGAGGTCACCGCGGTGGCCAACGCGGACGGACGCATCGAGGTCTTCGGCACGAGCCGCGCCGGCGTCCACCACAAGTGGCAGACGGGCTTCGCGACCTGGTCCGAATGGGCCTGGCTCAACACCACACCCGGCCCCGCCGTCAATTGAGGAGACAGCAGGTGAGAACCGTGCAGCGCGCTCACCGCGCACCCCGTCGCGCCATCCTGGCGAGCTTCGCCTCGCTCCTGCTCGGGGCGGGCGTCCTGGTGGGCGCCTCGCCCGCGTACGCCGCGCCGAGCGATCTGTGCGCCCAGGTCGGCTACAACGCCGGTTTCCGCGGGGAGAGCCTGGTGACCGCCATCGCGGTCGCCCTCGCCGAGTCCAGCTGCGACCCGACGGCGACCAACGTCCAGAACAACCAGCCCCCCTCCACCGACCGGGGCCTGTGGCAGATCAACGACCACTGGCACCGGGAGGTGGACGACACCTGCGCGTTCGACCCCCAGTGCAACGCCAACGCGGCCTTCCGGATCTCCTCCGAGGGCACCGACTGGCGGCAGTGGTCCACCTACAACGCGGGCGCGCATCTGCGCCACATGGGCGAGGCGCGGGCCGCGGTGGACCGGCTGGGCCACCACGAGCCCGGGCCGAGCCCGCTGGTGTATCCGGCGGAGTCGGGGCGGGTGGTGTCGGCCCGTTCGGCGGACGGCCGCCTTGAGGTCTTCGCGGCCGGAGCCGACGGCGTCCACCACGCCTGGCAGACAGGCGTCAACGGCGCCTGGTCCGAGTGGGAGCCGCTGGGCGGGCCCGGTGGCGCGGAACTGGCCATCGGGTCGAACGCCGACGGCCGCCTGGAGATGTTCGCGATCAACGGTGACGTCTTCCAGCACCGCTACCAGCTCTCGCCCTCGGGCGGCTGGTCGGGCTGGGAGACCTTCGGCGGCGGCGGCCGGGACATCGCGGTCGGCGCCAACGGCGACGGACGTCTGGAGGTCTTCGCGTCCGGGCCGGCCGGGGTGTTCCACAAGTACCAGAACGCCCCGAACAGCGGCTGGTCGGAGTGGGAGTCCGCGGGAGGCGGCCCGGCCAACAGCAGGATCGAGATGGAGAAGTCCTCCGACGGGCGCCTGGAAGTCTTCGCGATCAACGGGGACGTGTTCCAGCACCAGTACCAGACGGCCGTCAGCGGTGGCTGGTCCGGCTGGGAGGACTTCGGCGGGGGCGGTCACGACCTGACCGTGGACCACAACCAGGACGGACGCCTGGAGGTCTTCGCCTCCGGACCCGCCGGAGTGTTCCACAAGTACCAGACCGACCGGGCCAGTTGGTCGGGGTGGGAGTCCACCGGCGGCCCCGCCGACTCCCAGATCAGCAGCGAACGTTCACCCGACGGCCGGGTGGAGGTCTTCGCCATCAACGGCAGCGTCGCGCAGCACCTGTGGCAGACCGGGGTGAACGCCCCGTACGGCCAGTGGGACACGTTCGGCGGCGGCGGTACGGAAGTCACCGCGGCCACCAACGCCGACGGTCGCATCGAGGTGTTCGGAACAAGCCACGCCGGCGTCCATCACAAGTGGCAGACCGGTGTGTCGACCTGGTCCGAGTGGGCCTGGCTCAACACCGGTCCCGGACCCGCCGTCAACTGACCGCCCGAACGGTCCCCCCGGAGAAGAGCCATGGATCCGATCAGCAGGCGGGGCCTGCTGCGTACGGCCGGAGCGGGAGCCCTCGTGCTCCCGCTCGCGGCCCGTACCACCCCCTCCGCCTCCGCCGTCCCCGCCGACGTCCCGCCCCACCAGTGGATCGACGCCGGCCCCTTCGTCCCCGTCCACGACCCGTCCACACCCGGCCGGCGCCGCTACCTCAACGACCACACCCTGATCCGCAAGGACGGCCGCTGGCACCTGTTCGCCATAGTCGGCGACAGCGCGGCGCCCGGCGAGGCCCCGGACAGCGGCGCCGAGACCGCCTTCGCCCATGCCTCCGCGCCCGAGCTCCACGGCCCGTGGACCAGCCACCCCGACGCCCTGACCGTCGATCCCGGCTACTACGGCGAACAGCACCTGTGGGCACCGCACGTCATCGAGGCCGCGGGCACCTACTGGATGTTCTACGCCGCGGGCGGCAGCGCCGGCGCCGCCATCAACCTGGCCACCTCCACCGACCTGTTCAGCTGGACCCGCGTGCCGTCGGGACCGCTGTTCCGGGGCCGGGCGGCCCGCGACCCCATGGTGGTGCGGATCGGCGGCGACTGGGTCATGTACTACACCGAGCTCTCCGCCGACGGCCACCACCTCGTCTGCCTGTGCCGCTCGGCCGACCTGCTGCACTGGAGCGCGTCCGCCACCGCGTTCACCGACGACAGCACCGCCGCCCAGGGCGTGTCGGTCACCGAATCGCCGTTCGTCGTCGAACGCGACGGCTGGTTCTACCTGTTCATCGGGCCGCGCGGCGGTTACGAGGGAACCGACGTGCTGGCCTCCCGTGACCCCGCGCGCTTCACCCTCGACGGATACGCGGGCCACGTCCCCGGCCACGCCGTCGAACCGGTCACCGACGGGCGGGACTGGTACGCGAGTGCGGCGGGATGGTTCCGCCACGGATTGCGCATCGCGCCGCTGGCCTGGCAGGACACACCGCCGGTGTGGTCGAGCCCGGACCGTCCGGTGGCCGCGCTCGACGTACGCGGCCGTTTGACGGTGTTCGCCCTCGACGCGGCCGACCGCTCGATGCTGCGACGCGTCCAGCTCGACCCGGACACCGACAGCTGGTCGGCATGGGAGCTGTTCGGCGGGCCGGCCGGGGCGGTGCCCACGCTCGGCCGGAACACCAACGGCCGCCTCGAGGTGTTCTCGCTCGCCCCGGGCGGCGCCGACCTGCACCACAGGGTGCAGCGCTCCGACGGCGACTGGGAGGAGTGGGAGGAGTTCGGCGGGCCGGCCGGCGCCGCGCCCGCCGTGGCCCTCGGCGCCGACGGCAGGCTGGAGGTGTTCGCCCCGAGCCCGGGCGGTGTCCTGATCGCCCGCCGCCGCCAGACGTCGCCCGGCGCCCGGACCTGGGATCCCTGGGACGCGGGGTTCGGCGGGCCCGTCGGAGCGCCGCCCGTCGTCGGCGTCAACGCCGACGGACGCCTGGAGGTCTTCGCGCTCACGCGCGGCGGCACGGCGATCCTGCACCGCTGGCAGCGGACACCGGGCGGCGACTGGTCCCCGTGGGACCGCTTCGGTACGGCGGCCGGCGCGGCCCCGCGGGTGGGCCGCGACGGGAGCGGCAGGATGACCGTCGCCGCGATCGCCCCGTCCGGCGTGGCGGCCTTCCAGCGGCGCCAGTCGGTCCCCAGCGGCGGCTGGGACGACTGGCAGGCGCTGTCCGGCTGGTCGGCGGCGGCTCCGCTGCTGGTCCCCGGCGCCGACGGCCGCCTCGAATGCCTCGCCCTCGCCCCCGGCGGCGAGCGTCTCACCCACCGCTGGCAGCTCTCCCCCGGCGGCGCCTGGGCCACCGGCGCGGACATCGCCGAGGCCGGACTCGCGCTCGCCGCCACCCCGTCCGCGGCGGCCGACGCGACCGGCCGGCTGCACCTGTTCGCGGTCACCGAGGACGGCCGGATGCGCACCCGCGTCCAGGAGCGGCCGAGCGGCGGCTGGCGTCCCTGGACCGCCTTCGGCACTCCCCTCATCGCTCCCTGACGTCGTCCGCGACCACCCTCCCCCTATCACCCCCCTGATCGTTCCGGCCCGTGACGGAAGCGCCCCGAAGTGGCGCAAGCCACGCGGTGAAACGCCGTGGACAGACGGTAACGTTCCCTGTGTCGGACAACGGGGACGGTCGGCACGCGGGACGGGGGAGCGGTGAGCGGGATAGTCATCCATCTGCCGGAGGAGGGCGGCGACGACGCGGTGACCTTGCGGCTGGGCCCCGGGGAGCGCGTCCGCTTCGGGCGCGGTTCGGCCCGTACACCCGTCGAACTCCGCCTCGCCGACGAGTCGGTGTCCCGCCTCGCGGGGGAGATCCGGGCGACGGACGACCACTGGCAGCTGAGCAACCTCAGCGCCACCCACGGCTATCTGGTGGAGAACCCGGAAGGCGCGGGCGAGTACCTGCGTGTGCCCCCGCGCCGCGTCGGGGCCCCCATCCCCTTCGAGTTCGCCCGGGTGGTCCTGCCGTCCCGCCGTGAAACCCCGCTCTCCTTCCAGGTGTTCGCGCCCGACCACGTCTATCTGGACCCGCACGCGCTCGGCGGCGGCTCCTGGGAGAGCCGGACGCTCACCGCGTACTCCCTGGACGAGAGCGCCACGTACTTCCTGGTGCTTGTCGCGCTCTGCGAGCCCTGGCTGCGCGACCGGTCACCGGTGGCCGTGCCGACCACCCCGCAGATCGTCGAACGGCTCGCCGGTCATGGGTCCGGCGCGGGTCTGACGGCCCGCGCGGTCAGTTCGCACATCGACTACCTCGCCGACGAGAAGCTGCGCATCGCCGCGACCACGGCCCCCGAGGGCGCCGACCGCGCGGGCCGCCGCAACGGCAAGCGCGAGGCCGTCGTCGCCCTCGCCCTGAAGTTCGGGATCGTACGGGAGGAGCACCTCGCCCTGTTACCCCCGCGCACCGAGCCCGCCGAGCGCGGACGGTAGGACGCGGTGATGGTGCGGAGCAGGGCGCTTCCGGCGGACAGCGGTGAGCCGGAACTCCTGCCGGCGGGCCACCGGATCGGCTCCTGGATCGTCGGCGAGCCCATCGGTGCGGGCGCCTGGGCCACGGTCTACGCCGGGCAGACCGCGGACGGGCCCGGCACCCGCGCCGGGAACGGTGGGGAACAGGCCACGGGCGAGCCGGCGGACCACGAGGTCGCCCTCAAGGTCATGCCGACCGCCGGACTCGCGCCCCGCCAGGCGCGCAGCGTGGCCGAGGCCGCCCGACGGGAACTGGAACTGGGCCGTGAGGCGGGCCGTCCCCGGCTCGTCCGGCTCCTGGACTCCGTGGTCCTCAGCGCCCCCGAACGGCCGTCCCTCGACGGGGCGATCGTCCTCGTCATGGAGCGGGCCCGGTGCAGTCTGCGCGAACTGCTCGCGGCCCCGGTCACGGAGGCCGAGGGCGCCCGGCTCGTCACGGGCATCTGCGAGGGCCTGGAACAGATGCACCGCGGCGGCTGGGTGCACGCCGACCTCAAGCCCGAGAACATCCTCATCGGCCGGGACGGCGAAGTGCGCCTGTCGGACTTCGGGTTCGCCATCGAGCTCACCGGCACCCACGGCTGGACGGCCCCGATGGGCACCCTGGACTACCTGCCGCCCGAACGGTGGCGCGAACCGCTCGCGGAGCGCGGCATCCAGATGCGTCCCAGCGCCGACATCTGGGCGCTCGGCATCATCATCCACGAGGTGTTCGCCCAGGGCGCCTACCCCTTCCCCGGCGCCACCCCGACCGCGCGCGGTGCGGCCGTACAGGAGTACGCGGAGGGTCGCGCGGCGTTACGGATGGACGGCGCACTCCCGGAGTTCTGGCGGGACCTCGCCGCCGACTGCCTGGCCCCCACCCACGCGGACCGCGCTCCCCACACCGCCGAAAGCCTCCTCGAACGCATCCGCGCCCATACCGTCGAGGACGGCACCCGGAGCCCCCGCGCCGCACTCCCCCGCCGCTCCCGCGTCCGGCGCCGTCTGCGCCGGGCCGTCCTGCTCGCCGTCACCGGCTGCGCGGCGGCGGGCGCCGCACTCTGGGCGTACGCGGCGGGCGGCAGCGGCTCCGACCAAGGGCCCGCCCGCGTCAGGGTGTTCAACGCCGAGCGGGGCTGCCAGGACCGCGCGGACCGCGAACGCCAGTGCAGCCTCGGCCTCGCGATCGACCCCCTGCGCCCCTACACCGCCGACAACGTCGTGCCCACCCGGGTGTGGCACGGCGACGTCCTGGACGCGGAATGCCAGTTGCCGCAGGGGCTGCCGGTCATCGACGAGGAGGACCTGACCTCCACCCTCTGGTTCCGGGTCCGTCTGCCGGGCACCGGGACCGCCGCGGCGCGGCCCGCGACCGCGTGGCTGCCCGCCGTCCGTACGAAGGACCGCCCCTCCCTCCCCCACTGCGCCGCGCCCACCCGGTGAACACCCTGGCGGTAAAGAGGCGGACACCGTGGGGCGTTAGCATCGTGCGAGGTTGTGTCCGTTAGAGAAAGCGATTGCCCGCGATGGCCGACGACGCCTACCTCTTCCTCCTTCCCGAGCGTCACCCCCGGCTGGGGGCGGCCCTGGCCGCCGTCGGAGAGCTCGAGTGCTCACAGACGCCGGCCGTCCACGGCTGGCTCCAGGCCCACGGGGTCTCCGCCTCCTCCGAGCACGTCCGGATCCTGCCGGCCGGGTCGGAGGCGTTCATCCCGGAGGAGGCCGAACGCCTGCCGGTTCCGCTGAGCGAGGAGGAGACCGTACGGGTCCAGCAGGAGTGCGCGCCCCAGTCCGTGACGGAACTGGAGACCGAGCTGCTGGAGTTCCGCGAGACGACCGAGGACTGGGAGGCACTCGTCCACCGGGCCCTGACCGCGGGCGTACCGGCTTCGCGCATCGCGCAGCTGACCGGCCTCGACCCGCGGGACATCGCGCATCTGACCGTGTGAGTCTCCTAAAAAGCGCTTCGCCCCGGATGGTGCGGTACGCCGCCCGGGGCGCCGCGCCGAGGTGGGACGGCCTCGGCCTCGCCCTTCGGCAGGGTGCCGCGTTTGCCCCGTATGCCTGCCGGGTACAGCGTTGCGTCACGTGAGAAGTGAGGCCGCAGCACGACCACGAGGAGATCCGCATGTCCGCCCCCACTTCGCCCGCGCCCAAGGCCGCCCTGGTCACCGGATCCGACTCCGGGATCGGCCGCGCCACCGCCGTCCGTCTGGCCGAGGCGGGTCTGGACGTCGCCATCACCTGGCACAGCGACGAGACGGGCGCCCAGGAGACCGCCGACGAGGTCCGCGCCACCGGCCGCCGGGCGGTGGTGGGCCGCATGGACCTCACCCGGCTGCCGGACGCCCTCGACACGATGGACGACCTGTGCGCGCGACTCGGCC
This sequence comes from Streptomyces sp. NPDC005878, assembly GCF_040629815.1. Classification (NCBI taxonomy): domain Bacteria; kingdom Bacillati; phylum Actinomycetota; class Actinomycetes; order Kitasatosporales; family Streptomycetaceae; genus Streptomyces; species Streptomyces sp. NPDC005878. The sequence continues at coordinate 175,684 of NZ_JBEXWK010000004.1, forward strand.
GCCTGGACGTCCTGGTGAACAACGCCGGCACGGGCACGGCCACGCCGTTCCTCGACCTCAGCGAGCACGATCTGCGCCGCGTCCTGGACGTGGACCTGGTGGGCCCGTTCCTGTGCGGGCAGAAGGCCGCCCGGCGGATGATCGAGCAGGGTGACGGGGGCCGGATCATCAACGTGACCTCGGTGCACGAGCACCAGCCACGGGTGGGGGCCGCCCCCTACTGCGCAGCCAAGGGCGGCCTCGGGCTGCTCACCCAGACCATGGCCCTCGAACTGGCCGAGCACGGCATCACGGTGAACGCGGTCGCCCCGGGCGAGATCGCCACCCCGATGACCGGCCAGGAGGACGCGGACGTGCACGCCACGCACCGCCCCGGCGTTCCGCTCGGCCGCCCCGGCGACGCCCGGGAGGTCGCCGCCGTCATCGCCTTCCTCGCCGGGCCCGACGCCTCGTACGTCACCGGCGCGTCCTACAGCGTCGACGGCGGCATGCTCCGGATGGGCCCGATGGCCGGCTCCCACCTCACCGGCGACGACTGGCGCCGCCCCTGAGCGGCGCGACCACGCGTCAGGGGGCGCGGGGTGCATGCGAGAGGGGCGCGGGGTGCGCACCGCGCGCTCCCGTCAACGGCGCCGGGACAACCCGCGCTTCCACGCGCCCCCGCAAGCCCTTCGGGCCATCTGCGCCATCCGCGCGCGGTTGTCGCGCCGAGGGACGCGAGGGACGGCCGGTGGCGACCACCCTCGTACGCTTGTCCCGTGCCACCCTCCTCCCCGCTGCGGCGCGTCGCCGTCCTCGTGCTCGAAGGCGCCAAGCCGCTCGATGTCGGCATTCCCGCGCAGGTGTTCACGACCCGCGCCAGCATGCCGTACGAAGTGCGGGTGTGCGGGGCCGCGCCCGGACTCGTGACCGGCGGCGACGGGCTGTCCTACTCCGTCGCCCACGGCCTCGACGCGCTCGCGTGGGCCGATCTCGTCTTTGTCCCCGGCTACCGGTTCCCGGGCCGTGCGGACCCGCCGCGGGACGTCCTCGACGCGCTGGTCGCCGCCCACAGCCGGGGCGCGCGGCTCGCCGCGATCTCCACGGGAGCCTTCGCGCTCGCCGCCACCGGACTGCTCGACGGCAGGCGCGCCACCACGCACTGGCACTACACCCGGGCCCTCGCCGAGAAGCACCCGCGGGTACGGGTCGACGAGAACGTGCTGTTCGTGGACGAGGGCAGGGTGCTCACCTCGGCGGGTGCCGCCTCCGGGATCGACCTGTGCCTGCACATCCTGCGCGGCGACCTCGGTGTGGCCGCGTCCAACCACGCGGCCCGGCGCCTGGTCGCGGCCCCGTACCGCAGCGGCGGGCAGGCACAGTACGTGCCGCGCAGTGTGCCCGAGCCGCTGGGCGAGCGGTTCGCCGCCACCCGGGAGTGGGCGCTGCGCCACCTGGACGAACCCCTCACCCTGGAGGCGCTGGCCCGGCACGCGGCGGTGTCGGCGCGGACGTTCTCGCGGCGCTTCGCCGAGGACACCGGGTACACGCCGATGCAGTGGGTCATGCGTGCCCGTATCGACAGGGCGCGTGAGCTGCTGGAGCGTTCGGAGCGGGGCGTCGAGCAGATCGCGACGGACGTGGGACTGGGGACGGGCGCGAATCTGCGGCTGCACTTCCAGCGCGTGCTCGGCACCACGCCCACCGAGTACCGGCGGACCTTCACCCGCGGGCAGTAGGACGCCTGGCCTCGCGGACCCACTGGGCTCTCCCCACCGCGCGATGGCGGGATCCTTGCGAACCATGGCGCTCACGCCACTGCCACCGCCGTCCCTGCCGAGCGAGGCTGGGGGCGAACCGAAGGGACGGACATCACTCATGACTCGTATCGCCATCAACGGATTCGGCCGTATCGGACGCAACGTGCTGCGCGCGCTGCTCGAACGCGACAGTGATCTGGAGGTCGTCGCCGTCAACGACCTCACCGAGCCCGCCGCCCTCGCGCGGCTGCTCGCCTTCGACTCGACGTCCGGCCGGCTCGGCCGCCCGGTGACCGTGGACGGGGACACGCTCGTCGTCGACGGCCGCCGCATCAAGGTGTTGGCCGAGCGCGAGCCCGCCTCCCTGCCGTGGGCCGAGCTGAACGTGGACCTCGTACTGGAGGCGACGGGCCGCTTCACCTCCGCCAAGACCGCCCGGGCGCACCTGGACGCGGGCGCGAGGAAGGTCCTGGTCAGCGCGCCGTCCGAAGGGGCCGACGTCACCCTCGCGTTCGGCGTCAACACCGACGCGTACGACCCCGAGACGCACACGATCGTCTCCAACGCCTCCTGCACCACGAACGCGCTCGCCCCGCTTGCCTCGGTACTCGACGAACTCGCCGGGATCGAGCACGGGTTCATGACGACCGTGCACGCGTACACCCAGGAGCAGAACCTCCAGGACGGCCCGCACCGCGACCCCCGCCGCGCCCGCGCCGCCGGGGTCAACATCGTGCCGACCACGACGGGTGCGGCCAAGGCGATCGGCCATGTCCTGCCCAACCTCGACGGCAAGCTGTCGGGCGACTCGATCCGGGTGCCGGTCCCGGTGGGTTCGATCGTCGAGCTGAACACGACCGTCGCCCGTGACGTGACGCGCGAGGACGTGCTGGCCGCCTACCGCGCGGCGGCCGAGGGGCCGCTGGCGGGCGTGCTGGAGTACTCGGACGACCCGCTGGTGTCGTCGGACATCACCGGCAACCCGGCCTCCTCGATCTTCGACTCGGCCCTCACCCGCGTGGACGGCCGCCACATCAAGGTGGTCGCCTGGTACGACAACGAGTGGGGCTTCTCCCACCGTGTGATCGACACACTGGAGCTGCTCGCCCGGCCGTGACGTACGGCGGTTGACGGTCCGGACCGGGGCGCCCGACGCCCGGTCCGGACCGTCCGCCGTCACCGGTGGCGGTCCCCACGGCCGGTCGCGGTCACGGCCAGGCCGGTCCGGTGAGCGGCCCGCCTCCCGCCAGCACCAACAGGGCCGCGTCGACCCCGGCCATGGCCAGGACGACGACGAACGGCACCCGGCCGTGTGCCAGAGCGGACGGCCCGGCCACCGCCACGAGGCAGAGCGCGAGGGTCACCGCGATGGCGCCCGCTCCCACCGGAGCCACCCGGCCGGTCGGCCCCACCGTCAGCACCACACAGGACGCCAGGGCCAGGACCGCGGCGGCCGCCACCGCTCCACGGCGGCCGATCCGCTGCGGCAGCCCGCGCACCCCGCCCTCGATGTCGTCCTCCATATCGGGCAGCACGTTGGCGAAGTGGGCGCTGGTGCCGAGGAGCGCCGCCGCGACCGTGAGCCACAGCGGTGGCCAGGGGCGGCCCGGCAGAGTCAGCGTCAGGAAGGCCGGGAGCAGGCCGAAGGCGAGAGCGTACGGAAGCCAGGACAGGGCGGTCCGTTTGAGCCACAGGTTGTAGGTCCACGCGGCGCCGACACAGACGAGGTGCACCGCCCCGGCCAGAAGTCCGCAGGCCAGCGACAGGGCGACGCACACCAGCAGGGCGGCCCAGGCCGCCCTGCCCACCGTGGCCGGCCGTACGGCCCCCGTGACCAGGGGCTTGTCCCGACGGGCGGCGGCCCGGTCACGCCGCAGGTCCAGCCGGTCGTTGCACCAGCCGACCGACAACTGCCCCGCGGCGACCGCGGCGACCGCCCGGGCCCCGGAGGCGGAGTCCGACCCGAACGCGGCGGCCAGCAGCGCCGCGAGAAGCGTCACCCCCACGGTCGGCAGCGGATGACACGCCCTCAGAAGGCCTGCGCCGACCGAGTGTTCCGCGGGCCCCGGCGCGGCCGGGCCGACGAGGCGGGAGTTTCCTTCATCGGTGGTGGAGGGCATCGCACCACGCTAGGCGACGGCGCGCCCACGAGCGCCGGGTTGAGGGCACCGGCGCCGTGCTGTCCCTATGTTGGAGCAATGACCCGCGTCCTTGCGGTGAGTACGGTCTTCCCGCCGCACCGCACCGTGCAGCACGAGATCACCGAAGACCACGTCCCCGAACGCGTCCTTCCGGGCTGGTGAGTCTCCTGTGACGCCGTACACCGTACTGATCCTGCTGGTCGTCGCCGAGCGGTTCGCCGAGCTGGCCGTGGCGCGCCGCAACGGCGCCTGGAGCCGGGCCCGGGGCGGCCGGGAGTACGGCCGCGGGCACTATCCGGTGATGGTCGGGCTGCACACGCTGTTCCTCCTCGGCTGCCTCGTGGAGCCCTGGGCGGCGGACCGGCCGTTCCTGCCCTGGCTCGGCCTGCCCGCTCTCGCCCTCGCGCTGGCCGCGCAGGCGCTGCGCTGGTGGTGCATCGCCGCGCTCGGCCCCCGCTGGCACACCCGTGTACTGATCGTCCCCGGTCTCGCGCTGATCTCCTCGGGCCCCTACCGGTATCTGCGGCACCCCAACTACGTGGCCGTCGTCGTCGAAGGCGTCGCACTGCCCCTGGTGCACACCGCCTGGCTGACCGCCCTGGCCTTCACCGTGCTGAACGCCGTGCTGCTGACCGTGCGCATCCGCTGTGAGAGTGCGGCGCTGGCGCCGTCGCGTGCTCTGCCCGGCCCCGGTGCAGCGTCGTGATCGACCTCCTGATCGTCGGCGGCGGCCCGGCAGGGCTTGCCGCCGCCATCCACGCCGTGCGACGCGGCTTCGACGTCGTGGTGGCCGAGCCGCGTCCCTCGCCCGTCGACAAGGCGTGCGGCGAGGGCTTGATGCCGTCAGGGGTGGACGCGCTGCACACCCTCGGCGTGCGTGCGCCCGGCAGGCCCCTCCACGGCATCCGCTACCTCGACGCCACCGGAGGCCGGCACGCCGAGGCGCGATTCCCCTCAAGCCCCGGACTCGGCATCCGCCGGACCGTGCTGCACGAGGCGCTCAGCGCCCGGGCCGCCGAGCTCGGCGTTCCCGTCATCCCGCACCGCGTCCGCCGGGTGACCCAGTCCGACACGTATGTGACGGCCGACGGCATCACCGCCCGCTACCTCGTGGCGGCCGACGGACTGCACTCCCCCACCCGCCGGGCGCTCGGCCTGACCGTCCGCCCGCCCGCCCGGCGGGGCACCCTCCGGTACGGTCTGCGGCGCCACTACACCGTCGAGCCGTGGGCCGATGTGGTCGAGGTGTACTGGTCCGCCGACTGCGAGGCCTACGTCACCCCGCTCGGCCCCCGGCAGGTCGGCGTCGCCATCCTCACCTCGCGCCAACTGCCCTACGACGAGCAGCTGGCCCACTTCCCCCTCCTGGCCGAGCGCCTCCTCACGGCCGACAGGACAGCGGTCAGGGGCGCCGGGCCGCTGCTCCAGCGGGCTCGTTCCCGGGTGGCGGGCCGTGTGCTGTTCGTGGGGGACGCCGCGGGGTACGTTGACGCGTTGACGGGCGAGGGGCTGACGCTGGCGCTGACGGCGGCGGACGCCCTCGTACGCTGCCTGCACGAGGGCCGCCCGCAGGCGTACGAACACGCCTGGTGCCGCCTGTCCCGCAGCTACCGTCTCCTGACCCACTCCCTCCTGTGGGTCAGGAACCAGCCCCGCCTGGCGCCCCTGGTCACCCCGGCGGCCGCCCGGTTCCCCCGGCTCTTCCAGGGCGCCGTACGCCTGCTCGCCTGACCGTCGCCGTCAGGACACCGGGCGGGGAGGGCCGAGGCGGACGGGCCCCACCCCCGGGGACAGGTGCACGAGCGCGACGGGACCCGGGTCGGGAAGGCCGGCGGCAGCGGTCAGCGTCTGGCGCAGCTCCCTGAGCGTCCCGTGCCGCAGCATCCAGGGTTCATGGTGCACCGGGGTGAGCCACAACCGGCCCGCGCGCCGGGAGAAGGCGCCCCACCGCGAGGTGAGCCACTCGTCGAGCGGGGAGAGCTCCCCGACGGGCTCGCCCGCACCGGTGCGCAGCCGGTATCCGACGCCCCGCGTGCCCCGGCGGCGACCGGTGTAGAGCGTGTCGGCGCCCTGTTCCCGCACCGTCAGCGTCGCGAGCCGGTAGGGCACGCCGATCGCCCGCGCCGCCAGCATGTGGGGGGCGGTGACGTCGAGGGAGAAGAACCACAGCCCGCTGCGCCCGTCCGGCAGCCGTACGTACGTCCGCAGGTTGGTCTCGGGGAAGGCGGAGGGAGGCAGCGGCACGACCCCGAGGCCGCGCACGGACGCCATCGTGAACGGCGTCAGACTGACCCAGGCGCGGTCCTCGAAGCGGTCCACGAGCAGTCCGGCCGGCAGCAGGCGCTGGACGGCGTCGGCCTCGTACCGCCAGTGCGCCATCGCGAGCCGCTTCCACCGCATGGTCAAGACCGGGAGGGCGACCGGCTCGGGAACGCGCGGGGGCGGCGCAGTCGTCAACACTTCTCCAGGCTCGCGAACCGGTCCAGGGGACGCAATCGGACGTAATCCGGCCGCCAGGGGCCCCTTGACCTCAGGTCTCCGGTCAGGGGCCCCATGCTCCGCTTCGCCGCCCCTCACCACCGGCAGCGACACGGCCGCTGTGCCGAACGGGCGGTTCAGCCGTCCTTGCCCATGGCCTTGCGGACGGCGTCCTTGGTGCGGTCCATCAACGCGGCGACGGGCCCCAGGGCCAGGTTGGCCCCGCGTGACTCCACCCCGGGGTGGGGCCGGGTGGGCGCCAGGGCCTCGGCGGCCTTGACCGCCTTGGCCATCGCGGCCAGCTGGGTGACGTCGGTGCTGCGGCGGAGGTGGGTGAACTCGTAGCGCTCCTCCGCGCGTGCGTGTTCCTGGACGTCCTTGCGCAGCTTCAGGAGCCGCGGCATGAACTTCGGGTCGTCGGTGTCGTGGTCGTCCAGGGCCGACAGCACCTCCTTGGCCGCCTTCTCCTCGGCGAGCCGGTCCTCCACGATCTGCTTGCCGCCGACGATCGCGCCCCGGAGGAAGGGGTGGACGACCTCCTCCTCCGCCGTCTCGTGCACCGCGAGCAGACGCACCAGTCGGCGGAACGCTTCGCGGCGCTCTTCTCCCTTGCCGGCTTCGACCTCGTCGAACAGATGGCGAATGTCGCCGTGCTGACGCATCAGCAACGACACCACGTCGGTGTCGGGTGCGTGGTCGTCTCCCGCGTGCGGGGTGGTGAGCTCACTCATCCGCGGTGCCTCACTTCTCGCGCTGGGAGGGGTCGGGGTGCTCGCCCTCGGTCCGGAGGCGGTACTCGCGGCCGAACATCGCGTCGTGCTCGACCATGACGCGATCGCTCGGGGGCGCCTCGCCGCCGTGGACGCGCTCCTGCATCTGCTCGAACCGCTCGTGGGCCTCGCGCACATATCCCGCGCCCAGTGTCGTCAGGTCCATCTGGGTGTCCAGCAGCTCACGCAGATAGGCCTTGTTCGGCTCGAAGGTCAGGACGTTCGGCAGCTCGGGTGCCAGCACCGACTCGGGGTCGCGGCCGTCGTGCCGGCGCATCAGGTCGCAGGCGATGTGCAGATGCTCCAGCTCCATGTTGAGATGCAGCTCCCAGATCGCCTTGACCCTGGGGTCGCTCTCCTGCTCCATGAACGAGTAGTAGAGGTAGCACTCGTTGTACTCGTGGTTGACCAACTGCTCCCACCACGTCTCGCCCGGATCGACGAGCGACTCGTAGTGCGTGACGTGCTCCTCCTCGATGAGTCCGATCTCCTGGTAGAGCTGCCGCGCGATCGGCTCCATGTAGGTGGGGCCGGTGTTCATGTAGAAGTTCATCGTCTGCTGCTCCGCGGACATGATCGTCAGCGCGTGCAGCTTCGACAGCGGGTTCGTCTCGTCCTTGACATAGGGGTCGCGGACGTTGTCGTACGGGTCGCGGTGGTGGAACCGCGTCGGCCTGCCGGGCATGACCTCGGTCAGACCGTCCACGATCGCTTCCGCCTTGCGGTGCTCGATCATCTCGTACAGGTTGGCGTACCGGTACAGATGGTCGAAGTCCTCCAGCACACCGAACTGGTACGCCTGGCGCAGATACGGGTCGGGTTCCATCCGTGCCACCCACGCCGTCAGGTCGACCGCCACCTGCTCGTAGGCGATGGTCGTCTCCAGCACCGAGGACACGCCCGGCAGCAGCCAGTTGACGACCTTCTGCTGCTGCGCCTCGATGTAACGGGTCCCGGCCAGCTGCCGCTTCACCTCCGGGTCCACCGTGTTGCGGGCCAGTTGGTGGCTGAACATGATCGCTTCGACCTCGATGCCGTTCATGGTGATGATGCGGCAGCGGGTGTACGGGTCGCAGTGGTCGGGGTCGATCGGCTTGACGTCCAGCTCACGCCAACTGCGTAGCTGACGGTCCAGCGGGATGCCGCGGTGTTCGAGCGGGTTGAAAGTCACTCCGGCCCTCCTCGTCGTGGGCGAGTGGGCGAAGTACCCCCGAGGCCGCGCTCCATGTCCGCCCGCGACGGGAGTCGGCGCGGACTCCCGTCAACGGCGTGTTTCCACCCCTTACTCGGTGGGGCCCGGGCCGGCCGGGTGCTGGACGGCGGCGTCGTCGTCGATGATGTCGCGCCCGGTGTGGCGCGCCGGGTCCAGGGCGGTGATCTCCGGATGGTGCAGGTCGAAGGCGGGGGACTCGGAGCGGACCCGGGGCAGGGTGGAGAAGTTGTGCCGCGGCGGCGGACAGGACGTGGCCCACTCCAGGGACCGGCCGAATCCCCACGGGTCGTCCATCATGACGCGCGGCGCGTATTTCGCCGTCTTCCACACGTTGTAGAAGAACGGAAGCGTGGAGGCGCCGAGCAGGAACGCGCCGATCGAGGAGAGCGTGTTGAGCGCGGTGAAGCCGTCGGCGGCCAGATAGTCGGCGTAGCGGCGTGGCATTCCTTCCGCGCCGAGCCAGTGCTGCACGAGGAAGGTGAGGTGGAAGCCGACGAACAGGGTCCAGAAGTGAATCTTCCCGAGCCGTTCGTCGAGGAGTTTGCCCGTGAATTTCGGCCACCAGAAGTAGAAACCGGCGAAGGTGGCGAAGACGACCGTGCCGAAGACCACGTAGTGGAAATGGGCCACGACGAAGTACGAGTCGGTGACGTGGAAGTCCATCGGCGGGGAGGCCAGGATGATGCCGGTGAGGCCGCCGAAGAGGAACGTGACGAGGAATCCGATGGACCACAGCATCGGTGTCTCGAATGACAGCGATCCGTTCCACATGGTGCCGATCCAGTTGAAGAACTTCACTCCGGTGGGAACGGCGATCAGGAAGGTCATGAAGGAGAAGAACGGCAGAAGTACGGCCTGGGTGGCGAACATGTGGTGGGCCCACACGGTCACGGAGAGCCCGGCGATCGAGACGGTGGCGCCGACCAGTCCGATGTAGCCGAAAATGGGTTTGCGGGAGAACACCGGGATGATCTCGGTGATGATGCCGAAGAACGGCAGCGCGATGATGTAGACCTCCGGATGCCCGAAGAACCAGAACAGGTGCTGCCACAGGACGGCACCGCCGTTCTCCGCGTTGAACACTTGTGCGCCGAAACGCCGGTCGGCCTCCAGCACCAGGAGCGCCGCCGCGAGCACGGGGAAGGCGAACAGGACGAGCACCGAGGTCAGCAGGACGTTCCAGGTGAAGATCGGCATCCGGAACATGGTCATGCCGGGCATCCGCATACAGATGATGGTCGTCACGAAGTTGACCGACCCGAGGATCGTCCCGAATCCGGAGAGCGCCAGACCCATGATCCACATATCGCCGCCCACGAACGGGGTGCGCTCACCGCCGCTGAGCGGCGTATAGGCGGTCCAGCCGAAGTCGGCGGCTCCCTCCGAGGTGAGCAGGCTGCCCACGACGATCAGCCCGCCGAAAAGAAACAGCCAGAACGCGAGCATGTTCAGCCGTGGGAACGCCACATCGGGTGCGCCGATCTGCAAAGGCATGATCGCGTTGGCGAACCCCGCGAAGGTCGGGGTCGCGAAGAAGAGCAGCATGATCGTGCCGTGCAGGGTGAACACCTGGTTGTACTGCTCACTGGAAACGATCTGCAAGCCGGGGCGGGCCAGCTCCGCGCGCAGCACCAGCGCCATGACCCCGCCGATCAGGAAGAACCCGAAGGACGCGATCAGATAGAGATGACCGATCTTCTTGTGGTCCGTGGTGGTCAGCCACGAAACCAGCACCTGTCCGCGCGTACGGCCCTTGACCGGGACCGGCGCGACGGACTCGGTTGAAGTCCCCATGGATGCTTCCTTTGGTCGGATCTGCCGCCTGGGTGCTTTGGCGCAGGCGTCAGTACCCACCGAGACGGGTCCTACGCCCGGCCTACAGGTGTACTACGGAAAGTGACCGAAACGAAGACTTCGCCCCACGGATAACTCAGTTGGCTCTCACCCGTGCGCATACCGTGGGGGTCACCTCCCAGGAGGGGCGTGTGGGGAATCGAACCGGGTACACGGCATGTGCGCGTGTCACATGGCCCGCGTTTTCACGATCGAGTTGCCCACCGGGCGGAAGTAGGCGGCGTTCGATGGGAAAAATCGAGGGTCTGCGGTCCCACAGCGGCCATCTGGGTGCTCTGGTGGCGTGGGGCGGATACACAGCCGGCTGGGCCGTCCTGCTGCGGCGCCGGGGACGGCCGCTGCCGGTCTCCCCCGAGCCCTGGGACGTCCTGCTCACCGCGGCGGCGACGTTCCGGCTCAGCCGGCTGATCGGCAAGGCGACGGTCACCCGGCCGCTGCGCGCCCCCTTCACCGAGGTGGACGGGGCCGGGGCACCCGGCGAGCTGAACGAGACCCCGAGCGAGGAACCCGGTCGGCAGACCATCGGCGAGCTGCTCAGCTGCCCGTTCTGCCTGAGCGTGTGGATCGTGACCACCTTCACCGGCGCCAAGGGGATCTGGCCCCGGGCCACGCGCACGGTCACCGGGGGGCTGACCGCGCTGGCCGCGGCGGATGCACTTCAGTTCGCGCACTCGGCCCTCGTCCAGCAGACCGAGGAGTGACGTCCCCGGCCGCTGGGGACTGTGGGGGACTCCTAGTTCGCGATGTCGCGGTCCAGGGGTCCCCAACGGCCGGGCAAATGCCTGATGATGTCCACGGCTTCGGTGACGACGTCGTCGGTGATCCAGGCGAGCGGCTCCACGTCGACGACCAGCGGTTCGTTGTCCGGGCCCCGGCCCACCTCCCGGCCGCGCAGGACCCACGGCCGGGTGGCGGGGTCCTTCACCGCCGGCAGGTGGCAGTAGTCGTACAGACGTCGGGCGACCCATACGCGAGCGGGACGCCTCCCCCACCACTCCTCGACGCCCAATGCGCTGGCGGACAGGCCCGGTAGCTGGATACCGGTCAGGTCATCCGTGCTGGAGACGCTGGTGAGGTCCCACTCGGGCCCCCGCGACCAGCGCACGTAGAGGTCCTGCCGGTCGGCCACCAGTGAGGTGACGGCATCCAGGCCGGAGAGGGTGGGCAGAGACACGACGTCCATGACGAGCCGGCGGGACCGGTTCAGCCGGCGAGCGCGAAGTCGCCCTCGGTACGGGCGCCGCTCATCCGGCGGTGCGCCGCGGCCAGAGCGGCCTCGATGTCGCGGGTCCCCGTGGACACGCACAGGGTGTAGGTGACGTCCTCGATGCGCCGCCCCACCTCGGCCGAAGCCTCCTGCGCATACAGGGTCCGCAGCGTCTCGTACCGCTCGACCAGGTCCTTCAGTACCGCGGGGTGCGCCATCAGCATGGGGGCCTCTCCTTACCAGAGCCACGGAAGGTGTACGGAGGTATGTTCGATGTCACGCATGTGCCCCGGAACGCACGGGGTAACCGTGCGGCAGTCGACACCCGTTTGCACCAACTGCTCGACCTCCTCCACACAGTGCATGGAAGCCCGAATCGCGGCAACCGGACCTGGTGAACACGCCTCGGCTCCCCTCCCCCCGCACGGCCAGGCACCGTCGGTCCGGCGGTCGCAGAGCTTCCCCAGGTGTTTCACTGGCCGAAGATCCCCTCGTGGAAGGACTCCCTCATGGCCGTCCGTCACCGGCTGGTCCGACGTCCCCCGCAGGCGGTATGGGACGTGCTGTGCGATCCGAGGCTCTACGGCGAGTGGGTGGTGGGGCCCTCCCACTCCACACCGCTCGACGACACCTGGCCGAAGACCGGGTCGCGGCTGAGCTTCACCCTGAAGCTCGGCCCGTGGTCGACCAAGGGCGTGACGGTCGTCCGCCACCAGGAACCGGCCAAGGAGCTGGAGCTGGAGGCGGTGGTCGAGACCCTGGGCACGGCGAGGATCCTGCTCCAGCTGCGGCCCTGGGGCGAGGAGACCCTGGTCGTCTGCGACGAGCACCCCCTGCACGGCCTCGGCGGCACCTTCCACAATCCCGTGGTCGAAGCGGTGCTCCAGCTCCGCCACCGGGGCATGCTGGGCCGTCTTGCCGCGCTCGTGGAGAAGAACCACGCCCCCGCAAGCCATGCCTGACGCCGTGGTGATCGGCGCCGGTCCCAACGGGCTGGTGGCCGCCAACCTGCTGGTCGACGCCGGGTGGAGCGTGGAGGTCCTGGAGGCGCAGAGCGAGCCGGGCGGCGCGGTCCGCAGCGACCGAGGTGTCCACCCCGACTACGTCTCGGACCTCTTCAGCGCCTTCTATCCCCTGGCCGCCGCCTCCCCGGTGCTCGCCCGCCTCGACCTCGCCGCCGAGGGCCTGCGCTGGAGCCACGCCCCGCGCGTCCTGGCCCACCCCCTCGGCGACGGCCGGTGTGCCGTGCTGGAGCGGCGGGCGCAGGACACCTGCGCCGGTCTGGCGGAGTTCGCCGCGGAGGACGCGGACGCCTGGCGGGACATGTACGCGATGTGGCGCCGGGTGGGGCCCGATCTCGTACGGACCCTGTTCACGCCGTTCCCGCCGGTCCGCTCCGGGCTGCGGCTGGCCGCGCGGCTGCGGGGTCCTGGCGGTCTGCGGCTCGCCCGCAACCTCGCCCTTCCCGTACGCAGGCTGGGAGAGGAGGAGTTCCGGGGCGAGGGCGGCCGGCTGCTGCTGGCGGGGAACGCCCTGCACGCGGATCTGGGGCCGGAGGCCGCGGGGAGCGGCGGGTTCGGCTGGCTGATGTCGATGCTGGCGCAGAGCCACGGCTTCCCGGTGCCCGTCGGAGGGGCCGGAGCCCTCACCGGCGCGCTCGTACGCCGTCTTACGCGCCGCGGTGGTGTGCTGCACTGCGGGGAGCGCGTGGAGACCGTCGTGGTGCGCGGCGGGACGGCGGTGGGCGTCAGGACGGCCGCCGGGGAGGCGATCGGCGTGCGCCGGGCGGTGCTGGCCGATGTCTCGGCGCCGGCGCTGTACCGGGATCTGGTGGGCGAGGAGCACCTGCCGTCCCGGCTGCTGCGGGACCTGGAGCGCTTCCAGTGGGACTTCGCGACCTTCAAGGTCGACTGGGCGCTGTCCGGGCCCGTGCCCTGGACGGCGCCGCAGGCCGCCGGGGCCGGGACGGTCCACCTCAGCGACGGCGTCGACGCCCTGACGCGGTTCGCCTGCCAGCTCGCGGTCGGACAGGTGCCGGACGAACCCTTCGCCCTGTTCGGCCAGATGACCACGGCGGACCCCAGCCGCTCCCCCGCGGGCACGGAGTCGGCGTGGGCCTACACCCACCTGCCGCAGCACATCACCGGCGACGCCGGGCCCGACGGCATCACCGGCCGCTGGGACGCCCACGAGCAGGAGGCCATGGCGGACCGGATCGAGGCCCAGGTGGAACGCTTCGCCCCCGGCTTCCGCTCCCTCGTCCGCGCCCGCCGGATCCTGGCGCCCCCCACGCTCCAGGCCATGAACGAGAACCTCCACAACGGGGCCATCAACAACGGCACCACCGCCCTGCACCAGCAGGCCATCTTCCGGCCGGTCCCCGGAACCGGCCGCCCGGAGACGCCCGTCAAGCGGCTGTACCTCGCCTCCGCGGCCGCCCATCCCGGCGGTGGGGTGCATGGTGCCCCGGGCGCGAACGCGGCGCGTGCCGCGTTGCGGCCCGAGGCTCTGCGCACTCTGCTCCATCGCGCGCAGCTTCTGTGAACCGCCCGTCGCGGCGCGGTGCCCGTGGCACGTCCTAGAGCCAGCCGGCGCGCACGCTGGTGGCGGACGGGCCCGTGCCGGTGGGCGGGCGGCCGAGTTCGCCGGACCACACGCGCTCCAGGAGACGGCGGACGGTGTCCGTGATCTCGGGTGCCGCGGTGCGCAGGGCGTCCGCGTCGGCCGCGGGGATGTCGTCGGAGGCGATGCCTGTCTCCTTCAACAGGGCCGGCAGGTCGGTGAGTTTGCCGGTCAGCCACGCCAGCGGGTCGCGGGTCAGCTCCTCGACGAAGACCCGGGGTCCGGGGTCCCAGTCGGTGAAGCCGGGGTGGTGGTGCGTGCGGTCGAAGGTGTGCGGGGCGGCGTGCGCGTCCTGGAGGAGGTCCACCCGCCACAGGGGGCGGCCGACGGTGATGGGGCGTGCGGCGTAGAGGGATCCGGGCGGCTCGCCCCCTTCGAGGACGCGCAGTTCCAGCCGCACCCCGCGCTCGGGGGACTCCTGCCCCGGCAGCGGTGCGGGATCGACGAAGTACAGGTCGCCCACGACGACGCCGAGCCGTTCGAAGCCGAATGCGTACAACATGTCAACCGACCCCCACGAGTGGCTGCCCGACACCTGCGTCCGTGCACTGCCGAGCCTAGGGCGCGTTCGGCGGCGTCAACAACGCCGGAGTCAGCCGCGTTACGGGCAGGGAAGCTCTTCCCATTCTTCGACTATTCTCATAATCCAACTAGTCGGGGTGCTGGGGAGGGACCATGCCGGACGTCCAAGCCGTGTGGCTGCGCGCGTCGTTGCCGCTGTGCCTGCTCGGCCTGCTGGCCACCGAGGGCGAGAGCTACGGCTACGCGCTCATCCAGCGCCTCGGCGAGGCCGGGCTCGGGGGCCTCAAGGCGGCCACCCTCTACCCGGCACTCGGCAGGCTGGAGGAAGAGGGCGCGGTCGAGGTGCGATGGAGTGCCGGAGACGGCGGGCCGGGGCGGAAGTACTACCGCCTCACCCCCGCCGGGCACAGCCGACTCGCCCAGGAGTACCGGTCCTGGCGCGCCCTGGACGACGTGGTGAGCGCGCTGGCCGGGGGCCGCTCTCCCGCAACGACGGCACCCGCGAATCAGGAGAGTGAGCGCCGATGACGCGCGGTACCGAGCAGGGACAGGTGTGGACGCGTCAGGACGACGAGCGCTGGGCGGCGCAGTTCGAGCTCGCGCTGATCGGCCGCCACAACCCGCCGCGCGGGCTGGCGGACGAGGTCCTCGTCGAGGTGCGGGAGATCGCACAGGAGGCGGGCCGGCCCGTACGGGACGTGGTCGGTGAGCCGGACGCGTACGCCGACACGGTCGCGGCGGAGCGCATCAGCGAGACGCGGCGCAGCGCCGACGGCCTGGACGGGTGCGCGCCGGGCGGCCGGTTCACGGCCGGACTGATCATGGCGGCCGTTCAGACGGTGCTGTTCGGCATCCTGCTCTGGGTGAGCGACGGTTTCTGGCTCACGGCGGGGTGGCCCGAACTCGCGGGCGGGACGCTGCTGGTGGTGCTGTCCGTGGCGGTGTCCGGGGTGCTGCCCGAGCTGCGGGCCGCCGCGCGGCCACGGGCCTGGCGCGTCGCGCTGGGCGCCGTCTGCGTCCTCGTCGTGACGGCCGCCACCCTGTTCACCTCGGTCCCCTCCGAGCCGCTGGCCGAGGTGCCCGCGCCCGCGTTGCTCGGCGTCGGGGCCCTGCTGGCCGTCGCGGGTTTCCGGCTCTCCGACGAGCGGGCCGCACGCTGGTTCCTCGGGCGGCGCGCGGCGGCCGAGCCGGTCGATGACGAGGCCTGGCTGGCGCGCCTGGAGACGCTGCTCCGAGGACGGCACGGCTACCGGCCCGCCGCGGCGGCCCGCTGCCGGGAGGAGGCCCGGGACCATCTGCGGACGTCCGGGGGCAGCGCGGCCGACGAGTTCGGACCGGTCGAGGTCTACGCGTTGCGGCTGGCCGACACCCCGGGGCGCGCGGGACGCGCGGCACGCGCCCGGCTGATCCCGACCCTGGCCATGTGCGCGCTGAGTGTCGGATGGGTGTACGACCTGCTCGCCCACCCGGAGCCCGGCTCGGTGTGGTTCTGGCTCAAGGCCGCCCTGGTGCTGCCGGCCCTGTGGGTGTACGCCTCGGCGCTGCTCCAGATCCGTACGGCTCTGCGCGACCGGTCCGCGTAGGGGCGACGACGGCGGGAGACAGGCCCGGCTGCGTAACCACCCACTGCGGTCACGCACAGCTACCATCAGCTACGCCAGGTAGCCACCTGTCACTCCCCGTACCCGCACCCCGGACAGGACCCGTATGAGACCCCCCACCCCACGCCGCGCCGCGTCCCGCTTCCTCACCGGGCTCGCCCTCTGCGGGTCGCTCCTGCTCGGCGCCGTCCCGAATGCCGCTCCCGCGGCGGCCGCGACCGACACCCCGCCCGGCGCGGCACTCCAGGAGAGACCGGCCACGTACCCCGAAAAGGTGCGCAAGCGGGCCGACTTCCTTCAGTCGCGGAACTACCGCGAGTTCCCCACCTACGCCCGGCACCACGAGAGGCCCTTCGACTGGCGCACCGACGGCTGCTCACCCCCCACCCCCCGCCTGTGGGCGCAGGTCTTCCACGACGCGTGCGTCATCCACGACTTCGGCTACCGCAACTACGGCGGACAGCGGCTGCGTCTGGACCCCACCGAGGGCCGGCGCAGGCACGTCGACGACCGCTTCTACGAGGAGATGCTCCGGATCTGCGTCGACCACCCGGACGCTCTCGCCAACTGCACCGGCACGGCCCGGCTGATGTACCAGGTCGTACGGCAGTACGGAGGCCCCGCGTTCTACGGTGCGTAGGCGGGTTGAGGGGGCCGCGGTCCGCGACCGGCTCCCGCGAAGAGGTCACGTCACCCGGTCCGGGGCGGGACCTCGGCCAGGACCCGGCGGGCGGCGGCTTCCCAGGTGACCGCCGCGGCGAGGCGATCGCGCACGCCATGCATCCTCTCGAACGCCTCGTCACGGCCGGTCAGGCACTTCTCGATCCGCGCCGCCCATTCCCGGCTGTCCTCCTCGAAGTCGCCGGTGACGGGAACGATCAGGTGGTCGGCGTCGGCGCGGAGTTGCTCGCGCAGGAGCTGCGCTAGTCCGCTCTGGTCGCTGACGAGCACCGGTACGCCCCGCAGGACGGCCTCCTGTCCGACCAGGCCGAAGGCCTCGGAGCGGGACGGCATCACCACCAGTCCGGCACGCAGCATGTCGGACTCCAGTTTGCGCGGGTCGGCGGAGTAGGGGCGTACCACCACGCGCAGGCCGGGGCAGCCCGACCAGTCCCGGATGAGCTGCTGCTGTTCGTCGGCCTTCTCCGGCGGCGCGCCGCGCACGAGCAGTTCGATGGGCTCCCCCGCCGTCCTGGACCGCAGTTCGTGCACGATCCCGCAGGCCCGGGCCGCGAGGTCGACGCCCTTGAGCCGGACGTCCTCGGTACGGCCGACGAACAGGACCTTGCGCAGCCCGTCCGGCGGGGGCCTGCGGCGGGCGAAGGCGGTCGACGGCGCACCGGGCAGTCCAGTGGACAGGGGCGAGTCGAAGCCCGGGTCCAGGCGCAGCGGTTCGGGCACTCCGGCGTCCCACAGCTCGTTGATGAAACGGCGTTGCAGAGCGGGGCCGACCGTGACCACCCGGTGAGCCGTCGCCCCCAGCTCGCGCTCGATCTCGGTGCGCTCCTCCGCCTGCCGGGCGCGGTCGACGCCGTCACCCAGCTTGTGCCATTCGATCTCGTCCGGAGCCATATGGACGAAGTGCAGCCTGCGGGCCTGCGGGAAGAAGTCCTCCGTGAGGTGGGCGGCAGCCGGTCCGGTGATACGGGCGTGTCCGATGACCAGGTCGGGCAGGACGCCGTGCGGGAGGGCGACCCGACGGGTGAGCCGGCCGTACTCCGGGGCCCCCGGCGCGCCCGGGTGGGTGAGCAGGGTGACGCCCTTCTCCTTGGCGTCGGTCACCTCCGAGGCGTCGGCGTCCAGCACGATGCAGAAGACCTGGGCGCCGGCCGTCGCCATCGCCACGCACAAATGCCGGTTGAAGGTGCTCAGGCCCCCGCGCCCCGAGGACCACTCGGTGGCGACGACCAGGACGCGGGGCCGCTCCGACAGGACCTGCGCGGCGGCGAGTTCACCGGCGTCCACCGGGTCGAAGTCGAAGGCGTCGTCCTCGGCCACGCGGGCATCGATGTACACCTCCTCATCGGTCTCGCGGGCGCCGGTACCCACGTCCTCGTCCGTGCTCATGCCCTCGTCGGCAGCGTCGTCGACGCCCAGGTCCTCGTCCGCCGTCGTCTCGAGCCGGGTGCCGGCGCCCAGGTCCTGGTCCCGGGGCGTCGGGGCCGCAAGGTCGTCGGCGCCGCTGTCCGCGAGCGCGCGCAGCAGCGGTCCGGGCACCGCGTGGCGCAGGTAGGTGCTGTCCAGCACCAGTTCGCCGAGGATCCGGCCCGCCGCCGCGTGGGCGGCGAGGTGTTCGAGGATGTACGGGTCCGCGGCGGCCCAGTCGCGCTGCCCGTCGGCCGTGCGCGGCACCAGGCTGACCAGTCCCCGGGTCATGCGCCGGTGCTGGTCCCGCTCGTCGGCGGAGGCCCGCAGGTACTCGATGAGCGCGACGTGGAAGAGCCTGTGGGCCGGGGTGCCGTCGGGCCGGGTGCCGGTGACCACGAGGTCGGCCGCCCGGTCGCGGAACCGGCGAAGCTCCTCGGGCGCGCACACCTCGCCGGTGAGGGCCTGCACGAGGGGCGCCCACAGTCCGTACGGAAGGCCCGTTCCCTGCGCGTAGGCGAGCGGCGCCAGGAGGCGCCGCGTGCGGGCCTCGTCGGGGCCGAGCCGCTGGAGCAGCCTCCGGAACAGCGCGGCGAGGTCCCCCGCGTCCGGCGGTACGGTCTCGGCCGTCAGCGCACCCGCCGCCAGCAGGTGCAGCATCAGGAAGGAGTGCTCCACCTGGCCGGTTACGTTCTCCCCGAGCTCCGCGAGGACCTCCCCGGCCCGGCCGGGGTCCCGGGCCAGGCGGTGGGCGACCTGGTGCAGCGCGTCCTCGTCGCGGTACTGGGGCGCGTCGAGGTCGAGGACCTCGACGTCCTCACCCAGTGACGCGAGGCGTTCCGCGCGGGTCGCGACGAGGAGCCGCACCGCGGGTACGCGCCCGAGCGCGCGCACGAAGTGGGCGAGCGTGTCGTCGTACGAGGACGGCGCGATCTCGTCGAGTCCGTCGAGGACGATGACCACGGGGTCGGTCCGCGCACGCAACGCCTCCAGTACGTCCCACGCGCCCGCCCCCGAGCGCCGGCCCAGAGCGGTGGACAACTGGTCGCAGAGAGACCGTAGCCCGCTGACACCGTGACCGCTGAGCGGAATGACGGCCAGCCCCGGCGGCGGCAGCGTCTCGGGCGCGGTGTTCATCCTGGCCGGACTGTCGGGGTCGGTCAGCGCCAGGAAGCGTCCGAGCAGGGCGGACTTGCCGGCGCCCGGCGCCCCGAGGACCACCAGCGGGGGCACCGCGGCGCCGGGCGCCGCCCTCACCCAGGAGGCGATCCGCGCCAGGGCCTCGGTCCGCCCCACGAAGAAGTCACCGGGTTCGGCGGCGTGCGCGACGCCACGGCCGCGCGGCTCGAAGTGGTCGCGGTACTTGTGCCGCAACCGGGCCACACCTACAGGATCGAGGGCGTCGCGCGGCAGATCCGGTACGTAGTGGGGGTTCGGGAAGATGGAGTCCGCTCCCCCGGTCCCGTATCCGGCGTATCGAGGCTCCTCACCCGACGTCCCGTGGGACACGAGGTGGTGGCGCATGTCCTCGAACACTTGGGTGACGGGGAGGTAGCGCTGCCGCATCCCGACGTTCGCGTGGGTGAGCGCGTACGTCCAGGAGGCCGCCAGGGACCCGGAGTCGTCGGCGGCGTCCCGCCGGTGCGACACCCAGTGGTAGGTGAGGTACGGAAGCCGCGTGCGGAGGTGCGGCATGGACCATCCGGCCGCGGCGGGGTCACCCTCCGGCGCCGTGCACACGTCGAAAACGGTCAGGGCGCTTCCCACACCGCTCTCGGCGACCAGGGCGGCGAGGTCGTCGGCGGTCGACGTCGTGAACGCGGACCCCGGTTCGTTGTCCGACGCGAGCAGACGCAGACGTTGGCCGTCCCCGGCGCCGTGGCCGTTGAAGTACAGGACCAGCGCGTCGTCCGGTCCCAGCCGGGCCTCTCGCGTCCAGCGCGCCAGGCCGGACCACAGCTGCTGGGTGGTGGGCGAGGTTCCCAGTCCGGACAGGACACGCTCGTACCCGAAGTCCGCGAGCACGTCGGCCACATGCTCCGCGTCCGCCGCGGCGCGCGGCAGGTCCGGCAGACGGGGTGACCGGTAGTGGGCGACGCCGATGGCCAGCAGGTAGCGGCGCCCCGTGTCCGTGCCCCGGGGGCCCGCTTCGCCTCGACTCACGTCCGATCCCCTCGCTCCGGCCAACGGGCGATGCGGGTCCGACCCTAGGGCAAACAGGCCGGCCGCCGGGGCACTTCACCGGGAACTCGTGCGGTGCGGGCGGTCCTCGCGGTCCTCCCGTCAGAGGACGTCGTAGGTCAGATGGGTCGCGGTCGATGTGGCGATCGCGCTCCGCCGCACCAGGGAGCGCGGCGTTCCCCCGGTGAACAGGGGCGTCCCGGCCCCCAGCACGACGGGGGCGAGATGCAGCGACAGGACGTCGACCAGGCCGGCCTCGAACGCCGAGGCGACCGTGGCTCCGCCGCCCATGAGGACGACGTCGAGGTCCCTGCCGCCGACCACCGACGCGGCCTCGGCGCGCTCGCGCGCGGCGGCGACGGCGTCGGACAGACCGGTAGTGACGAACGTCCAGTCGAGGTTGCTCGTCCGCACCGACGGAGGGCGCGTGCTCGTCACCACGACGAACGCGGGCTTGCCGACCTCGCCCGCCCCGTAGCCGGTCGTGTCGTCCCAGCCGTTCGGGCCGTCGACCACGTCGAAGAGGCGGCGGCCCAGGACGACGGCGCCCGAGCGGGCGGTCGCCTCGGTGAGGAGCCGGCGGTCGTCGGGATCGTCGGAGAACGCCCAGAGGTGCAGGGCCTCGCCGCCGGTGCCCAGACCGTTGTCCGGGCCTGGGTCGGGGCCGGTGACGAAGCCGTCGAGGGAGACCGAGATGTCAGCGATGATGCGCGTCATACCGGGTAGACCCGGGCCGCCGCCGGAACTCATCGCTTGCGGGGTGCGGGGCGATGAGGACTTCGGACTCGGCACCCGGGATCGGCCCGCGGGCACGGGCTCGGCGGGCCGCCCCGGTGACTGTCAGGTGTGTGCCGGGCCATCGGCCGACGCGGACAGCAGGCACTCCGCCTGGGCCAGGGCCGTGGGATCCTCGAAGAGACGGTTGAGCAGCGCGCCCTCCAGCTCCGCCGCCTCGAACTCGTCGAGGCCGCGCTCCTCCAGCAGCCTGCCGATGGCCTGGAGCGCGAGCAGCGAGTAGCCGCCGAGCTCGAAGAAGTCGCTGCGGCGGACGTCGATGGTTTCGGCGTCGATCTGGAGGAGTTCGGCCCAGATCCGGCGGACCGACTCGGCCTCCCGGACCGCCGCGGCTTCGGATGTCGGGGGCGCTTCGCCGTTACGCGCGGTCGCGGCGGCCGGGGATGCGGTGGTGCGGGCGGTCGATTCTGTGGACACGTCTCCCCCAGGGGGTCGGATGGGTCTGTGCGGGTCGGGGCCGCCGCCTGGCGGGCCGGCGGTGCCGGTGTGAGGACCGCAACCGGTGGGCGGCCCTCGAAGGGGACTGGTTGGAGCAGAGGGGCTTCCGCGCGCTACGGGGCGCGCGCTCGCGCCGCGTTTCTCCCCGTCACCGGATTCGTCACCGGATTCGTCGCCGGTCTCGTCGCCGGTCGCATTCACACCACCGTTTCCGGTCGGTCCGCGAAGGTCTCCAGCAGGGCCCGGAACGCCGCGGTGTGGCGGTGCGCGGTCGTCTCGTCGTACAGCGCGAGGTCGTAGGCGAGGTCGATGGTGTGGCCGCCGTTCCGGTCCTCCTCGACCATGACGGTGACGTCGAACTTGGCGAAGGGCACGGCGACCTCCACGGGTGTCACGCTCAGGCCGTGCAGGCGCGGGGCGGGGGCGGACGCGCCACCCTGGCAGAACACCATCTGGAACACCGGGTTGTGCCGGGCATCGCGTGGTGGGCCCAGATGCGCCACGATGTGCTCGAACGGGACGTCCTGTGCGGCCACCGCGCCCAGGACCGTCTCGCGCACCCGCCGTACGAGATCGCGGAAGGTCGTCCCCTCGGGCACCCGCGTGCGCAGCGGAACGGTGTGGGTGAACAGACCGATCAGGTCGGCGGTGTCCGGGCTGTCGCGGCCCGCCAGCAGCGTTCCCACCACGATGTCCCGGGTACCGGAGCCGCGGTGGACGAGCGCGGTGAAGGCGGCGAGGAGCACCATGAACGGGGTCGCTCCCTCCTCCGCGGCCAGCTCCCGCAGCCGCGCCGCCGAGGCGGCCGGGACCGTGAACGGGCAGCGCACGGTGCCCTGCCGGCCCGTGGACCGGCCGCCCGGCAGCCGGGTGACGGGCGGAGCGCCCTCCAACTGCCGCTTCCAGTAGGCCCGCTGCTCGCGCGTCCGGTGCTCGGTGTCCGGATCACCGACGGCCGGCCGCGGCGGGCGCTGCGGCGGGGACGGCAGGGACGGCAGCGCCGCGGGGACTCCGGTCGCGGCCTCGTCGTGAAAGGCGGCCAGGTCCCGGAAGAGCACGTCCATCGACCAGCCGTCGAAGACGATGTGGTGCAGGACCAGCATCAGGACGTGGTCGTCTGCGGCGACCTTCAGCAGGTGCGCGCGGATCAGGGGGCCGCGCCTCAGATCGAAGGGCTGCACCGCCAGCTCCTGGAGCTCACCTTCCAGTTCGCTTGCGGAGCGGTCGCTCAGGTCCCGGTCGACGAGGGAGAACGCCTCGGCCGTGGCGGGCGGCGCCACCCGCTGCACCGGTTGGCCGGCTGCCGTGCCTATGGTGGTGCGCAGGGCGGCGTGCCGTTCCACCGTCCGTCGCAGGGCCTGCACGAGGTGGCCGGCGTCGAGTGGGCCCCGCAGCCGCAGCGCGACCGGCTCGTGGTACGCGGCGCTCGCCGGATCCCGGCGGTGGTGCAGCCACATACGCCACTGCGCCGACGACAGCGGCGCCTCCTCGCCCGCGTCCGCCGCCTCGCCCGCCTCGTCCGCGCGAGTACCGTGGCGCAGGCGCGCGATCACCTCGGCCATGGCCCGTACGGTCGGCGCGTCGAACACGGTCCGCTGCCGTACGTCGGCTCCCAGGACCTCCCGCAGCCGGGCCGCCAGGCGGGTGGCGGTGAGGGAGTCGCCGCCCCGGTCGAAGAGGCTGTCGTCGACGCCGACCGACGGTACGTCGAGGACCCACGCCCAGAGCGCGGCGAGGGCCGCCTCCAGCGCGGTGCGCGGTGTGCCGTCGGGCGACGGGGCCCGGTCGCCGTCCCAGGGCATGGCCCGCAGTGTCTGACGGTCCACCTTGCCGTGGGGCGTACGCGGCAGTTCGGGCAGGGCCGTCAGGCGGGCGGGGACGAGCGCGGGCGGGAGCGTCGCGCGCAGATGGGCGCGCAGTCCGGGCTCGTCGCGCTCCTTGTGCCACACCACGCACGCGCACAGTTGCTCGTCCCCGCGCGCGGTGGTGCGGGCCAGCACGGCGCTCTCGGTGACGCCCGGGTAGCGGCCGATCATCGTCTCGATCTCGCCCGGCTCGATGCGTACGCCCCGCAGGGTGATCTGGTGGTCGACGCGCCCCAGGAACTCGATGTTGCCGTCGGCGCGCTGCCGGGCGAGGTCGCCCGTGCGGTACATGCGCGCATCGGGCCGGTCGGTGAACGGGTCGGGCAGGAAGCGCTCGGCGGTGAGCGCGGGCTGCCCGACATAGCCGCGCGCCAGGGTGTCTCCGGCGAGGTGCAGCTCGCCGGGCTCGCCCGGGGTGACCGGGCGGCCCTCCGGGTCGAGGATGTGGACGCGTACTCCGGGCAGCGGTGTGCCGATGGGCAGGCGTGGCCAGGTGCGCAACTCGTCCGGGGAGACGTCGGGTTCGTACAGGATCTGGGAGACCGTGCCCTCGGTGGCGCCGTACTCGTGCACCAGGCGCACCCCGGTGGCCAGCCAGTCCGCCGCCCGGTCGGGGGCGGCCTGCTCGCTGCCCACCACGAGCAGCCGCAGCGAGGCGGGCGGGCGCAGGGTGCCGTCCCGGCTCAGCTCGCGCAGCCACTCGTACCACAGGGTGGGGGTGAGCTGGAGGACGGTGACGGCGTATCTGTCCACGGCGGCGAGCAGTCCCGCGCTGTCGGCGAGGGTGTCGTCGGGGTCCATGACCAGGCAGGCTCCCGCGGCCCAGGTGGAGAACATCTCCTCGGCGGCCACGGAGAAGCCGGGGGAGGCGAACTGCAGGACGCGGTCCTCGGGGCCGAGGTCCAGCCGGCGGCCGATCCGCACGGCGAGGTTGGCGAGCGGCCCGTGTTCGAGGCCCACGGGTTTGGGCCGGCCGGTGGAGCCCGAGGTGTACGCGACCCACGCGAGGCGGCGCGCGAGGGGCGGGTGAGGGGGCGTCCCGGCCTCGCCGGACAGCCGTGGCGCGGTGTCCCGTGGCGGACGGATGCCCAGCTCCGACAGGGCCGGGGGGCGCTCGTCGGCTCGCGCGGCCGGGTCGGTGTCCTCCGAGTCCACGTACAGGACGGTCGCCGGGTGCGGGCCCAGGCCCGGCGCCAGTGCGCGCCGGCTCAGGACCAGCGGGGCGCCCGCGTCGCGTACGGCCTGTGCCAGCCGGGTGGGCGGATGGGCGGGGTCCAGCGGGACGCAGGCACCCCCCGCCTTGAGCACCGCGAGGCAGGCCACCGCGAGGGCGGGTGAGCGCGTCAGGTGCACGCCCACCGGGACCTCGGGGCCCACTCCGTGGTGGCGCAGACGGCGGGCGAGCTGCTCGGCCTGCCGGTCCAGTCGCGCGTAGCTGAGGCGTTCGGTCCCGTACAGCACGGCGTCGGCGTCCGGGGTGCGCGCCGCGCGCTCCTCGACGAGATGGTGTACGGCACGGGTGAGCGGATCGGGGGCGGTCGGAGGGGCCGGTGGGAGGAGGGGGTGGGTGGTCATGGGACGAGTACCACCTTGAGGGCTTCGCCCGCGTCGAACAGCCGGAACGCCTCGGGGGCTTCGGCGAGCGGCAGGCGGTGGGTGATGACGAAGGAGGGGTCGAGGCGGTCCTGGCGGACGAGTTCCATCAGCGGCTCGCGGGTGGCGATGGGGTCGCCGACGGCGAACCGCAGGGTCACCTCCTTGGCGAAGGCGGTGACCGTCGGCAGGGGCATGGCCGTGGACGCGTGGGCGCCGACCGCGCACACGACCCCGCGCGGCCGCACGATCTCCAGGGCGCTCAGCAGGGCGGCGTCCGTGCCGACCGCCTCCAGCACGGCGTCGGCGCCGCGTCCCCGGGTCAGCTCGCGGACCTGCCGCGGGAGGTCGCCGCCGGGGGCCAGGGTCCGGGCGCCGCGTTCGGCGGCCGCCTTGCGGCGGGCGGCGACGGGGTCGACGGCGAGGACGCGGGCGGCGCCCAGCAGCCTGGCGGCCTCGGCGGCCAGCAGGCCGACCGCCCCGCAGCCGATCACCGCGACGGTGTCGCCGGGCCTGACCTCGCCGCCGAGGGCGCAGGCGTACCCGGTGGCCAGTGCGTCGCCGATGAGCAGCGCGCGCTCGTCGCCGACGTCGTCGGGGATCGGGTGCAGGACGGTGTCGGCGAAGGGGACGCGGACGGACTCGGCGTGGCCGCCCGCGACCGGGTGCTCGCCCACGACCGTGTCGTAGCCGAACAGGCCCACCCGCTCGCACTGGTAGTGCGCGCCCTGCCGGCACCACCAGCAGCGGCCGCAGGCGATGATGTCCGAGGCGAGGACCCGCTGGCCCACCCGCAGGCCGCGCACCTCGGGGCCGACGGCCTCCACGACTCCGGTGAACTCGTGGCCGGTGACGGTGCCCGGGGTGAAGGAGGCGATCTCGCCCCGGTAGGGATGCAGGTCGGTGCCGCAGATCGCGCTGGTGACGACCCGTACCACCGCGTCGTCCGGGGCCTCGACGCGCGGGGGCGGCACGTCGTCGGCGAGGACCACCCGGTGGGGGCCGTGCCACTGCAAAGCCCTCATACGGGCGTCTCCTTCGCGTCGTCGGGGCGGACGGACCCGGCCCTGCGGGAGGCCTCCGCCGGGCGGGTGGCCTCCTCCAGCTCCCGGCGCAGCGCGTCGAGCAGATGGCGGACCGCCTCGCGGGTGTACCGGGCCGGGTTGTAGATCATCAGGGCGCGCAGACCGCCGTCCTCGGTGTAGAAGCCGAGGTCGAGGTCGAAGGGCGAATAGGGGTCGTGGTTGACCAACGTGGTCTCCAGGCCCGGCAGTCGGGGCATGACCTCGGGGGTGGTCTGGAAGGAGACGCACACGTTGATCACCGGGTGGGGCCCGGGGCGGCGCAGGCCCAGCTCCGCCACCAGGCGTTCGAAGGGCAGGTCGCGGTTGAGGTAGGTGCCGAGGAGGGTGTCGCGTACCTGGGGCAGCAGCTCGTGGAACCCGGCGTCCTCGGTGACGCGGGCGCGGATGGGCAGCATGTTGACGAACAGGCCGACGGTCTTCTCGAACTCGGGTCTGCTGCGGAAGCCGCCCCGGGTGCCGACCAGGATGTCGTCCCCCGGCACGTGGCGGCGCAGCACCCGCGTGAAAGCGGTCAGCAGCAGCATGTACAGGGTGACGTGTTCGCGGCGGCCGAGGGCGCGCAGCCCGTCGTAGAGCGGCTGCGGGAAGACCTCCCACTCGGTCGCGCAGGAGGTGTGCGGGACCGGCGCGGTGGTGCGGGCCAGGGCGAGTTCGGGCAGGGGGGTGACACCGGCGAGGGCCCGGCGCCAGTGGGCGACCTGCCGGGCGTACGCGGGGCTCTCCAGCCAGCGCTCCTGCCAGTCGACGAAGTCCGCGTAGTGGGTACGGACGGGCTCCAGGGGTGTGCGCACGCCGGCCACCCGCCGGGCATAGAGCTGTTCCAGCTCGCGCAGGACGACCATCCACCACGACCAGGCGTCGCAGACGAGGTGGTGCAGGGTGAGGCGAAAGACGTGGTCGTGCGGGGCGAGCCGGATCAGCGTGGCCCGCACCAGCGGTCCCGCGGCGAGGTCGATGGGACGGCCGAGCTCGGCGCGCAGGAGCCGTTCGGCGCGCCGGTGGCGCTGGTCGGGGGGCAGGTACGCCAGGTCGATCCTGGCCAGCGGCACCCGCGCGTCGGGGACGACGTACTGGCGGGGTGCCCCGTCCACCACGGTGAAGCGGGTGCGCAGCGCGTCGTGGCGGCGCACCACGTCCTCGACGGCGGCGTGCAGGGCGCGCACGTCCACCTCGCCGGTCAGGCGGAAGGTCATCGGTTCGGCGTACAGGGTGCTCCCCGCGCGCCGTTCCAGGAACCACATGCCCAGTTGGGCGTGGGACAGCGGTCCGGTGGCGGCGGCCACCGTGCGCCGGGTCGCCGCGATCACCGCTGCCTCGTGCCGTGGACGAAGAGCCAGCGCCGTGGCACCTGGCGCAGTCCCAGGTCGCGGAAGACGGTGTGCAGGGCGGCGGTCAGCGCCCGGGAGCCGAGCTCGACGTCCGTCAGCCCGGTGGCGCCCTCGACGAAGACCGAGTACCCGCACAGGGCCTGCCAGTCCTCCAGGGTCCATGGGTAGACGTCCTCCTCGGAGGTGACGGAGACGAAGCCCGCCTCGGTCATGAGGGCTTCGTGGTCGGCAGGGGTGAGCGTCTCCAGCGCGACGGGGGCCTCGCGCTCCAGGACGAGGTCGCCGCCGTGGCCGCGCAGCCAGGTGCGGGTGGCGTGCAGCCACGCGGCGTAGAAGCGGCGGCTCTCGGGCAGCACGGCGCCCTCGTAGAACAGGGTGTTTAGGGCGAGCCGGCCGCCGGGTGCGAGCAGATCGTGGCAGCCGCGCAGCACCGAGGGGCGTTCGGCGCGGGGGATCTGGTGCATGACGTTGCTGAGGACCACGGCGTCCACCGGGCCGACGACGGCGCCCACGTCCTGGGCCCGGCCGGTGACGAAGCGGGCCCGGGGGTTGTCGCGCAGCCGTTCCTCGGCCAGGGCCAGTTCATGGGCGGAGGGGTCGATGCCCACGACGGAGCCGAGCTGCGGGAAGCGTTCGAGCAGCAGCTCGGTGGCCCGGCCGGAGCCGCAGCCGACGTCGGCGACGACGCTGCCCGGGGCGCACGCGCACAGGTCGACGAGCCGCTGGGTCACGTCCCCGTACAGGGGGCGGCGTGACATGGCGTCGAATTCGTATCCCTGGATGAAGGCCACCGTCTCCTCATTTCTGGGTCAGTCGTGCGGCGGTGCCGCCCATGACCGCCCGGTGTTCGTCTGGTGTCAGCGGGGCGCTGTCCGACGGCCACGGCGTGGCGTCGGTGGTGAGCCGGGCCATGCGGGCCACGGCGGCGGACATGGTGGCGAAGGGGAAGTCGGTACCCCAGAGCAGGCGGTCCAGGACTCCCCGTGCGCGGGCGTGGGCGAGCGCGGCGGCCACGGTGGGGGGCGACTGGTAGGAGCCGAAGATCGACAGGTCCGCGTAGAGGTGGGGGTGCCGGGCCAGCAGGTCGATGCAGGGGGTCGTCCACGGGGTGCCCAGGTGCGCCAGGATCAGGCGCAGCCGGGGGAACCGCCGTGCGACGGGTTCCAGCAGCAGGGGGGAGAAGAAGCGGGGGTCGGCGTTCTTCGCGGGGGTGTAGCCGGTGTGGACGAGGACCGGGATGTCCAGCTCCTGGGCCACCTCGTACACGTCGAACCAGCGGGGGTCCGCCGGGGACATCCGCAGGTAACAGGGGGCGGTCTTCAGTCCGCGCAGGCCCAGTTCGGTCACGGCGTGCCGCAGTTCCTCGGCGGCGCCGGGCCGGCCGGCGTCGACGGAGGCGAAGCCGGTGAACCGCTGCGGGTGACGGGCGCACAGCTCGGCGACGAAGGTGTTCGGCACCGAGAACCCCTCGACGCGCCGTACGTCGAAGGCAAGCAGGAAGGCGTGGTCGACCCCGGCGGCGTCCATCTCGGCGAGGAGCTTGTCCTCCGGGGCGGACAGCGCCTCGGGAGGCAGTCCGGTGGTGGCCATCATCTGGTCGGCGAACCGGGCGGTGAAGTGGCGGTAGTACTCGCCGGCGTGGACGTGGGCGTCGATGATCACGGCTGTCCGTCCTCTCCGGCGCCGGAGTCGGCACCGGCGTGCAGGGGCGGCTCGCCCGGCCGGCGAACGAGCGCGACACCCTTGGGCTCCAGGCTCAGGTGGCGTACCGCCCGAGGGTCACCGGAAGGGGACGTGCCGTACACGGTCGTCGTCACGGGTGCGGTGGAGTGGTTGACGACCACGGCGCAGCGTTCGTCGCCGCGTGCCAGGACGGTGGTCTCCACCAGCGGCTCGTCGGCGAACACCTCCAGCCGTATCCCCTCCTTCTCCGCGATCGCCGCGTACAGCCGGTGCCAGGGTGTCTCCTCCAGCCGGTAGGGGGCGTTGAGGAGCGCTTCCAGCGGGGCGTTGAGGAAGTAGGCGACACCGCTGCCCCGCTGCTGCCGGGTGAGGGCGGGCGTGCCGTTGGGGTAGCGGGCGAGGGTCTCGGCGATCGTGCTGTCGACCACCGGGATCCGCCCGGCGGGCCAGTGCACCGGGAAGGGGGTGTCGGCCCAGGTGAAGCGGTCCTGTTCGGCCGGGTCGAGGGTGAAGTCCCGGATGTGCACGCCGAAGAGCTCCTCAAGCCCCGCCGGGCCCAGCACATCGCCGGTGGAGTACAGCAGGACCCCGCCCGCGACCGTGTACTCGCCCAGCCGTCGTTGCGCGGCCAGCGGCAGCGGTTGGACCGAGGGGCAGATCACCATCGCGTACCGCTCCAGGTCCTCGGTCCCGATGAACTCGTAGGGCAGGTGGGCCTGTTGGAGCAGGCAGTGCGTGTAGAAGGCGGCGGCCTCGGTGTCCGCCTCCGCCGCCAGGTATCCGCCGTCGTGGTCCGGGGCCCGCTCCGGCAGGAACACCCCCACCGGGGCCGTTACGGGACGGAACCCGGCGAGTTCCCCGCTCACCCGGCGCGCGAAGCCGCGGAAGGCGTCCATGGCGGGCTTCTCGCGGCCGTCCATGTCCAGCAGTCCCACGAAGCGTTCGCCGGGGCGCAGCGCGTACGGCTTGCTCTCGGAGGTGAAGTCCTGCCAGCACCACACCACGATGCCGACGGCCCCGGCGGCGAAGGCGCTGTGGGCCGCGGCACGCAGATAGCGGGCGGCGGTGGCCTCGTCGCACCCGTAACTGCCCATCTCGTCGACGAGCACCGGGGCGTGGACCCGCCCGCGCCGCACCAGGTAGGGCAGATAGGCGGTGGCCTTGGCGGCGGCGGCCGACTCGATGTGGAAGGGGGTCCACAGCGGGAAGCCATGCAGGGCCACCAGGTCCAGCGGCCGGGCGTGCTCGGGCCGGAAGGCGTGGTCGCCGAAGACCGCCGAGCCCTCGTTGGCCTGGAGGACCAGGGCCCCCGGATCGGCCGCCCGGATCGCGTCGGCGAGACCGGCCCACCACGCCCGTACCTCGTGCGCGTCCAGTGAGCCGGACGCGGCCGGGTCGACGTGCGGGATCTCGTCGCCGATGTCGTAGGCGAGGATGTTGGGGGCGTGGCGCAGCGCGCCCGCGATGTGGGCGACGAAGGCGCGCTGCCGCTCGGCCATCGCCGGATCGCGCCACAGGTCCCGGCCGCCTCGCCACGGCGGGTCGAAGAGCTGTCCGTTCATCCAGATGGTCAGCAGGGAGGGCAGGCACAGCAGCTTGTGCCGGTGCGCGAGATCGGCGAGTTCGCGCAGCCGTTCGGTCATCCTCGGGTCGTAGACGCCCTCGGCGGGTTCGAAGTCGGCCCAGAAGACGAAGATCCGCACGGTGTTGAAGCCGAGCGCGGCCATGCGCGCGAAGTCGGCGTCGAGGACGTCGGGGTCCCAGTCCCGCCAGAAGTCGCAGCCCGCCCGCGAGGGGAAGTAGTTGACGCCCAGGCAGAACAGGGGGTGCCCGTCGCGGTGCAGCACCCCTTCGACGAGGCGGGTGCCGCCGTCCGGGCTCACCGCTCCGGCGCCCATGTCCGGCTCACCGCCTCGGCCACCCGACGGACGTCCTGGAGCTCGATGGCGCCGTGCAGGGGCAGCGACAGTTGGCGGGCGGCGACGCTCTCGGTGACCGGGAGGCTGCCGGGGCGGGTGCCGTAGCGCTCGCGGTAGGCGGTGAACAGGTGGGTGGGCGGATAGTGGACACCGCTCTGGACCCCGGCCGCCCGCAGCCCCGTCTGAAGGTCCTCCCGGTCGAGGCCGTCGGGCAGCACGACCGGGAACAGGTGGTGTGCGCCCTCCTCCACCGGCCGGTCCGCGTAGGGCACTTCCAGACCGGGCAGCCCGGACAGCAGCTCACGATAGGTCCGCACCGCTTCCTGGCGCACCACGCGGCGCTCCGCCAGCGCCCCCAGCTGGACGCGTCCGAGTGCGCAGGCGATCTCGGTGGGCCGGTAGTTGAGGCCGAATCCGTCCACGTCGTAACCCGAGGGGCCGCCGCGGTGGCGCTGCTCGGCCCCCACGGTCAGCGCGTGCGAACGCAGCCGTCTGACGCGGGCGAGCACCTCGGGGTCGCGGGCGACGACGGCGCCACCCTCCCCCATGGAGAGGTTCTTGGTCGCGAAGAAGCTGTAGCAGCCGATGTCACCGACCGTGCCGAGGACGCCGTACGCGCTCTTGGTGGCCGGGGCGTGCGCGGCGTCCTCGATGAGGGCCAGACCGTGCCGCCGGGCCAGCGCGGTCAGGGCCGGCAGGTCCGCCGCGTGGCCGCCGTAGTGCACGGCCACCACGGCCCGGGTGCGGGGGGTGATCCGGGCGGCCACGTCCGCCGGGTCCACGCCCAGGTCATGGGCGCCCTTCACCTCGGCGAACACCGGGGTGGCCCCACACAGGGCGACCACGGCGGCGGCCGAGACGAAGCTCAGCGACGGCAGGACCACCTCGTCGCCGGGGCCGATCCCCAGCGCGAGGACGGCCAGGTGCAGCGCCGCGGTGCCGCTGCTGACGGCGACCGCGTCCTCGACCTCCAGTGCGGCCGCGTAGCGCTCCTCGAAGTCCTGGGTCACCCGGCCCACGGACAGCCAGTTGGCGCGCAGGACCTCGGCGACGGCGCGGGCCTCGGCCTCGCCGGTGCTCGGGGCGTACAGGGGGATCTTCCAGTCGGTCATCCGCGCACCGCCTCCTGCGTGGAGTCCGCACCGGGGCCGCGCTGTGACAGGGCGCCGAGATAGCGCGCCCGGTCGGCGCGCAGGGCGGCGTCGGCGGCGGCGAGCTGTGCGGGGGTGCCGATGTCGTGCCAGGCGGCGTCGAAGACATGGCCCTCGACGCGGGCGCCCCGGTCGGCGGCGTCGGTGAGCAGCGCGGGCATGTCGTAGCGGGTACGCGGGGGCAGCAGGCGCGGGACCGAGGGTTCCAGGACGTAGATGCCGGTGCTGGCCAGGAAGCTCATGCGCGGCTTCTCCCGGAAGCGGGCCACCCGGTTCTCGCCGTCGACCTCCACCACGCCGTGGGCGAGGTCGACATGGCGCGGTACCAGGGCGATCGTCGCGGCCGCCTCGGACTTCTTGTGCCGCCTCCACAGGTCGGCGAAGTCGATGTCGGTGAGCAGGTCCGCGTTCATCACCAGCGTGGAGTCCTCCAGGGGAGGGAGCAGGCCCAGCGGTCCGGCGGTCCCCAGTGGCTCGTGCTCCAGGGAGAACCGCAGGTCCAGACCCGCCCAGCCGGGCCCGTCGAAGCTGGCCTCGATCAGTTGGGCGCGGTAGCCGAGGGAGAGCGTGACCTGGGTGAAGCCGGCGCTCTGGAGCTGTCGGAGGATGATGTGCAGGATCGGGGTGCCGTCGACCTCGATGAGGGGTTTGGGGACGGTGAAGGTGGCGGGCCGCAGGCGCCGCCCCTCGCCGCCGGCCAGTATCACTGCTTTCACGGGACTTCCTCCGCTCAACTCCGGGCCGGGACCAGTTCGGTGTAGACGCGGTGCACCTGTGCGGCGACGGCGTCCCAGGTGAGTTCGCGGCGGGCCCTGGCGTGGCCCGCGCGCCCCATCCGCTCCCGTTCGGCCGGGTCGGCGAGCAGGCGGCTCACCGCGTCCGCCACCGGCCGGGCGGCGGCGGGGACGATCAGCCCGTCCCGGCCGTCGGCGATCACTTCCGCGCTGCCCATGAACGCGGAGCCGATCACCGGCTTTCCGCACATCCACGCCTCCACGAACACCAGCGGGAAGACGTCGACCGTCGAGGGAAGGCAGACCAGGTCGCTCGCCATGAGGGCGCTGCGTTTGGTGTCCTCGTCCACCCGGTCCAGTTCGGTGATACGGGGATCGGCGTGGGCGGCGAACCGCTGCGCGCAGTCCTCGTCCCAGCGCGGGCCGAGGAAGGCGAAGTGCGCCTCGGGGTGGCGTGCCCACACGTGCCGTGCCGCCTCCAGCAGCACCGTGTACCCCTTGGAGCGCATCTTGCGGCCGAGGAAGAGCACCAGCGGCCCGGTGATGCCGTGCGCGGCACGGAAGCCCTCCGGGTCGGCGGTGCCCGGCAGGTGCGCCCCCTGCCCGATGCGGTGCAGGACGGAGTCGGCCACGCCGTCGGCGCGCAGCATCTCGCGTTCGGCGTCGGTCAGGACGAACACGGCGTCCGCCCGGCGGCAGCCCTCCACCACGGCCGCCCGGTCGGGCCACACGTCCGGGGCCGAGGCCGGTGTCACGGCGAAGGGGACGCCCCAGGCCCGGGCGAGGCGCAGACCGGCGCGGATGTTCTCGGGCTGGAAAGCGTCGACGGCGTGCACCAGGTCCGCCGCGCGCGCCCGGCCGTCCCCGGCCGGCAGCGGCTCGACGCCGATTCCCGCGGCCGTCATGAGCCGCGCGTCCTCGGGGTCGCCCTCGCCGCCGTACAGACCCACGCTCAGCCCCCGGCGGCTCATGGCCACGGCGAGGGAGCGGGTCATCAGCTCGCCGCCCGCGCGGGCGGGGAAGTATCCCTGGTGCACGTAGCGCACCCGTAGGCCCTTCACTGCCCGGCCCCACGGGTGGCGAGGTCGTGCGCGTACCAGGCGTAGGTGCGGCGCAGACCCTCGCGCAGGTCGACCGCGGGGCGGTAGCCGGTGAGTTCGCGCAGCCGGGTCAGGTCGGGCAGGCGGCGCTGCGGGGACAGGGGCGGCGCGGGGTGGGCGGCGATGCGGGGGGTGCGCCCGGCCGTCTCGAAGACCATCCGGGCGAGGTCGTCCATGCGGACCTCCTCGCTGTCGTTGCCGATGTTGACGAGCAGGGTCTCCTTCGTGGGCAGACCGGCCAGCGCGACGAGCGCGGCGACCGCGTCGTCGACGTGGCAGAAGGCCCGCGTCTGGTCGCCGCCGTAGACGGCGAAGGGGTCGGCGCCGGCGAGGACGCGTTCGATGAACTGGGGGATGACGTGGTCGTAGCCCATGCGCGGCCCGTACACGTTGTGGAAGCGCACCATGCGCAGGGCGAAGCCGTGGACACCGGCGTAGGTGCGGCACAGCAGCTCTCCGGCGATCTTGCTGAAGCCGTACGAGGAGCGGGGCACCTCGGGGTCGGGGACCAGCAGGGGGACGTCCTCGCCGGTGGGCAGCGCGGCGAGCCCGGCGGCGACGCTTCCCGCGTACGCCTCGCTGGAGGAGGCGAAGCAGAAGGTGGCGCCGGATGTCCCGGGCCGCCCGGTGAACCAGTCGAGGACGTGCACGGTGGACAGGAGGTTGGTCCTGAGCACCCGCTGGGGTTCCTCGTTGGAGTGGACGACACCGACGACGGCCGCCAGGTGGTGGACGGTGTCGAAGTCGTCGGGCAGGAGGGTGTCGGGGATGGGGGTGGTCAGGTCGTGCTCGACGAGGGTGACGCGGTCGAGCAGGGAGTCGAGCAGCGTGTCGCGCCGGCCCCTGCTGAAGTCGTCGAGGAGGGTGACGTCGTGGTGGGAGGCGAGTTCCGCGGCCAGGTGCAGCCCGATGAACCCCGCTCCCCCGGTGATCAGGATCTTCTCAGGCACTGCCGAGCCTCATTGTCTTCGTCGTCGGCGGGAGCACCCGCCAGGCGTCGTACACCAGCGCGGGCGGGCTCATCCGGGCGATGAGCTCGTCGGCGGGCAGCGCGCCGTACCGGGCGTGGTCGTTGAGCAGGATGGCGGCGTGGGCGCCGGTGAAACCGTCGGTGAGGGTGACGGAGGGCACCCCCAGGGCCTCGATGCGTTCGGGCGGTACCACGAAGTCGTGCCCGACCACCCGGGCGACCTTGTCGCGCAGGAACTCCAGGAGCGGCACGGAGGGGGCGCCGCGCATGTCGTCCGTCTCGGGCCGGCCCTTGTAGGCGAACCCGGAGACCAGGACGGTGGACTCCCGCGGGTCCTGGCCCGCCCGGCGCAGCGCGTCGAGCACGCGCTCGCCGACCTGTTGGGGCAGGGACTCGTTGAGGGTGCGGGCCGCCATGACCATCCGCGGGGTGTGGCCGTGGCGGGCCAGGGAGTGGTTCAGCAGGTAGGGGTCCTTGGTGAGGCAGCTGCCGCCGACGAAGCCCGGCTTGCTCAGATCGGGGCGGGGGTAGTCCGCGTTGGCGGAGTTGATGACCTCCATGGCGTCCAGGCCGAGCTTCTCCGCCATGAGGGCGATCTCGTTGCCGAAGCCGTAGATGAGGTCGGTGTGGCAGTTGTTGACGAGTTTGACCAGTTCGGCGGCTTCGAGTGAGGAGACGGGGACGACGCGCCCGCTGATGGTGGTGAAGAACCCCGCCGCCAGCTTGGTCGCCTCCTCGTCCAGGCCGCCGACGATCTGCGGCAGGGACAGCAGCTCCGTCAGCGCCTGGCCCTGGATGGTGCGTTCGGGGCAGAAGGCGAGCAGCGGCTCGGGTATGCGGCGGGCCAGGGCCGGCAGGACCAGTTCGCGGGTGGTGCCGACGGGAACGGTACTGCGCACGATCACCAGGGTGTTCTCGTCCGCCCCCGCCGCGACGGCCTCGGCGGCGGCCGACAGGTGGCCGAGTTCGGGCGTCGTGCCCCCGGGCGTGATGGGTGTGCCGACGCAGATGACGACGACGGGTGGCAGCCGGTGCCCGCTGATGTCGGCCGTGACCGCGAGCGTGCCGTCACCGGCTCCGCGTGCGATCAGCTCGGCGACGCCGGGCTCCGCCAGTTGGAGGCGCCCTTGTGCCAGGGTGCCCGCGACCGCCGGGTCGCTCTCGTAGCCGAGCACCCGCTTGCCGGTGGACAGGAGGGCGGCGGCGAGGGTGACGCCGACGTATCCCATCCCCACGACGCAGACGTCGAACGGGGTGAAGTCCTCGTGATCGGTGCGCGATTGCATGTACGTACCCCCTGGGCGCGACTTGGGAAGGTCCGGGTCGAGGCGGTCAGCCCACGACCCAGTAGGTCTTTTCGGGCCGTCCGCCCAACTGCCGTTTCTGGTCGTCGAGGCCCTTGACCTCGGATCCGCCCGCGTCGACCTCGCGGATGCCGTGGTCCATCAGCTTCTTGAACACGGTCAGCCAGATGTACTGCGGTATGGCGGTGAATCCGGTGGCGTCCTTGAACAGCCCGCTCAGCCGGTCCGCGAAGCGCATCGACATCGTGCAGTACAGCGACGCCCGGTCCGGGGCGGTGCGCTCGCCCGCGAAGAACATCACCGGCACCTCCTCGCCGCCACTGTGCGCCAGGACGCCGAGGTAGGCGAAGTAGTCCTTTTCGTTGCGGCCGCCCGGCCGCTGGGTGACGATCGCGGTGTAGTCCTCGGGGGTGGAACCGACGACCTCGCCCTGCGCGCGGCGGGCCTCGAAGTAGCCCTCGACGACGGACCTGGCCATCTTCGCCTCGTCGGGGCCGTATCCGTAGGGGCGTATGCGGAGTTCCAGGTGGTCGTTGCGGGCGAGGAAGTTCTCGAAGCGCCGGTAGGCGAGCCGGTTCTTGTTCCTGTGCCGCCGGTTGCCCTCTCCCTCCAGGTTCTTCACCACCAGGCCGCCCTCGTCGTCCGCCGCCAGCAGCTCCTCCAGGCGGTAGACCCGGTTGGGGTACGTCTCGTCCTCCTCCGGGGCCTCGGGGTGCCACGGGTCGCTGGTCACCGGGTCGAAGCCGGCCGCGAGGAACAGCGCGTGGTCGCGCGGCGAGAGGTGACGGACGTATACGGAGGTCCGGGCCAGGCCCGCCTCGCGCGTCGCGGAGATGAACGACTTGACCGCGGTGATGCGGTCCTCCCCCTTGGGCGCGACGATGTGCAGGTGCTTGCGCTCGTCGTGCTCCTTGCTGAAGTAGCCGACGCCGAAGAGGTTCTGCCCGTCGTGGAAGACCATCCCGTTGGGATGGCGGGTGCTGGTGCCCCGCAGGTTGTATCCGTTGGTGTAGAGCATGAGCCCGAGCTGCCCCACCGCGAAGGATCCGTCCTTGAAGTTCTGGATGGCCTCGAAACACTCCTCCACGGGCCGGAGTTTGTCGCCGAAGAGGCTTTGCAGGCGGGCTTCGAAGGCGTCGCGTTCGGTCGTCGGCAGGCGCATGGATCCCCTTCCGCTGGAATTCGTCACTCGCTTGCGCGCCGCTCGGTGCGCGGGGACGGGCCGTCCGCGAGGGTCCGCGCCACACCGTCCATCACGTGCCAGAACAGCTCCTCCCCCAGTGCGCCGCTGGCGCCCGAGGTCGTGGTGAGCACCCCTTGGGTGGACATGCGGTCCGCGTCGACGGGGTGGCGGTACACCCCGGCGGCGGGCGGGGTGGGGTGGTCCACGCGTACCGGGCGCACCACCTCGGGACGCAGGTACATCATGAGACTGGTCTCGGTCACCCCGGCGTGTTCGGCGTGCCAGCCCGGGAACTCGGGGAGCCGCTTGCGCAGCCACTCCTCCTCCACCAGGCTCCACCAGCTGAAGGCGACGATCTCGGTGGCGGGAAAGGTGCGCGCCGGGTCGAGTCCGTCGATCGCCTCGAACAGCAGGGCCTCGTTCTCGTAGTGCCCGTTGACCACCACCAGACGGGCCGGGGCGAGCCGGGCCAGTCCCCGCAGGCACTGGGCGACGTAGTCGATGAACGTTCCCCCGTCGATGTGGACGGTGCCGGGGAAGCGCAGTCCCCCACCGCTGTGCGGCAGCGATCTGGCGGACAGCGGCTGCCCCGGGAAGAGCACCCCGTCGACGTCCGCCACCAGTTGCCGGGCGAGCGCGTCGGGGATGTCGTAGTCCACGGACAGCGGCAGATGGGGGCCGTGCTGCTCCAGGCCGCCCACCGGCCACACCAGGGTGGCGCCGCTGAGCGCGTCGGGCGCTTCGGGGCTGGTCAGATCACCGTACGCCGTGACGTTCGTGGTCCGCTGCCGCACGCGCCTCACCTCTTCCGCCGTCAAGTGCCCGCCCCACCACGTCGGCGAGGGTTCCGCCGCGTGCGCCGAGCCAGGTGTCGAAACCCCGGCGGATCTCCGCCAGGGTCTGGTGCATCCGTGTGTGCAGCGCCGTGTAGACCTGTACGGCGTCGGCGCCGACGGTGAGGTACTCCGCCACGTCGGTGCCGCTGCGCACCCCGCCGCTGCCCATCACCGGAACGGAGAGGCCGCCGCGCCGCAGCTCGTAGATCGCGGCGAGTACCAGCGGTTTGATCCCGGGCCCCGAGTAGCCGAAGGGGCGGCCCAGGAGTACTTCGCCGGTGTCGGCGGAGACCGCGAGCCCGGCGATGGTGTCGCTGAGGGTGATCGCGTCGGCGCCCGCCTCCACCGCGGCGGCGACGCGCTCGCCGACCTGCTCCCCCACCGCCAGTTTCACGCTGAAGGGCAGTGCGGTGGCCCGGCGCACCGCGCCGGTGTAGTCGGCGACCCGCTGGGCGCTGTCGGTCAGTCCGCCGTCCTCGTTCAGACACGAGATGCCGAGTTCCAGGGCGCGGCAGCCGGTGTCGGCGACCCGGGCGGCCAGGTCCGCCAGCGCGGCGGGTGAGTCGGCGTGCAGGGAGGCGATGACCGGCAGGTCGTCCTCGGCGAACCGGCCGAGCATGGCGCACCAGGCGTCGAGGCCGCGCCGTGAGTACGTGGTGCTGTTGATCATCCCGGTGGGCAGGTGGAGCAGGCGCTCGTCGCCGCCGGGCAGCGGTCCTGGGTGAATGGTCTTGGTGACCACGGCGCCGGCGCCGCCGGACAGCAGCCGGCGGATGTTGCGCTCCTGGTCGGTGAGCAGGCCGGAGCCGACGACGAGGGGGCTCAGGAGCCGTAGCCCGAGGACCTCGGTGGCCGACGCGGTGTGCTCGACGGTCGTCACGGCGTGACCACCGCGTCGCGGCCGACCTTGCCCAGCCGCAGCAGCAGTTCGCCGGGGCCGCCGCGGCGCAGCTCGGCCAGGTCGACGTGGCCGACGTCGGCCACGGACGGCAGCCCGCGCAGCAGATGACTGGCCGCGGCCGGGACCGGCAGGGCGGTCACCATGACGATGGGGCGGCCCAGCGCCGAGGCCCAGCCCAGTTCGATGTGGGTGCCGTCGGTGCGCATCAGACCGCCGTCGGCGTCCGTCGGCAGGACGGGGACGAACACGTCGCAGCGGCGCATCCACTCCAGGTCCCGTGCGCTGACGTCCTCCGGTGAGTAGAGCGGTGTCTCCAGGCCGAACTTCTCCACGACATGGGCGGAGAAGACGGTGGCCCCGGCCTCCGCCACCGCGGTGACGATGGTCTGGAGCGTCTCGCGCAACGGCCGGTGGAAGCTGTTGTGCCCCAGCGCGTACTGGATGGGGCCGCCGACGAACACACGCAGCCCCGACAGATCGACCAGGCCGGTGCCGGGGTCGCCGCCGGAAACGGTATCGCTCATGCCTTCCCCTCATCTTTCCCGCGGAGCGCGAGGTGGTGGATGGTGATCTGGGTGTATTCCAAGAGGCCCCACGGTCCGTACTCGACGCCCGTGCCCGAGTGGCGGTGGCCGCCGAACGGCACGTCGTGCCGGAGGTCGCCGTGGGTGTTGATCCACACCGTTCCGCAGTGCAGCCGCCGTGCCACCGCGGCGCCCCGCTCCGGGTCGCCCCACAGGGAACAGCCCAGGCCGTAGGGTGACGCGTTGACACGGGCCGTCACGGCGTCGAGGTCGTCGTAGGGGATCACGGGGATCACCGGACCGAACTGCTCCTCCTCTTCGAGGCGCGTTCCCTCGGGCAGGTCCGTGACGACGGTGGGTGGATAGAAGTGGCCGGCCCGTTCCAGGGCGCGGCCGCCGGTGACGAGCCGCGCGCCGCGGCGCACCGCGTCGTCCACCAGCCCGGCCACGTGCCCGAGTTGGTCTCCGCTGACCAACGGTCCGAGTTCGGTCGCGGCGTCGAGGCCGTCACCGACGACTGCGGCCTCGGCCAGCGCGGCCAGCGCCGCGGTGAGCGGGGCGTGCTGCTCGCGCGGAACGTAGACGCGTTTGACCGCGGCGCAGAACTGCCCGCTGTTGACCATCGCCCGCTCGAACAGGGCGTGTGCCAGGGCCTGTACGTCCGTACCGGGCAGCACGACGGCCGGGTCGTTGCCGCCGAGTTCGAGGACGGTCCGTTTGAAGTCGGCGGCGGCGGAGCGGGCGATGGCGCGGCCGGCGGTGATCGAGCCGGTGAAGGAGATCAGCCGGACCGCGGGGTGTGCGGTAAGCCGGGCTCCCAGCGCGGCGTCGCCGCTGATCACCCGCAGGACGTCGGGCGGCAGGACCCGGCCCAGCGCCTCGCCCATGAGCAGACTGGAGAGCGGTGTGGCGGGCGAGGGTTTGAGGACGACCGTGTTGCCCGCGAGGAGCGCCGGGGCGATCTTGCACACGGCCAGCAGGACGGGGTAGTTGGACGGCGCGATCGCCGCGACGACGCCGTGCGGCACCCGCTCCAGGGTGACCCGGGCCGCGGGTTCGTCCACGATGCGGTCCGGGCCCAGGGTGAGCTCAGCGGTGTGGGCGAACCAGTCGGCGGCGAGGCGGACTTCGGCGTGTGCGTGCCGCAGCGGTTTGCCCTGTTCCCGGGTCAGCAGGTCCGCCATGGCGTCCTCGGCGTCCCGCAGCGCGTCCCGGCAGGCGAGCAGGTGCCGGCGGCGGCTCTCCAGCGGCAGCGCCGCCCATCCGGGAAACGCCCGGGCCACGTCGGCGACGACCGCGTCGAGTTCGGCGGCCGTGCAGCGGGGGGCGTGGGCGAAGACCGTGCCGTGCGCGGGGTTCTCCACGCCCATGGCGGTCTCGCTTGCCCGTACTTCCGTGAACACAGTCGACTCCCCCGTCACCCGGTGCCGCGGTGGCGCGCACCCTGATCGGACAGGTCCCAGTCTCACCATGCGCAAGTGCCTGAGGCATCCTCCGCTTTGGGGCATGCCCGTTCGGCTACGGCCAAGATCCGGTCACCCCCTGGCGGCCGTCCGCGGTGGCCGTACGGCGGCCGGCCGCTGCTCCCGATCGAGCGGGGGCCAGGGGCGTTCGGGCTGCTCGGCGCAGTCCACGAGGAGCCGTTCGAGCCGCCGCAGGAAGGCGTGCACCTCCTCGGGCGGCAGGACGTCCGTCTCGGCACACAGCACGAATCTCAGCCATCCGGGATCGGTGTCGACGACGACCAGGAAGAAGGTCTCGGCCTCCTCGAAGTCGGAGGGGGCGACGACGGTACGGGCCAGGGCGGCGCGTATGTCCGGCGCGGACGCCGTCTCACCCAGGGTCCGCAGATCGTGGTCGGTGCGGATGTCGTTGAAGCAGCAGGACAGATGGAGCGGCTCGCCCCTGCCACGCCCTTCGGCCCCAATCAGCTCGTTCGCCGCGTCGGGGTCGAACAGGCCGTTGGCGTACGCGAGGGTGCCGGCGGCGAAGGCGCGCCGGGCGACGGTCCGCACGTCGTCCGCGCGCAGGTCGAGGGTGGTGAGGACCTCCTGGTGGAGGTTGGCCACGGTGTGCTGGAGGGCGGGGTGCGTACGGTTGGCGGCCAGCAGCCGCAG
Organism: Streptomyces sp. NPDC005878; assembly: GCF_040629815.1. Classification (NCBI taxonomy): domain Bacteria; kingdom Bacillati; phylum Actinomycetota; class Actinomycetes; order Kitasatosporales; family Streptomycetaceae; genus Streptomyces; species Streptomyces sp. NPDC005878. The sequence goes on from NZ_JBEXWK010000004.1 coordinate 217,623, forward strand.
GGCGCAGACCGGTTGTCCGGAGCGGGCGCCGAGCAGGAGCGCGACCGCCGTGAGGAGCACCGCGGAGGTGCTCACCCGCCACTGCCCGGCCAGGGCGCGGACGGCCAGGAAGGCGGCCGAGGAGTCCATGGCCGCGCTGTAGCGGTCCGGGCGGCCGGGCCCTCGCGGGGCGGGGCGGCCGGGGAACATCGTCAGGGGGGCGCTCGCCAGGTGCTGCCGCCAGTGCGTGTGGGCGCGGGCCAGCAGGGCACGGCCCTGCGGGGAGCGCTCGAAGGCGGCCTGTTCGACCGGCTGGCGTGTGTCGGCGGGCGGCGGGGCCGCGGTGCGGGCGGTCCGCGCGGCCAGCAGGGTCAGGGCTTCCTCGGCGAGGGTACGCATGGACATGAGGTCCGCGGCGAGGTGCGAGACGCAGAAGGCCGCCAGCACGGGCACGTGGTCGGTGACGACGATCAGCACCCGCAGCGGCGGCCCGTTCCGCAGGTCGAACGTCCGGTCCCGCATCCGCCGTCGCCAGGCGTCGTGGACGAATTGCGCGCTCCGGCCCGGCCCGGTGGCGCATATCTGCGCCTCAAAGGAACCCGACCGTTCGACCCGCTGGACGAGGCTTCCGTCCGCGCCACGGAAAAAAGCCGTGCGCAGGGACTCGTGTCGGGTGACGAGTTCTCCGCACACGGCGAGAGCGTCTTCCACGGTTCCTTCACCGGGAAGAAAGACCTCTTGACAGAAATCGTAGAAGGAGGCGTCGGGCATTTCACGGCGGATCAGGTCCCACATGTGCCGCTGCGCACAGGTCGCCGGTGCCTCCACTGCACGGCGGCCGTAAAAGGGGACTTCACGTGTCTCGAATTTTTCCACGGCAGGATTTCCTCCGGTCGACGCCCCAGGGCTTTCGCGCTTTCACGCTAGCCGGGGAATCCCGGGAGGAAGACCTGCCCATTCGGGCATGGCCGGACGGGCAGGGCGCCGGGCCAGGGCGGTGTGTCCGCCGCCGTCGGCGCGGCCCGCGCCGGTGCCTTTCGTCAGCAGTGGCGGTTGTCAGCGGTACCCGTCTGTCAGCAGTACGCGTCGTCAGTGGTGCCCGTGGTCAGCGGTGCCGGTCGTCCAGGAGGCGTGCTCCGGGGTCCGCCTCCTCAGCGGCGAGGCGCCCGGCGGGGACCGGGAGGCGGACATCGGCTCCGCCCCCGGCGAGCTGGACCCGTACGACGCGGCGGTCCGTGGTGGTCTGGCCCGGCCGGACCGTACGGATCAGGCCGGCGTGGATGGCCAGAACGACGGCGGCGGTCCGGTTCGGCGCGCCCAGTTTGAGCAGCAGACTGGCCACGAGCCGTTTGACGCCGTGGCTGGTGATGTCCAGGCGCCGGGCCATCTGTTTGTTGCTCAGTCCCTCGGCGAGCAGGAGCAACGCCTCCGTCTCACGGGCGGTGACAGCGATGTCACGCCGTCCGTGCGGAGGACGGGTGGCGCCGGCGCGGTCCATCAGGGCGCGGGCGAGCGGGGCGGGCATGGGCACTTCCCCCGCGGCCATGCGGCGCAGGGTGTTGTCCACGGCCGCCGCGCTCAGACCTCTTTGCATCAGGAACCCGTCGGGCGCCGGTGGTCCGGTCAGCATCGCCTCGTCCGGATCGGCGTGGCTCAACAGCACCAGCGTGCTCGGCAGAGGGGAGCGGAATTCGTCAAGCAGGTCGGCATGGGCGTCGTAGTCGGTCTTGGCGACGACGAACACGTCGACCCGGCCGGAGCCGAGCACCTGGCGTGCCTCGCGCCGGTCGGCGCAGTGCCGGGCCTCGCGCACGAGGGCGGCCCCGGACAGGGCGGCCTGCAACTCCTGGCGCGCCACGCGGTCGTGGACAAGAGTCGCGACGACCAGCTGTCGCGACGGGGTGGGGGGTTTGCATGCTAAATCGCTCACCGTACTCCTCCGGATCAAGGCTGTAAGTGGGCATTCCCCGGACACGGTGACCGTATGCGTCCGGACTAATTCGCTTCCGTCGACTCCTGTCGCGAATTTGCCTTGACTATAACAACAGGGACTCGGGGGAACCAGTACCATCCGGCCAATTGCCCCAGCTATGAGCCATCATCCGATTTTACAGACCAACAAAGTTAATAAACCGAACAAAACACAGCATCCGGGACATGGCGTGGACATGACCGCCACACATGACCGCCACGGTCGGGATTTCGAACTTTCCCGGCCACGCGCCCACCCGGCCGCCGGTTTCGTTTTTCCGAAAAAACAGCTAACTTCCCCTCCTGACGCACCTGTTACCCGCCCGGCTCCCGCCTGCCCGAAAGGCACTCCGGAGGAGCCGGAAAAAAAACCGGAAGCCCGCCCGGAAACCGCCGGGCCGGCGCGCGTCGTGGCGTCACATTCCGCTGGGCAATTCGCGCGCCGAGGAACAGCGCGGGGACCGGCCCGGGGAACAACCCCAGGAACAAAGGGAGCACCGAACCGTTGACCGCCCACCCCGCCGGCTCCGTGACACCGCACGGGAGAGACCGATGACGACCGAGACCGCCGAGCAGACCCGCCCCGCGTCCGCACCGGCGCCGGCCACCGGACCCGAGATGGGCGTGGGCCCCTGGCTCCGCCTGCACATGCGTCACTTCCGTCGGCACATCGCCGTCCATCTGGCCGGAAGCCTGCTCTGGCAGACCCTCACCGCGGCCCTCCCCCTTGTCATCGGGCTGGCCTTCGACGCCGTACTGAAGACGAACGGCCAGGACCCGGACCTCGGGGCCCTGCACGTCGTGTGCGCCGTGCTGCTCGGGCTGGTCCTCGTGCGGGGCGTCTGCGGCATCGCCTCCACCTACGCCCTGGAGGCCTTCGCCAGCGGCCTGGAACGCGACGCGCGGGCGGGGGTGTTCGCCAGCATGCTCCGCAAGAAGCAGGGCTTCTTCAACCGGCACCGCACCGGCGACCTGTCCACCCGCGCCACCGGCGACGCCGAGGCCCTCGGGCTCATGGTGTCGCCGGGATTCGACATGACGCTGGACATGGCGCTCAACACCCTCATCCCGCTGGTCTTCATCGCGGCCGTCGACTGGCGGCTCCTGCTCTTCCCCGGCATCTTCGTCGTCCTGTTCGTCGTCGCCCTCATGGACCACGGGCGCCGGCTGGAACCTGTCTCCGACCTCGCCCGCGAGGAGTTCGGCGCGATGTCCGCGCAGGCCGCCGAGAGCATCACCGGGATCGAGGCGGTCGAGGCGACCGACGGAGCCGCACGCGAGCAGGACCGGTTCCGCACGGCCGCCGCCGCCTACCGGGACGCGGCCGTGCGCCAGGCACACGTCCAGGCCCTGTCGTTCCCCCCGCTGCTGCTGGCCGTGGCCACCGCCGGCACCCTGCTGCACGCCGTCCTCCTGCTGCGCGACGGCTCACTCAGCGTCGGCCAACTGGTCGCGGTCCTGGGCCTGATGAGCAGTCTGCGGGCCCCGACCCAGCTCGCCTCCTTCAGCATCGGGCTCATCTTCTTCGGCTTCTCCGGAGCACAGCGCATCCTGGAGATCATCAACGACCGGGCGGGAGAGGACGAGGAGGGCGGCCGGCACACGGCGGTCATCAGCGGCGAAGTCGTCTTCGACCACGTCACCTTCGCCTACGGCGACGGCAAGCCCGTGCTGCACGACATCTCCTTCCGCGCCGCCCCCGGCACCACCGTCGCGGTCGTCGGCGCCACCGGCAGCGGCAAGTCCACGCTCCTGCACCTGCTCAACCGCACCTATGTGCCCAACGAGGGACAGGTCCTGGTCGACGGTGTGCCCACCACCGCCTGGGACCCGCAGGCGCTGCGCGGCCAGGTCGCGGTGGTCGAGCAGGACGTGGTCCTGTTCTCCCGCACCATCGCCGAGAACCTCGCCTTCGGCGCGGCGCCCGGCACCGGCCGGGCGAAGCTGGAGGAGGCGGCCCGCACCGCCCAGGCACACGACTTCGTCATGGCGAGCGAGCACGGTTACGACACGGTGCTGGGCGAGCGCGGCATCACCCTCTCCGGCGGCCAGCGCCAACGCCTGGCCATCGCGCGCGCGTTGGTGACCGATCCGCGCATCCTCGCCGTGGACGACGCGACCAGCGCCGTCGACAGCGTGACCGAGCACGAACTGCAGCTCGCGATGCGGCGCGCCGCCACGGGCCGCACCACCTTCCTCGTCACCCCCCGGCTCTCCCGCATCCGCGCCGCCGACCACATCGTCGTCCTCGACGCCGGCCGGGTCGTCGGCCAGGGCACCCACGAACACCTGCTGCGCACCTGCGCGCTGTACCGCACCATCTTCGCGCCGTACACGGCCCACGACGCGAAGGGAACCACCACCGCCCCGGTCCCGGCCGGAGCAGAGGAAGGAACCGGCTGATGGCACTCCTGGAAGGCATCGAGGCGGGTGCCGAGGACACCTACGACCGCCACTACGGCGACCGACAGCTGCTGCGCCGCATCACCCCCTACTTCCGGGGCCGCGGCGGCGCGGTGGCCTTCGTCACCGCGGCCGTGGTGGTGGCCGCGGCCGCGGGCAGCGCCGTACCGGTCCTGCTGGCCCGTACCGTCGACTCGGCCCTCGACGACGACACCCGCTCCGCGATGGCGCTGCTGGCCGCGGCCGTGCTCCTGGCCGGCGCGGCCGCCTGGCTGTTCACCGTCCTCCAGCAGCGCCTCACCGGCACGCTGGTCGGCGACGCGGTGCTGAAACTGCGGGAGGACGTCTTCGCCGCGGCCATGCGCCAGGACCTCGCGTTCTACGACACCCACCCCACCGGCCTGGTGGTCAGCCGTGTCACCAACGACACCCAGACGTTCGGGGCGCTGCTCTCCCTGGTCCTCTCCCTCATCGGCCAGGTCCTGGTGGTCCTGCTGATCCTGACGGCCCTGTTCGTGATCAATGTGCCGCTGGCCCTGCTCACCACCGTGGTCGCCGCCCTGATCGTCGCGGTCAGCCTCGCCTTCAGGACACGCGCGCGCACCGCCTCCACCCGCCAGCAGCAGGCTCTCGCCGAGGTCAGCGGCTTCGTCCAGGAGACCTTGCGCGGGATCACCGTGGCCCGCAACCACCGCGGCGAGGCTGCGGCCGAAGCGGGGCTGCGGACGGTCAACGACCGCTGGTACCGGGCGAGTGTGCGCCTCAACCGCCTCTTCAGCGGCATCTTCCCGCTGCTCATCTCCCTGACGGGCCTCGGCACCGCGGCGGTCGTGCTGGTCGGCGGCCACAACGTCGCCTCCGGCGACCTCTCGGCCGGTGAATGGGTCCTCTTCCTGGAGGCCCTGGCCCTCTTCTGGTCACCGGTCGCCGCCATCGCCTCCTTCTGGCAGCAGCTCCAGCAGGGCCTCTCGGCCGGAGAGCGGATCTTCGCGCTGATCGACCGGGAACCGGCCGTCCACCAGAGCGCCCACCTGCCCCCGCCCCGTCTGCGCGGCGCGCTCGAACTGCGCGGCGTCAGCTTCCGCTACACGCCCGAGCACCCTGTGCTGCACGGCGTCAACCTGAGCGTGGCGGCCGGGGAGACCGTCGCGCTGGTCGGTCACACGGGGGCGGGCAAGTCCAGCCTGGTGCGTCTGCTGACCCGCTCGTACGACTTCCAGGAGGGCAGCCTCCTCGCCGACGGCCAGGACGTGCGCACCTTCGACCTGGCGCGGTACCGGCGGTGCCTCGGCGTGGTCACCCAGACACCCTTCCTCTTCTCCGGCACCGTCGCGGAGAACATCGCGCTGGGCCGACCGGGCGCCGACCGCGCGGAGATCGAGGCCGCAGCCCGCGCGGTGGCCTCCGGCGCCTGGCTGCGGCAACTGCCCGACGGCCTGGACACACCCACCGACGAGGGCGGGCGCAACCTGTCGACCGGCCAGCGGCAGATCGTGGCGCTGGCCCGCGTCTTCCTCCAGGACGCCCCGATCTTCATCCTCGACGAGGCCACCGCCAGCGTCGACCCGCTCACCGAGGCCCAGATCCAGGAAGGGCTCGACGCGCTCTCGGCGGGACGCACCACGATCGTCGTGGCGCACCGGCTCCCCACCGTCCGCAAGGCCGACCGCATCGTCGTCGTCGACGGCGGGCGGCTGGTCGAGCAGGGCGACCACGCGACGCTCATGCGGCGAAACGGCGCCTACAGCCGCCTCTACCGGCAGTACTTCCACCACCAGCACCCCGACCACGACCCGGCCGACGAACCGTACGGCGACGAACGGGCTCCGGTCGGCGCGGGGACGCACACAGCGGAGGCCAGCGATGCCGTCGACCACTGATCCCACGGAATCCCCCGCCACGCCGTGGGAGCTCGTCGAGCGCGCCGCGCGCCTCTCCCCCGCGGCCACCGCCGTACGCCAGGGGACGCGGACGCTCACCTTCGGCGAACTCGCCGACCGCGTCCGGACCGCCGCCCACCGGCTGCGCACACGCCTGCCGGCCGACGGCGAGGGAACCGTGGGCCTGCTCTTCGAGAACACCCTGGAGGGCACCGTGGCCTTCCTGGGCGCGCTGCGCGCGGGCGTCCCCCTCACGCCGCTCGAACCCGACAGCACCGAGTCCGGCCTCCTCGGCGTCCACCGGGACCTCGGGCCCCTCCACCTCATCGGCCACCAAGCCAGGTTCCGCACGCTCGCAGGTGCCGCGTCACCGGACCGGTGGCAGGGCGGGGTCCTCGTCGACGTGCGTGAACTGACCGCCCCGGCCGACGCGACGGCCCGTCCGGCATCGCTGCCCGCGCCGCCGCCCGACGCCCCCGCGCTCTACCAGTACACCTCCGGCTCCACCGGCGAGCCGAGGGCCGCCGTGCACTCCCAGCGCGACCTGGTCAGCGGCGGCGCCGTCTACGCCCACACCTACGCCGTCACCCCCGCCGACCGCCTGCTCGCGGCCGTGCCCCTGCTGCACTCCTTCGGCATGGTCGCCGCGCTCACCACCGCGCTGCACGCCCGCGCCGAGCTCGTCCTGCTCGGCCGGTTCACCCCCGCAGAGATGGTGCGGACCATGCACGGGCGCGCCTGCACCATCGTGGTGGGGACCCCGCTGGCGTACGACCTGGCGGCCCGTTCCGCGGCCTCCTGGCGCGAGACGTCCCGCCCGGGCGAGACCGTACGGCTGTGTCTGTCCTCCGGGGCGGCCCTGCCCCCGGAGGTGGCGGACCGCTTCACCGAGCACTGCGGCCCGGCCGTCCAGCAGGTCTACGGCAGCACCGAGGCAGGTGTCATCGCCGCCCAGGTCCCCCAGCCGGACGGCAGGGCCGACGCCGGTGTGGGAAAGCCGGTGCGGGGGGTGCGGATCCGCCTCGTGGACGAGGCGGACCGGCCCGTCCCCCCGGGCGGCACGGGCGCGCTGCTGGTGCGCACCCCCGCGATGTTCACCCGCTATCTGGGTCACCCGGGCGCTTCCGAGCGGACCTTCCGCGACGGCTGGTACGTCACCGGCGACCTGGCGCGGCTCGACGGAGAGGGCCGGCTGCACCTGGTGGGCCGCAAGGACTCCTTCGTGAACGTCGGCGGCAAGAAGGTCAATCCCTTGGAGGTCGAAGCGGTCCTGCTGGCCCACCCGGGCGTCGCCGAGGCCGTGGTCTGGGGCGAGCCCGTGGAGGGGCAGGCCAGCGAACGCGTACGGGCCGCCGTCGTACCGCGCTCCCCGCTCAGCACCGCCGCGATCACCGCGCACTGCCGGGACCGGCTCCTTGCCCACCAGGTGCCCGCGACGATCGCCTGTGTGGCATCCCTGCCCAAAACCTCGCTGGGGAAGATCCGGCGCGCGGCCGTGGCCGCGACCGCCCCCGCGCCGCACCGGGACGAGCACGCCTGACCCCGCCCGACCCGCCGACGCGTTTCGGCCGTACGCGCGCCCACGGCACCGGAGGTGTTTACTTGAAGTCTCACATTGTTTTATCGTCACACCCGAGGCCGCCACCCCGTGCCTCGCCGTCCCTCAGGGAGAACCCCATGCCGGTACGCCGCCTCAACCACGCGGTGCTCTACGTACGCGACGTCGCGCGGGCCGTCGAGTTCTACACGAACGTCTTCGGCTTCCACCTCGACGTCGACATCCCGGGCCGCGCCGCGTTCCTCAGCGCCGAGGGCACCCTCAACGACCACGACCTGGGCCTGTTCTCCGTCGGCCCGGACGCGCCCGGGCCCGAACAGGGCCGTGTCGGCCTCTACCACCTGGCCTGGGAGGTGGGCACACTCGGCGAGCTCGTCGAGATCGCCGACAAGCTCGACAAGCGCGGCGCCATGGTCGGCGCCACCGACCACCTGGTGTCGAAGTCCCTCTACGCCAAGGACCCCGACGGCAACGAGTTCGAGATCATGTGGCGCGTACCGCGTGAGGACTGGCCGGACGCGTCCGAGAAGGCCCGCCTGGGCGCGCTCGACCTCGAAGAGTCGCTCAGGCGCTGGGGCCCGGACCTCAGGACGGGTGCGGCGGCCGGCTCCGCGACCTGACGGGACATGCCCTGCCCGAGTTCAGAGAGAGCAGAGCCACCCGATCAGGACGGTGATCACCGTCCCCGCCGTCATCACGGCCCCCAGCACGGCGAACAGCCGGTCGACGGCCGTCGAGTCCCAGCCCTCGATCTCGAACCGGGCGGGCGTCCGCGGATCGTAGCGAACCGTGACGTTCGCGCCCACCCGGAAACGGTTCTCGACGCGCCCCCGACCGAACCGGGCGGAGTGCTCGCAGGCGCGCCCGTCCTCGGTCGTCCAGGCGGCGACCGGGTGGTAGAACTTGCCGCTGTCCTCGGTGCGCGCGAGCTCGTGGCGGACGATCCGGCCCTTGGCGGTGACACCGCGCAGACGCAGCACCTTGGCGCGGCGGAGCCCGTATACGCCGAGGCTGAGGAAACACACGCCGAGCGCCAGCGGGATGAGGGCGGCGAACCATTCGCGTTGCATATGTGACGTGACGCCTGAGCTGGGGTTTTGGTTGCAGGGAAGCACGGGGGGATGAGGGAACGCTCACGCCTCCGCCGTGGTTTCCCCTCTCCTGACCCGACGGCGCAGGACCGGAGGAGCGAGGGGTCCCGTCATGGACGCGCTGTCGCGACGAGACGACCCAACGCGGCGCGCGCGGGCGGCCCCCAGGTGGGTTTGCCTCCGGGGCGGCCCCGTACGCCGGCCTCGCCGATGAGACCGCAGCCGAGCGCCTTCAACACCGCCCAGCCACGCGCGCGGCGCCGCGTGGCCGCGTCCGCGGCCGGCTGATAGGCCTCGTAGAAGCGGTCGAGGGAGCCGTCCGGCAGCAGTATCCACGCCCGGCGAGATCGCAGGCGGGGTCTCCCGCGAAGAGGTCGCCGAAGTCGATGACACCGCAGAACGTGCCGTGCTCGGTGAGGACGTTGGCCGGGTGCAGATCGCCGTGAAGCCAGAGCGCCGGCCCCGTCCACTCGGGTGCCGCGACGGCGTCGTCCCAGACGGCCTGGACGGCGTCCGGGTCGGGGACCAGCCCCAACTCGGTGGCCGAGGCCAGCGCATGGGCGAACCCCTCGGCCTGCCCGGTCAGCGGCCCGCCACGGTCACGACCGACCGGTGCCCCGTCGGGGGCAGGGCGGTGAAGCGCCGTCAGAAACCCGGCCAGGGCGTCCGCCGCCCCCGCGTGTGTGGCGGGGGCGCGGTCCGCCGGTGTTCCCGGCACCCAGGTGGTGACGATCCACGGCCGCGGGAACCGGTCGGTCGGCTCGCCGAGGTACTGCGGCACGGGGACCGGCAGAGGAAGGTGCGGGGCGAGTGCGGGCAGCCAGGCGTGCTCCTTGCGCAGCAACTCGTCCGCGGACCGCGTGGCCCAGGGCAGACGGACGGCGAGGTCGTCGCCGACCCGCCACAGCTGGTTGTCCCAACCGCGCGCGCCGAGCCGGACGGGGCGACCGGCCAGGTCGGGGTGCTGATCGCGCAGCAGATCCCGGACCAGCTCCGCGGTGACGTCGATCGGGGGATGACTCATGCGGCGCCACGATAGCCGGAGGCCCAGGCACCGTTCCCCGTGCCTGATCCCGGTGCCCGATCCCGTGCCCCACCGGGCGAGGACGACATGCCCGATGGGCACGGGCCGGCGGCTGGGTGTGCCGCCGGCCCGAGGGGTCAGCCCCTGTTGTGGCCGGGCGGTGTGGTCAGCCGGAAACGGGCCACGCCGTCACCGGGCTCGGCGGCGGTGGTGTCGTACCGCTCGAATCCGGCTTTCTCCAGGACGCGGACGGAGGCGGGGTTGGACAGTTCCACCCCGGCGACCACGGTGTGGACGCCGGGTGCGGTGAGGGCGAACGCGGCGAGCGCCCGGGTGGCCTCGGTGGCGTAGCCCCGGCCCTGCCGGGAAGCGACGACGCCGTACCCGATTTCGAGGATTCCCTCGGCGGGCGGCCAGAACAGGCCGAGCGAGCCGACGACGAGGCCGCTGTCCCGTTCGGCGATCAACCGGTGGCCGTACACACCGAGCCAGGCCGGGTTGTCGTCGAAGAGGGCCGCGATGACGCGGTCGCCGTCGGCGGGGAAGTCCTCGGCCCAGTCGGCCGGACGGGCGGTCCCGCTCAGAACGGCCGCGGCCTCGGCCGTGGTCCAGCTGCGCAGCACCAGCCGGTCGGTGGTGAGCTCGTCGAGGTCATGGGAGGTGGCGAAATGCACGGGTGTCTCCTGGTGGGTCATGGTGGACGACCCGTCCCGCGGAGCGTCAGCGGGCGGACCGGAAAAGGGCATGCCGAGAAAGGCCGTTGACGGCCATATTCATCAACCCCCCGAGTCCGGCTCCGCGTTCGTGCGCCATCCGCGCCGACGCGACCGTAACAGACGTTCGCCGGGGGCGCCCCGGCCGTGCGGATGCAGGCCGTCTCCTCCACGGGGTCGTTTCGCCCCGAGGACCCGAGGAGGTGTCTGGGCCTTAGGCCGTGGGCTGCCCCCGGTCAGGCGCCCGTGACGGCCGGTACGGGATCCGGACCGGGGGCGGAGTTGATGATCTGGGTGAGCAGGTCGAGGCCGGGACGGTCCACGGACCGGGCGTTGGCGTTGAGAATGACGACTGCCGCACGCTGTTCGGGAGCTATGGCCAGCAAGCTGCGGTAGCCCCCCGTGCCGCCGGTGTGGAAGAGGACCCGGTGCCGGCCGCGGGGCAGGTTGGCCGAGATCCAGCCGGGGTGGACGGCGGTTCTGGCATTGACGCGGTGGGCGGTCGCGTGGGTGAGAGCGATGGCTTCGGCGAGTTCTCCGGGTGCGGCGCCCATCTGGGCGCGGGCCAGCGTGAGCAGGTCCGGCACGGTCGAGTGCAGGCCGCCGGCGCCGGCGAGGGCGGCCAGGTGCCAGGGCGGGCGGGGGCGTCCGGTGCGGGAGTGGCCGGCGGCCAGTCGTGCGGTGCGCCCGGGGTCGAGGACCACGTGCGTGTCGGCCATGCCGAGGGGCCGGCAGATCTCGGCCTGGATGAGCGCGTCGTAGTCGGTGCCGGTGTGGCGCGCCAGGACGAACCCGAGCAGTCCGGCCCCCATGTTGGAGTAGCGGAAGCGGGTACCGGGCACCGACCGCAGACGGGTGCGCCGCAGCCCGTCCAGCAGGAGCTCGCCCGTGCAGCCGACGTAGGGATCCGACCGGAACAGGCCTCGCGGCAGCAGGCCCTTGGGCAACCGGGGCAGGCCCGAAGTGTGGCAGGCCAGATGGACCAGCCTGATGGTCTCACCGCCGCGTTGCGGAGCCGTGATGTCACGGGGCAGCAGCTCGCGAAGCGGCTGGTCCAGCTCCACGGCGCCCCGCACGGCGAGCCGGGCAAGGGCCAGAGCGGTGAACGTCTTGGTGACGGAACCGATTTCGAAGAGCGTGCCGGGGTCCGCGCCGTGCACCGCGGACTGCCCGCCCCGGACGGCACCCACCACGACGGCACCCCGCTGCCTGGCGCCGAGCCGCTCCGCCGTACGCCGTGTCAGATCATCGAGGAGCGACGGCACGCGCGTCACGCCTCGGTCCGGCCGAAGAGGCGTCGGCCGCCGTACTTCTTGTGGACGGCCTGCTTCGAGACTCCCAGCGCCTCGGCGATCTGCGTCCACGTCGTTCCCGCCACCCGCGCCCGGTGGACGAGAACCTCCTCCTGCCCTTCCAGGCGGCGGCGCAGCGCGGCCGCCTCGCGCAGGGCTGCGACGGGATCGGCGTTCTCGGTGATCGACGAAATATCCACTCCGGTCATGAGTCAACTTTAGTTGACTTCTCTTCGAGTCGTCAACCTAGGTTGACCGCGCTGGTGAGGGGCCCGGAGTTGGCGCAATCGAAGGCCGGTTACGGATCACCCGGCCCCTGCCGACCCTCGGCCGCCGGTCCGGCCCAGGAACAGCCGCGGGAAACAGTCGCGGGAACCGCACGGCACGTTCAGTGTGGAGGTATGAGCGAAAGTCTGGACCTGCGCAGGGCGGGCCCGGCGAACGCGGCGCGCCGGGTGCTGCTGGTGCCGGGCGGGATGTGCACCGCGGAGTTCTTCGCGGACGTGATGGCCCAGCCGGTGATGGCCGAGGCGGGGCTGGGCATGGTGGCGGCCACCTTGCCGGGGTTCGGCCGGACCACACCGCCCGCCGACCTGTCGATGGAGCATTACGCACGCCTGATGGGCGAGCTGGCGGCCGCCGAGGGCTGCCAGGTGGTCGTCGGGCACAGTCTGGGCGCCAATGTCGCGATCGAGATGGCCGCGCTCGGTGTCGTCCCGGGCCCCCTGGTCCTCCTGTCGCCGACGTTCTCCCGGGCGGACGAGGCCAAGTTCCTCGGTGTCCTGGACCAGGTGGGACGGGTGCCCGCTCTGGGCCCGCTGGCTTGGACGGCCATGCTCAAGGCGGTGCCCCCGATGATGAAGAAGGAAATGCTGAAGGGAGGCATCCCGGAGGACCGCGCGGAGAAACTGGCGGCGGACCTGGGCAACAACGATCCGGTGTTCTGCCGCCGCGTCACCCGGCACTACTACGAATACCTTGACCGCCACCCCTCCCTGGTGGCCCGTCTGCACGCGTCCGGTACGCGCTCCTGGGTGGTACGCGGCGACCGCGACGACATCGGCCTCAGGGACGAGGAGCGCCGCCAACTGGAGGCGAGCCCGGAGATCACGATGGTGACGGTCCCGGACGCGGGTCACGCCCTCCTGGTGGAACAGCCGGCAAGAGTGGCCGAAGTGATCGTCGGGGCGACGGAGACCGTCCAGATCTGACCTTCGCCCTCACAAGCCGCCGGCCGGGAGCCGTGGGCCGCCTCGCTGCCGGTGAACGCGCCTCTCACCCGCCGTACGCCCGACGGTGGCGCGAGCGCCTGCCCCACAGGATCCCCTCGGGCTCGGGCGGCGGAACCGTCCCCGGCTTCAGCGGCAACGCGAGGACCATGCCCGTCACGAAGCCGACCACGTGCGCGAGATACGCCACGGACCCCGCGTCGGAGACACCTCCTCCGTAGGAGTAGAGGGCCTGAAGCGCGAACCAGAACCCCAGCACCGTCCACGCGGGCAGCCGGAGCGGCAGGAAGACCAGAAACGGGACGAGCACCCAGACCCTGGCGGTGGGGTAGAGGACCAGATAGGCGCCCAGTACGCCCGCGATCGCCCCCGACGCGCCGATCAACGGGGCGGACGAGGACGCGTTGACGAGCGCGAATCCGTAGGCCGCCGCGTACCCGCACACGAGGTAGAACAGCGCGTACCGGACGTGCCCCAGCCGGTCCTCGATGTTGTTCCCGAAGATCCACAGGAACAGCATGTTGCCGAGCAGATGCAGCCAGCTTCCGTGCAGGAACATCGCCGTCAGCACCGACAGCGCCGGCTCCTTGGTGTAATCCGCGGGGCCGACCACACACCCGGGGCCCGCCGGACCCACCCCGGTCTGCCCCGTGGCCACCAACGCGGGCAGGCGACCGTGGACCAGTTCCCGCGGTACGGCCGCCCAGTGATCCAGGAACGCCTGCAAGTGGCACAGCTGGGACAGGCTGTCACCCCCGGCCAGCGAGCCGGCCATACCGGGCGTCCGCAGGAACACCACGAGGTTCGCCGCCACCAGCGCGTACGTCACCCAGGGAGTACGCCGGACCGGGTTGATGTCATGAACCGGTATCACCACCTGACCGGCCTCCTCTCCGCCGACGGAACCCAGGTACCCCCGCTGTCCACCGTCACGCGGCACCCGATTTCCCGCGCCGCCGCGACCCCGGGCCGGCCTGGCCGGAAGCCCCGCTCCCGCCGGCGGCCGAGGGTGTCGAGCGGTACTCCCCCGGGTACCCGTGACGCGCCCGGACAGCCCCGGCACGGTCGGAGCAGAGCGGTACGGCTGTCACCGCGCGCGGGACGGCCGAACGGCCTCGCTCCGGCCGCGCACCGCACCGAAGGGAACGACCCGATGACCACCCGCGCACCGCGCTCGCGTCAGGCACACAGCAAAGGCACAGGCTCCGACCTGCTCGCCATCTACCTCAACGACCATCTGCTCGGTGCCACCGTCGGCGTCGAGCGGGCGCACTACCTCGCCGAGCAATGCACGGACCCGGAGGTCACGAAGAGCCTCGGGCCCATCGCGAAGGAGATCGCCGAGGACCGCAGGAGTCTGGTGGACATCATGCGGCGGCTCGACATCCCCATCCGCCGCTACAAGGTCTACGCGGGGCGGCTGGCCGAACGGGTGGGACGGCTGAAGAGCAACGGTAGCCTGGTGCGCCGTTCGCCCCTCACCACCATGGTGGAACTGGAGTTCCTCCGGCTGGGAGTCGAGGGCAAGGCCGCCTGCTGGCAGACCCTGCGGGAGCTGACCGACACCGAGGAGCGTCTCGACGCCCAGCACCTCGACGTCCTGGCCGACCGTGCCGTACGCCAGCTGACCAATCTGGAAGAGCTGCGCCGCCGCCAGGCCAGGAAGGTCTTCGCCGACAAGTGAACACGTGACGCCCGAAGGTGAGGGGGAAGGGCGGAGCAACGGGCGGTCTCCGGCCGGGGCCGACGGGGTGTGACCCAGATCCCACGGTTTTCCTCCATCCACCGGCAACCCCGGGGCCCGCGGCGGCAACTGAGGGGGCGACAGAGCAGTACTCCGCTCCACCTCCGCACAAGGATCACCACCCGATGACCCCTTCCTCGCACCGCCGCCGCCTCCCCGCCCGCCGCCGTGTCGCCCTGCTCGGCACCGGACTCGTCACCGCGGCGGGCCTCGGCTTCCTGCCGTTCGCCATGCGCGCCGACGCGGGAGCCGTCGACCTCGCACACGCCGGTCTGGCCGCCAAGGACGGCTGGGCGTCGAGCGGCTCCGGCACCACCGGCGGACAGGCCGCCGACAAGGCCCACGACATCACCGTCACCACCCGGGCCGAACTGGTCAAGGCGCTCCGCGCGGGCCCGTCCGGCGCCCCGAGGATCATCCGGGTGAAGGGCCGCATCAACGCCAACACCGACGACCAGGGCCGCCCGTTGACCTGCGCCGACTACGCCAAGGGCACGGGCTATTCGCTCGCCGCCTACCTCAAGGCCTACGACCCCTCGGTCTGGGGACGGTCCAAGCAGCCGTCCGGCGCCCAGGAGTCCGCCCGCGCGGCGGCGCAGGCGCGGCAGGCGGAGCGGGTCGGCATCGCCGTGCCGTCGAACACCACCATCATCGGCGTGCCCGGCACCGACGCGGGCATCAACGGCGGCAGCCTGCTGGTCCAGAAGGTGGACAACGTCATCATCCGCAACCTGACCTTCGCCGACACCCGCGACTGCTTCCCCCAGTGGGACCCCAAGGACGGCTCGGAGGGCAACTGGAACTCCAACTACGACGCCGTCACCCTGCGGGGGGCGACGCACGTGTGGGCCGACCACAACTCGTTCACCGACAGCCCGCACTTCGACGCGTCGAACCCGCGCTACTACGGCCGCGAGTACCAGGTCCACGACGGAGCCCTCGACATCACCAACGCCTCGGACCTGGTGACCGTCTCGTACAACCGCTTCACCGACCACGACAAGACGATGCTCATCGGCAGCAGCGACAAGGACACGAAGCTGCGCGTCACCCTGCACCACAACGTCTTCCAGGGCATCGTGCAGCGGGCGCCGCTGGCCCGGGTCGGCCAGGTCCACCTCTACAACAACCACTTCGACACCACCGCGCGCAACGGCTACGCGCACAGCTACAGCGTGAACGCGCGCGCGGGCGTCCAGATCGTGGGGCAGAACAACTTCTGGACCCTGGCCTCGGGCCGCAAGACCTCCCAGCTCCTGTCGGGCGACGGGACGGGCGCGTTCGCCGGCAGCGGCAACATGGTCAACGGGGCGGTCACCGACCTCGTCGCCGTCCACAACGCCGCCAACAGCAAGAAGATCAAGGCCACGGTGGCGTGGAAGCCCGCGCTGTCCGCGGGACTGGAGTCGTCCGCGGCGAACCTGCCCGCTTCCCTTGCCGCCCGCGCGGGTTCGGGTGTCCTGAAGTGATCCGCCGCCCCGGTGCTTGGGTGGGTCGACGCCGCCCGGACACCGGGGCGGGCCGGGGAAGAGAGAGCGGCCCCTGTATGACATGGAAAGAGCTGACCGAATGCTTGGTATGCTCACCGGCCCCGTCACCAACGACGGGCACGAACACCGGCGCTGGCTCGGGCCGGACACGGGCACACCCCACGGAGACTCCGCCATGGCTCTTGATGACGCGTCCGCGGAGTTCCATGACTTCTTCGAGCGTCACCACGCGGAGCTGGCCCGTCTCGCCCGTCTGTTGACCGGTGAAGCGGACACCGCCGACGACCTGGCCGCCGACGCCTTCGTCGCGCTCTGGCACCGCTGGGACCGCGTCCGGGGCGCCGACCACCCGGTGGCGTACGCGCGGGGCGTGGTCACCAACATGGCCCGCGCCCGCATCCGCGCCCTCACCCGCGAACGGCGCCGCGTCCACCTCTTCTGGGCGGCCCTCCCCGGCCGCGCGCAGCACCCCGACGTGGATGCCGTCGTGGACGTGCGCCGCGCGCTGGCGCGGCTGCCGTTCCGCAAGCGTGCCTGCGTCGTGCTGCGCCACGCCCTGGACCTGTCGGAGAAGGACACCGCCCTCGCCCTCGGGACGTCCGTCGGTACGGTGAAGAGCCAGACCTCCAAGGGTATGGCCGAGCTGCAGCGCATCCTCGGGGCGCAGGCCGCCGAGGAACTGAGCGGAACGAGGAACTGATGGAGGACCTGAAGCGCCGGCTGCGGGAAGCGGCGGCCGCTCACGAGCCCGACCGGGAGGGCATGCTGTCCCGTGTCCACCAGGGCATCTCCCACAGTCCCCGTCCCCGCCGCCGGGCGGCCGTGCCGCTGTCCTGGCCCCGTGTCACCCTCGCCACCCTCGCCTCGACCGCGGCGCTCGTGGCGGGCGGATTCGCGATCGCCGCCACCGTCCACGGCGGCGGCTCCGGGCAGGAGGTGGCCACGGTCCCGGCGGCGCCCTCGCACCCGTCCGCGACGGACCGGACCCCCGGCCCCGCGCACCCGTCCGCGACGGACCGTGCCCCGGACCCCTCGCACCCGTCCGCGACGGACCGGGCCCCCGACCCCTCCCCCCCGGCCGGCGCCCCTCCCCGTTCGCAGGACGGGCCGCTGCGGTCCGAGGGTGCCGTCGACCCGCACGCCAACGCCTACTGGGCGCAGAGCAACCTCACCTTCCATACCGGTGTGGCCCTGCGCGCGCTGACGGTGGAGGTCCGCATCGCCCAGACCGGCGGTGTGGCCTCCACCGGCGCGTGGCGGACCCTGCCCACGGACGACTTCACCCTGACCACCGTCGACAAGGGTGGCGCCCTCACCTACCGGTGGACCCTCAAGCCGGGCCGGACCGTCCCGCCCGGCCAGCACGTCTTCGCCGTGCAGTACAACCACGCCCAGGGCCCGCGAGCGGCGACGGCCGATGTCTACACCGCCTCGGCCACGACGGCCGAGGGGCAGCGGTACACCGTCACGGGCCGGTTCCGCGCGGCCCCCCGCGCAGCGGCGGGCTGACACCGCGCCGCACCACCGCGTGCCCGCGCGACACGGAGGGGCCCGAGAAGCCGGAGAAGCCGGGGAGCCCGGCAGTCGCGCGAGGGCGCGTCTGCCGGGCTCCTTCCTTCTCTTCCTGGCGGTCTACGGAGTCCAGTCCCCCAGCCAGTCCGAGACCTGCTGGTCCGCGGCCTGGGCGTCGGTCAGGTGGGGCCGGTCGGCGCTCTTGGGACCGGCGCCGGGACCGGTGTTCATGTATTCGGCGAAGCGGTCCTCCTTCCAGGAGAAACCGCCCATGTCGCTCCAGGGAGCGCGCTTGATCGCGGCGCTGAGGGTGGAGTTGCGGACGGTGGCCTGGGGGTCGACGGTCTTGTCGCCGCCGGGGTGCCAGTTCCGGCCGAGGGAGAAGGAGGCGGCGGCCACGTCACCGTTGACCGTGGTGCGGTTGATGAGGATGCCGTGGCGGCCCGCCGGGGTGCTCGGGGCGGTGATGTACCCGGCCGAACTGCCGTTCCAGCGCTTCTTGAGGGTGATGACCGACTGGTCGACCACGGCGGTGGAACGGCCGAAGATGAAGTCGACGTTGCCGACGATGTAGGAGCGGGTGATGTACACGCGGCCGGGCTTGTCCTTCGCCGCGGTCTCCATCTCCAGGGTGTCCTGGTCACCGGTGACGATGAGGCCGTTCAGCACGATCCGGTCCCCGGTCGTGAGCAGGGCGACGGCCTGGTGGTCCTTGAGGGACTGGTGCGAGGCCTCGTCGAAGTCGTTGGAGACGGTCAGGTTGCGCATCTGGGAGTCGTCCGAGCGGATGGCGACGGTGGCGCTGCCCGGAGTGCCGTAGGTGCCCGACCCGTCCGGCTTCCGCATACCGGCCGCGTTGCCGTACACGATCACCGTGTCCTTGCGGCTCGTGCCCGAGCCCTGGATGGTGACGTGCGGCTTGTTCGCCGGCACGTCGACCGTCTCGCGGTACGTACCCGGCTTGACCGAGATGACGACGCGGGAGGAGTTGCCGACGGGCACGGCGTCCACCGCGGCCTGGACCGTTTTGTACTGGCCCGTGTTGTCCTTGGCGACGGTGAGCGTCTTGGTGGCGTTGGCGGTGGTGTTGGCGGCAGCGGCGTTGGCGGCGGCCGCCTTGCCCCAGGAACTGCGCGGTCCGGCCCCGGACTTCACAAGCGCGGGCACGTCGACGGCCGCGTCCGGGGTGTAGCGGTAGTACGTCTTCGGGTCGAAGGCCGCACCGCCGCCGCTCTCGTTGCGCCCGCTCGTGCCCGAGAAGAGGTTGCCGCGCTGGACGAGGGCGGCGCCGGAGTCCCTGGTCACCGGGTTGTTCATGCCCTGGAAGTAGGAGTTCTCCAGCACCATCCGCGTCTTGCCGCGGGCGTAGTTGCCGTAGGCGGACTTGATGGCCGTGCCGGGGACGTCCTCCAGGAAGTTGTTGTAGAGGTGCGCGTGGGCGGCGTTGTCCGTCGAGGGGTTGCGCTGCTCGGTCTCGCGGATCCAGTTGTGGTGGATCGTGATGTCGGTGACGACGTTCGGGGTCCACCCGATCCCGAAGGCCTTGTTGGCGTTGCTGAGCCGGTTCCAGGACACCGTCACGTAGGTGCTGTCCTTGCGGACGTCGATCAGACCGTCGGCGGTGTGCCGCAGGTCGTTGTGGTCGATCCACACATGGTGGGCGCCGTCCATCTGGACGGCGTCGAAGTCGTGCGCCTTGTCGTTCCAGACACCCTGGTAGGAGTCCCTGATCGTCAGGTTGCGGATGATGACGTTGTGCACGCCCTGGCCGAGGAAGAAGCCACCGCCGACGATGTGCCCCAGCGACCCGGAGCCGATGATCGTCTTGTGCGAGGCGACCTTGATCTCCTTGCCGACGGGGGCCATGTTGATCGTGCCGGCGACGACGATGACGTACGGGTCCGGGGCGGTGGCGTACTTCTCCAGATCGGCGAGCGTCTTGACGGTGACGGTCTTGCCGTCGCGGCCGCCGTAGGTGCCGTTCTGACCGAGTGCGTTGACGGAGGCGAACCCGTCGGCGGCGGCGGTGGCCCACGTGGGAGCCTCCGCGGCCGCGGCCTTCTCCTCGTCGCCCAGTCCCAGTCCGAACACGGATCCGTACGCCAGCACGCCGGAGGCGGCCAGTGCCAGGGGCACGCCGATGGCCAGGGCCTTGTGCGGTCTGCGATGACGGGACGCGCGGCGGGTCGAACTCATATGCGGTTTCCGTTCCTTGAAGAGGGAGGATCGGTTTCTGGTTGCCGCCGGAGTTCGTATGGTTGCCGCGCTTCCCGAAAAAACCTCGCCATTACTCAGCGCGCCGTGGCCGCCCGCTGGCGCACATATCCGACCGCGGCCAGCGCGAGGGCGAGACCGCCGGTGAAGTACACCTGCACCCGCGTTCCGGAGTCGACGGCCATGAGGACCAGCACGCCCACCACCGCGGCGAGGGCCACCCAGGTCAGATACGGGAATCCCCACATGCGGACCGCGAGCCTCTCGGGGGCCTCGCGCTCCAGGCGGCGGCGCAGCACCAGTTGGGACACCGCGATGAAGCCCCACACGATCAGGACGACGCCGCCGACCATGTTGAGCAGCCAGGCGAAGACCGTGGTGGGCCACCAGTACGACAGGAGTACGGCGAAGAAGCCGAACGCGCACGACGCGAGGACGGCGTGGCGCGGGACCCGGCCGGAGAGCCTGCCCAGGAAGGCGGGGCCCTGGCCGCGCGCGACCAGCGAGTAGGCCATGCGTGAGGAGCCGTAGATGTTGGCGTTCATCGCGGACAGCAGCGCGACGAGGATGACCGCCTCCATGATGCGCGCGCCGCCGGGAACGCCGAGCCGGTCCAGGACGGCCGCGTACGGGCCGGACCCGGTGACCGCCGGGTCGTGCCACGGGATCAGGGTGACGATCGCCAGCATGGAGCCCACGTAGACGATGGCGATCCGCCACATGGTCGTCCTCACGGCCCTGGCCACGCCGCGCACCGGGTCGTCGGACTCGGCGGCCGCGATGGTCACCGTCTCCAGGCCGCCGTAGGCGACGACCGAGGCGAGCAGTCCGACGAGCAGTCCACTGACGCCGGTGGGCAGGAATCCGCCGTCGTGCAGGAGGTGGGCCGTGCCGGGGGAATCGGTGCCGGGCAGCAGGCCCAGGACCGCCAGCGCGCACAGGACGAGGAAGAGCGCGATGGCACCGATCTTGAGGGCGGCGAACCAGAACTCGAACTCGCCGAAGTTCGACACGGCACCCAGGTTGGCGCCGCAGAACAGCGCCATGAAGACCAGCACCCACAGCCAGGACGGGGTGCCGGGGAACCAGCCCTGCATGATGTGGGCGGCGCCGATCGCCTCGATCCCGACGCCCACGACGAGCAGGGTCCAGAACATCCATCCGGCCGTGAACCCGGCCCACGGGCCGATCGCGCGGTCGGCGTGTACGGAGAACGACCCGGAGGCCGGATCGGCCGCGGACATCTCGCCGAGCATGCGCATCACGCACATGACCAGCACGCCCGACAGCGCGTAGGCCAGCACGATCGACGGCCCGGCAGCGGCGATCCCGGCGCCCGAGCCCACGAAGAGCCCGGCCCCGATGACACCGCCGAGGGCGATCATCGAAAGGTGCCGCTGCTTGAGCCCGTTCGCGAGCGGTGTGTCCTGCTGGTGCCCTTCCTGGTGCGGGGACGGGGAGGTGAGGGTCCGGCTCATCACGGTAAGGCCTGTCCAATTGCTGAGATCGAGGTACGCCCGATTGTGAGACGACTACGCGATCTTCTGTCTGGTCTGTCCGTTATCCGGGAATGTTCCTCACCGAGCGTGACCGGGCCCGTACGCCCTTACGAGCCGCCGCACCCCGCACCAACCGGTCGGCTTGCTACCGCGGTGCCCGGAAGCCGCCGATCTCCCGCTCCAGCAGTTCGGCCAGCCGCAGCGGGGTGCGGTCCTCGAACATCGGGCCGACGAGCTGTACTCCGACGGGCAGCCCCTCGGGGGATCGGCCCGCCGGTACGGCGGTGGCGGGCAGGCCGGGCATGGTCGCCACAGCGGCCCAGACGAGCTGGTCCAGGTACGGGTAGTCGACGCCGTCGATGTCGAGCCGGCGTTCGAGCGAGTCGGGGGTGTGGTCGTGCGGGAACGCGGGGGTGGGCGTGATCGGGCACACCACCGCGTCGAACTCCGCGAAGAGCCGTCGCCAGCCGTGGCGGTGGAGTTCGCGACGGTTGTTCGCCTCCATCCAGTCGCGGTGACTGGACGCCATCGCGCGCAGCCGCGCCGCGTCCAGGCTCTGGTCCTCCGCCCCCAGCCCGGCGGCGCGGACGCGCAACTGCTCGTACACCTCGACGGGGAAGCGCGCGGCGGCGCCGGAGAACATCAACTGCGTGTAGACCATCGCGTTCTCGGCCAGGTCCGGCAGCAGCGGACTGTGCCGCTCGACGCGGGCGCCGGCCCCCGCCAGCGCGTCCGCCACCCGGTTCACGCCCGCCCGGACCGCGGACCCGGTGGGGATGAGCGGGTGCTCCTCCAGCACCAGCACCCGGAAGTCGCCTAGCCGCTCATGGCGGGCGGGCGGCAGGGCCACGTCGTACGCCACACCGAACGTCAGCGGGTCCGGGCCGGCCATGACGTCGAGCAGGAGCGCGAGGTCGCGGGCGGTGCGGGCCATGGGGCCGACGACGGCGAGGTCGTGGACGACCGGCAGGGCGGGAGCGGGCGGCGGGGTCATACCGCGGTCGGCCACCAGTCCGAGCGACGGCTTGTGCGCGTAGACGCCGCAGAAGTGCGCGGGGGTGCGCAGCGAACCGCCGATGTCGGAGCCGATGGACAGCGGGCCGAACCCGGCCGCGAGGGCCGCGGCGGATCCGCCGGAGGAGCCGCCCGCCGTACGGCCGCGGTCCCAGGGGTTGTTGGTGGTGCCGTAGATCTCGTTGAAGGACTGCACGTCCTGGAGCCCCACGGGCACGTTGGTCTTGCCGAGCACCACCGCACCCGCCGCCTTGAGCCGCGACACCTGTACCGCGTCCTCGTCCGGCAAAAAGTCCCGGTGGTGCGGCATGCCCCAGGTCGTGGGCAGCCCGGCGATGTTGTAGGACTCCTTGACCGTCACCGGGACGCCGAGCAGCGGGCGGTCCTCGCCGCGGGCCCGCGCCTGGTCGGCGGCGCGCGCGGCGGTCCGGGCACGGTCGAAGTCGGGTACGCATATCGCGTTGATGGTCTTGTCGTCCCGCTCGATGCGGGTGATCGCGTCGTCGGTCAGTTCCGCCGAGGTCACGTCACCGGCACGCAGGGCGGCGGTGAGTTCTTCGGCCGTCGCATAGGTCCACTCCATGCAATCGACCGTACCGGCCCCCCTGTGAGGGCATGAAATACCGGTTCGTACAACAGATTTGGGGTCCGGGTCGTGTGTCTCTCAGTGCACCGGGAAGCCGAACGAGTACCCCTGCCCCTTGAGCCGGGGGAGGATGCGGCGCAGGGCCTGGACCGTCTGGGTGCGGTCGCCGCCCGCGTCGTGGAAGAGGAGCGTGGGGCCGTTGTGCAGTTCCCGTTCGACGGTGGCGACGATGGCGTTCGTACCAGGACGCTCGAAGTCCTTGCTGTCCACGTTCCAGCCGAGCGGGCGCATGCCCCGGGACGCGGCGAGCTCGCGGCTGTAGGGGGTGAAGGCCCCACCGGGCGCCCGGTAGTACATCGGCCGGACGCCGCCGGACGCTTTGGTGATCATGCGTTCGGCGTCGAGGATCTGCTGCGACTGGTAGGCCTGCGACTTCTTGTCCATGCCGGTGTTGTGCGACACCGAGTGGTCGCAGAGGCGGTGCCCGGCCGCGACGACCTTCTTCACGAGGTCGGGATGGGCCTGCGCCTGGGTGCCCACCATGCAGAAGGTCGCCTTCACCCCGTACTCGCGCAGCACGTCGAGTACCTGCGGGGTCCAGCGGGGGTCGGGGCCGTCGTCGATGGTGATGTTGACGCCGCGCGCCCCCGCCTCCGAGGAGTGGGCGATGGTCGTCGCGACCCGCTTGGCCTCGCTCGTCGGCGTGGCGGAGGCGGACACCTTGGGGGACGGTTCGTCCGCTGGGCCGGCCTGGGCCGTCCACACCGAGGCGCCGGTGGCGAGCACCGTCACCCCGATCGCCGCCCCGATCATCTTGCCGTACCAAGCCCGCCCGCCGCCGTGCCGTGCCATGTCCGCCCCTTTACGCAGTCCTTCGCCTACCGCGGTCGCCTTGCGACCATCTGGCAGGACGAGGAACTGAGGTTAAGGGATGCGTCCGTTACGGATCACGGACATTTCCGGGATGGATCGCGGACAACTCCTCATGAACAGCGGTACACAACAAGCTAATTGACCTGAATTGTCAGGATTTGACCAGGTTCTTCCGGCAGCATCGGCGCCGCCCTCATCGCCGCGGCCGGGCCGGCTGCCGCTCCGGCGCGTTCGGGAATTCACCCCGGCGGGCCGTACCACAACCGGACGGGGGCCGCGCTCCCGCCAGTGAAGCCGGTCACCTCCGCGCCCCCCGGACGGCACCCCCCGGGCTTCGTTTCGCCGGGGAAACCGCGTAACCTCCTCGCATCCCGGGACCGCGGGCTCGGGGCGACCCACCCGGCGCCCGGGCGGCCGCCGTCCGGGACGGCCGGCAGATGATCCGTAGTGTCGGGAGCAGGTCCTGCGGCGTGCCATGCTCGTTGCATGAAGGACCACGAGGAGCTGGTGGTGGCGGGGGCGAGCGGCTTCGGCGCGGCGGGCGGCGACCCCGTCTTCGCGCTGCGCCGCTACGCGGTTCCCGGCGCACCGGCTGCCGGGGACGACGCGGCGCCCGCCGCGCGGTTCTCCGCCGTGCAGCAGGTGCTCGACGGCCTGCCCGGTTCGGCGATCTTCCTGCTGCCGGTGTACGGGGACGACGGAGAGGTCGCCGACTTCCGGATCATGGCGGCGGCGCCCGAATC
Organism: Streptomyces sp. NPDC005878; assembly: GCF_040629815.1. Lineage (NCBI taxonomy): Bacteria > Bacillati > Actinomycetota > Actinomycetes > Kitasatosporales > Streptomycetaceae > Streptomyces > Streptomyces sp. NPDC005878. The sequence goes on from NZ_JBEXWK010000004.1 coordinate 242,438, forward strand.
GATCGACATCGGAGCTCGCCGCGGCAAGGAACTGGTCGGGCTGAGCGTCCTGGAGACCTACCCGAGCGTGGCCGGTACCGACCTGTGGCTGGGGTACCTCCAAGCCCTGCGGAGCGGCGTCCGCTACGAGGGCGACCCCTTCGAGTACGAAGAGGTCCTCGCCGGCATACCGCGCCTGTCCCGCTTCTCCGTCCGGGCGGCTGCCTGCCAGGACGGCCTGATCGTCTCCTGGGTCCGTCTCGACAGCGGGGAGCGCGAGCAGCGCCGCCTCACGGTGATGCAGCGGCTGGGCCGGATGGGCTGGGCGGACTGGGACCTCTCCCAGAACGTGATCACCTGGTCCGACGAGGTCTACGCCATGTTCGGCCGGGACCGGCCCACGGAGCCCATGACGCTGGAGGACCTGGCCGCCCAGATCGTCGCCGAGGACCGTCCGGCCCTGGCCAGGACCGTGCGGCTGCTGACGCGCAAGGGCCGGCCCGCCGACCACACCTTCCGGATCACCACGCCCGGCGGGGAGACCCGGCACGTCCGGATCGTCGCGGAGGCCGAGCTGGACGTGGAGGAGAACCCCGTGGAGGTCCACGGGTTCTTCCAGGACCGCACCCCCGAGAAGCGGACCCAGCAGCAGCTCCTGGAGCACCAGCAGGCCGCCCTGGCCCAGCAGAGCCTCCTGACCGCCGAGCGCGACCTCGCGGGGCGCCTCCAGCACGCCCTGCTGCCCCTGCCACAGCAGTCCCTGCGCCTGGCGGGGCTCACGGTGGAGGTGGCGTACCAGCCCCTCCAGGAAGGGCTGAACGTCGGAGGCGACTGGTACAGCGCCATCGAGCTGCCCGACGGGAGCGCCCTGCTGGTCATCGGTGACGTCGCCGGCCACGGGCTGGACGCGGTCGCCACCATGGCGCAGCTGCGCTTCACCGCCAAGGGCATGGCGATCACCGGTATGCCCCTGGCGGCGATCCTCACCCGGCTCAACACCCTGCTGCTGCACACGTCCGAGCGGAACTTCGGCACGGCCACCATGATCATGGCCCACTTCGATCCCGCGCTGTCGCAGCTGACCTGGGTACAGGCCGGCCATCTGCCGCCCCTGCTGCTGCGCGAGGGGCGGGCGAGCTATCTGCCCGCCCCCCACGGCATCCTCCTGGGCGCGACGGCAACGCCCCGTTACGAGGCGTCCACGCTGCGTCTGTTCCCCGGCGACCATCTGCTGCTGTACACCGACGGCCTGGTCGAGAAGCCGGGCGAGGACCTGGCCGAGGGGCTGGCCCGGCTGGTGCGCGCCGCGGCGGCCGGCAGCGGCAGCCCCCGCGTCCTGGACGGCATCCTGGACACCCTGGTCACTCCCGAGGGCCGCCGCGACGACATCTGCGCCCTGCACATCGCCTTGTGAGGGGCCCGGCTCACAGCGGGCCCGGCACGTGGACCGGTCAGATCCTGCGGGCGCCGTAGAAGCTGCCGAGGTAGCTCATCTTCTCGTAACGGACGAAGGCTCCGGGCTTGGGGGCGTGCAGCACCATGCCGTTGCCCGCGTAGATGCCGACGTGCAGGAGGTTGTTGAAGAAGACCAGGTCGCCGGGGGCGAGCTGGCTGAAGGCGACCGGGCTGCCGTCGTTGATCTGCGTGTACGTGACGCGCGATATGTGGACGTTCACCTGGGCGAAGGCCCACTGGGTCAGACCCGAGCAGTCGTAGGAGTCGGGGCCTTCGTGGCCGGACTGGTACGGCTTGCCGATCTGCGTCGCGGCGGCCTGGAGGGCGGCGTAACCGCGCCCGGAACCCGGCTTCTCCCGGCCCAGGTCCACGCGCGCGCCCGCGTCACGGCTGGCGCGGTTCTCGTCCTGCTGGATCCTGGCGCGCTCGGCGGTGGTCAGGGTGTTGAGGAGCTTCTGCGCCTCGGCGAGCTTGCCCTGGAAGGACTGCTTCTTCTCACTGGCTGTCCTGCGGACGTCCGCGAGGGCGGCGAGCTTGCGCGTGGCCTCCGCGCGCTTCTGCGCCAGGGCCCGCTGCTTGGACTGGATGGTCTGGAGGGCCTCGGCCTGCCTCCCGCCCAACTGGTCGATCGCGGAGGCCTTGTCGAGGTAGCTGTCCGGGTCGGCGGAGAGGAAGAGGGCGACGGAGGGGTCGATACCGCCGGTACGGTACTGGGCGCTGGCGAGCGAACCGATGCCGTTGCGCAGGACGTTGAGCTCGGCCTGGCCGCGGGCCACCTGGTCCTGGAGGGCCGTCACCTCCTTCTGGAGGGCGGTCTGCTTCTCGTTGGCCCCGTTGTACTCCTCGGTGGCCTTCTCCGCCTGGTGGTAGAGCTCGTCGACCTTCGACTTCACCTCGTCCTTGCTCGGCTTGGCCGGCGCGGCGTCGGCGGTCTGGGAGCTGAGCGCGACGGCCGCGGCGGCGGTCGCGGTGAGCACGCTGACGCGGGCGCGGCTCGGATTCCTGGGACGGCGGTGGGACCCCACGGTAGGCAGCTCCTTCTTCCTCAGAGCCGCCGAACTGCGCAGACATGGCGGCCGCTTCGCCGGCACCCCGATTGGGTGAACGATCGCGCGAAGGTTCGAGACATGACCCTAGTGACCGAGTTGTGATCTGTTCAAATCCTCGTGTGCAAAATCTGGATCACCGGGCACATTTTTCCCACATTTCACACACCTGCTACAGGACGGGGCGGGCCCGTCGCTCAAGGGCCGGGTGGACGAGGCGTGTTGAGAACCGCTTCCGGGAGTCCGTACCCGAACCGAGTTTTTGCCGAGACTTCCGGCCGGCGTCCGTAGGATGCGGCCAGATCTTCTCGATCGACGGACACTCGGACACTCAGACGGGGGAAAGCGTGTCGTTCGAACAGGAGTGGACGCAGCTGAAGAGCACCGCTGCGCAGAAGCAGGACGCCTCGCGGACGCGGCTCGACCACGTCCCCGACGACGAAGGCCGGGGAACCGGTTCGCCCCAGGGCGACCTCGTGGTGAGCCGGCACGACCTGGCGGCCGTCGGAGACGAGGCGTTCAAGCTCTACCAACGGCTCGACACCGACGGCGACCACGCCAAGCGGAGCACCACCGCCGCCGCGGCCGCGATGAAGGCCGACTTCGCGCTCGGAGCCGCTCTCGCCACCGTCGCCGAACACTGGAACAACCAGGTCGACAGCCTGCTCCAGGCCTGCGCCCACATCTCCAACCACCTCGACTACACCCAGAACGCGCACGCGGGCGACGAGTACCACATCGTCACCAGCCTCAGCGCGCTGGACCTCGACCGTGCCTTCGGGGAAGGGAAGCAGGGCTGATGGAACTGGACGCTCTCCGATTCGGGAACCTCACCCCCTCGGCACGGCCGTCTCCGACTGGACGGCGATGATCAGCAAACTGGAGTCGCTGCGGACGGACGCCCACGACCAGCTGGACGGCAGGTCCCGGAAGGCAGACTGGGCGGGGGTGAACGCCACGGTCACCCGGCAGTTCATCACCCGGACCGCCAAGGAGTTCGGAGACGCCGTCACCGAGGCGACCTCCATCCGCAACATCCTCCAGGACACGTACCACGAACTCCTCGACTGGCAGCAGAAGCTCAACGAGGCCGTCGAGCACGGGCTCAAGAACAACCTGACCGTGGTGGGGACCGGCAACGGCGGGTTCACCGTCACCATGAACATCCACCCGGACCGGGCCGCCAAGGGCACCACCGTGCCCGGGCACTCCGTGGCCGACATGGAGAACCTCCGCGACGAGGTCCAGCGCATCCTCAGCAAGGCCACCGAGAGCGACAACAGCGCCGCGCAGGTACTGAACGCCCTCATGGGCCAGACACCACTCGGCTTCTCCGACGCCTCCTACGGCGACCGGGACACGGCGGCGAAGGCGCTCAAGGACGCCGAGAACCTGGCGAACCTCGTCAAGAACAAGGGGGACGACATGACCCCCGTGGAGTTCGACGACCTCACCCGACAGCTCGGCGCGTACAAGGACGACCCGCTGTTCCAGGAGAAGTTCGCCACCACCCTCGGCCCGCGCGGCGTCCTCGACTTCTGGGCGGACCTCTCCGACCCGTCCGACGGGGGCGCACTCCAGCGCGCCCGCCTCAACCACTTGGGCGACCTCCAGACGAACCTCGGCCTCACCCTGGCCGGAGCCACCCGGACCGACAGCCCCGCGATGCGCCAGTGGGAGCAGGACATGGTCGGTCTGGGCGGCCAGCAGATCACGACGCGGGGCACCCGGGTGTACGGCTTCCAGCTGATGAGCAATCTGCTGCGGAGCGGCGACTACGCGGACACCTTCCTCACCACCTACGGCAACGCCCTCGTCTCCACCGAGAAGAGGATGAAGCTGCCCGACCACTACTGGAACGGGACCACGGGCGGCCCCGTGATGCCGAAGATGAACTTCCTGGGGGACGAGTTCGGGCGCGACCCCATGACCGGCTTCATGACCGCCCTGTCCAGGTCCCCCGGCGCGGCGACCCAGTTCTTCACCGCGACCGTCCCGCAGGACAACGCCGAGTACGTCCTCAACGGCCGCCACACCTTCGACGACACACCGCTCGACCACGGTGACGCCAACCAGTCCAGGGACGCCACCGGCAAGGCCCTGATCGCGGCGGCGACCGGAGTCGACCCGAACGACCCGAACGCCCGGCCGGTGGACCACACCCCCGAGCACCGCCAGGTCCTCGACCGGTCACTCAAGTACCTGGCGGCCGCCGGTGACGACTTCGCGCCCGAGTTCCGCGACGACATGGCGATCGTCCTCGGCAACCACGCCGACGAGGTCCACTACTCGATGAGCGCGCTCGCCAACGACCCCGGCGACCCCAAACTGCTCGACCGCGGTCAGCTCCTGGAGGTCACCAAACAGATCTCGCGCGACCAGGACTCGTACGGGAAGCTCAACGACTTCATGAACCAGGAAATGGTGCGGGACATCTACACCGACCACCCCAAGGACCCGCACGAGACGCTCCAGCGGGCCGGCCAGACCACCGGCTTCCTGGAGGAGGCCCGCTACCAGGCGCTCAAGACCGACAAGCACGACCCGTCCTGGGACGCCAAGTGGATGTACCACGGCTTCGGCGCGGCGGTGAACTTCATCCCCGGCGTCGGCGACATCGCGCAGCGCGGCGTCGACGCGCTGACCTACCAGTGGCAGCTCGACGAGCAGGCCCGTATCAACCACGAGATCCAGCGGCAGAACGGCCAGGTGTTCACCGGCCGGGAGGGCCAGCTCAAGGCCCTGGCCGAGCAGTGGGACAGGGTCAACCCCGACAGCGGCAAGAACGCGTACACGCTGACCAGTGAGGCCGGCACCGCCGCGCTCAACGGCAACGCGGCGGCCCAGGGCCTGGCGGGCGACCAGTGACCCGTACGCACCGCGCCCTGTCCCTCGCCACCGCACTCTGTGCCTCGCTCTGCGTCCTCGCCGGCTGCTCCTCCTCCGACGGCTACACCACGCCGGACGCCCTCTGCGGTGTGCCGGTGGGGTCGGGGCCGTTGGCCGCGCTCCTGCCGGACGGGCGGAAGCTGGAGCAGTCGCCGAAGCACATCGACGCGGCGACCTCCGTCTGCTCCCTCAGCGTGGACGGGAAGCCCGCGCTGTACCTCACGGACGACGTGACCGACACCGGGGTGGACCCGGCCGCCGTGCAGCGCGACGTCCTGCTGCGGATGGGCAACCCGCGGAAGGTCTCCGTCGGGGACGACGCCCGGGTGGCGGACAGGGGCGGGATCGCGGTCGGCGTCTGCGCCCAGCAGGGCAGACGGCAGAAGTTCGTGACCCTCGTCGACCTCACCTCGGAGCATGTGGTGCCGAAGCGGACCGCCGACCGCCGCAAGGCGCTGGAGGAGTTCCTGCGCGCGTATCTGCCGAAGGCGATGGAGGCGAAGGGCTGCCGAAGGTGAGGAACGGGCCGCGTCCCGGAACCGGTCGGGACTAGATCTCGACGTACGCGACGACCACCACGGTCTTGAGGGCGGTCACGTAGTACAGGACGCGCACGGCTTCGACCTCGTCGACGTACTGCCGCAGTCGGGGACCGGCGCTGCCGCCCGGGAGCGGCTCGCCGAGGTCGGGGTCGACGGAGATGACGACCAGGGCACGGTCGATGGCATGCACCTCGGCCTCGCTGGTGGTGTTCTCCACCTGCTTGGCGGCGGCGTCGGAGAAGGCGATGCGGGCGCGGCGCGGGCCGTGGCGCGGGGCCATCAGGCGGAGCCCGGACGCTGGGCGGCGAGGCGGGTCAGGAGCGCCTCGCGCAGCTCCTCCCAAGGCGTACAGCCCTCGACCGGTGGCAGCCCGTTCTCCGCGATGTCCTCCAGGACGGCGGCGAGCTGATCGGCGGTGGCGCGGGCCTTGGCCGCGTACGCGCGCACCGCGTCGGCGGCCGCGGGCTCCAACTGCTGCCGTGCGGCGGTACCGGGGGCCGACTGTTCGCTCATCAAGGGCTCCAGAGGCGCGGAACGGGCCGTTCTCACGCACCACGGTAGCGCCGGAGGCGGGGGATCCGGGTCCGCTCCGGTGGAGCGGCGCCGAGGGCTTGTGGGACCGCGAAGGCAGGCGGCATGCTACCGATTTCGTTCGAGGTTCAACCGAGGGGGGCCCATGAAGGTTGACGAGATGGTCACCAAGCTCCGGCTGAGAGCCCGTCAGCAGCGGTCGTCCGGGCGCACTGTCTACTCGGTGGCGGTTCCCGTGGAGCCCGACGTGATGACCAGCCCGTCCGAGGGCTGGGTGCTGGACTCGGTCTCGCAGGCGATCCAGGCCGTCGAGGAGGAGGGCTGGCAGCTGGACCGCGTGAGTGCCTACGCCTGGTCCGTTCGCGAGTTCCCGAGCGAGAGGGTCCTGCTGGTGTTCCGGCGGTGACACCCGAGGGGGGCTGGGCAGCTCGGGCGAGGAGGGGGCGTGCGGCGCGCAGCGCGCCGGGAGGGCTGAGGCCCGTGGGGGTTGGTGGGCACAGGCGTACGGCAGAATTCCTTCGTGGAGTCCATGGAGATCCTGGCCGCACTGGATGCGGCGGTGACGGAACTGGCCACGCCGATGCGGGTGTACGTGGCGGCCGGACGGTTCACCGAGCCGAGCCCCGACCTGCCGGAGTTGGCGCACCGGATCCGGGCGCTGCTGGCAACGGTCGCGGCCGACGAGGCGTGGCAGCGCTTCCTGCCCCGGTACGCCCCGCCGTCCGCGGCGGAGATCTGCGCCTGTCTGGAGCCCGTGGAGACGCACGAGGCCGCCGCGTTCCTGGCCCGGCTCGCGGCCGTCGACCTGGTGTGGCCCGACCACCGGCACCTGCCCGCCGGCGCCGCCGAGCGCGCGGCGGACCGGGTGGTGTCCCTGCTGGGCCACGACGGCAGTTGGTGGACGAACCATGACGCCGCATGCGGCGCCGTGAACGGTCTCACCCCACTGTTCGACAGCCTGCTCGCCGGGACGGACGGCGAGCACTTCGCCCTGGCCCTCCAGATCGCCGACGACTGAACGAACAGGCCCGGCCCGGTGGGAGCGGTCGCCGGTCCGGCGCACCCGCCTGTCGTCTACGCGATCGCTCGGGAAACCGCCTCCGCCGCTTCCGCGATCAGCTTGTTGTCGTAGTCGGCGTCCCTGGCAGCGCGGTTCGACACGATCGCCATGACGATGGGCGCGCTGTCGGGGGGCCACACCACCGCGATGTCGTTGCGGATGCCGTAGACACCGCCCGCACCGGTCTTGTCCCCGACCGCCCAGTCCTTGGGGACTCCGGCGCGGATGAGCTCGCCCCCGGTGGTGTTGGTCCGCAGCCACCGCGTCAACTGGGCGCGCTCGGCCGTACGGAGACGGTCGCCGAGGACGAAGGCGCGCAGGTCCTGGGCGAGTGCGCGGGGCGTCGTCGTGTCCCGTACCGCGCCCGGGGTCCACTGGTTCAGGTCCGGCTCTCGGCGTTCGACGCGGGTCACCGTGTCCCCCGCCTCCCGCAGGACACGCTCCAGGCCCTTGGGTCCGCCGAGCGCGTCGAGGAGGAGGTTCCCGGCCGTGTTGTCGCTGTAGCGGACGGCGGCGTCGCACAGTTCGCCCAGCGTCATCCCGGTGTCCACGTGCTTCTCGGTGACGGGCGAGTTGGCCACGAGGTCGTCCTTGGAGTACCTGATCACCTTGCTCATACCGTCGAGGGAGTACTTCCGCAGGACGGCTCCCGCGGCGAGGGCCTTGAACGTGGAGGCGTAGGCGAACCGTTCGCCGTCGCGGTACGAGACCTCACGTCCGTCGCCGGTGTTCACCGCGTAGACGCCCAGCCGGGCTCCGTACTTGCGCTCCAGGGCCTTGAACTCGGCGAGGGGCGGCTTCGTGCTGGTCTGCGGCCGTGGAGCCGCGGTGGGATGCGTCGAAGGCGGCGACGCCTTGCCGTCGGCCTGGGCGCAGGCCACCAGGGGCAGGGTGGCGAGCAGGGCGAACCCGCCCAGGGCGGCGCGTCGTGCGCGTGAGTACTGCATGCTCCAACCTCCAAGTGCCGGGAAAGGCCGTGCGCGTCAGGAACGACGGGCACATGCGGCGATCCTCCCCGGGCCACCCGGCCGTGCTTGATCGCGGCACGGCGGTGGGAGCGGTGGCAAAGGTCACTTCTGGCACCCGGCACCTTGCGCTCCCCTGCCGAGGAGGGAGCGCGAGTCCCTGGATCAGCCGGTCTCTCCCGGCCGCCGCGTGGTCCGGCCAGTGTGGTCACCGTCGCCGAGACACGGCGTCACGGGAGTGAGTGGGAGGGGCGGGCGCCGGCCCACCGGAGCCAAGGCCTGGTGGCGCCCCATTGCCTCCCACCGCACCACCTCACAGGAGGGGAAGAAGAATGCCCAGGATCTCTGCCGAGGACAAGAACCTCACCGTCCTCAACATTTTCACCACCGACGCCCCGGAGAAGCAGGAGGGTCTGCTCGGCGCGATGCGCGAGATCGTCGACGCCGCGGCCTACCCGGGCTGGATGTCCTCCACCGTGCACGCCGGTGTAGACAAGCCGGGCACGGCCAACTTCATCCAGTGGCGCAGCCGCGCCGACCTGGAGGACCGTTACAACGCCGAGGAGTTCGAGCACCGTACGCTCCCGCTCTTCGGCGAGCTGACCACCTCGATCCGCCTCCTCCAGAACGAGATCGTCCACTCCCGGTCCGCGTCCGGCGAGCCGGTCGACATCTCCCCCGCACGCGGCGACCACACCGTCATCGCGGTGTTCGGCGTGGCGGAGAAGAACCAGGACGCCCTGGTGGACGCGCTCGGCCCGTCGATGGACTTCCTCGGGGACGTTCCCGGTTTCGTGTCGCACACCGTCCTCAAGGGCATCGCCGCCCGCGGCTTCGAGGGCTCCTTCGTGGTCTCCTACTCCCAGTGGGAGAACAAGGAGGCCTGGGACGCCTACCAGGCCGTCCCGCAGGACAGCAAGTCCGCCGCCCGCCAGAAAGCGGAGCAGCGGACGGCCTCGCTCCTGACGTCGGTGGACTCCAACACCTACCGGGTCGTCCACACCCGCGCCGCCGGCCAGTGACGAGGCGTCGGACAGCGCCCGCGCGCGGGTAACCGCGGACCGTGCGGGGAGTACGCGCCGGACCAACACCGCGCACGCCCGGTTCCCCCACAGGAGCCGGGCGTCGCGTGTTCCGCGCTTCTCCGCTGTCGCCGCTCTCCCCGTACGGCCGTGGTGGTCTGGGGCAGGCCGAGATCGGCGGCGCCGGCCGCCGCCGGCGACGCCGGTACACGGGCCGGACGCCGACGATAGCCCGGCGAGCCGCCCCCTGCCATAAGGCTAGGCGCTGACCACATCCCGTACCGCCGCGAGGAACTCCTCCGTCCGCGGGTGCGTCGGGTGGGACGGGCGGGCGAGGTAGACCGTGGTGGGGGGCGCGTCGGCGAGCGCGACGAAACGCACCCCGGGGTGGCCGTAGCTCTCCGCCGTACTCACCGCCCCCACGCCGAACGCGCCGCCGGTGGCGATGAGGTTGAGCCACTCGTCGACGTTCTGCACCTCGACCGTGCGGTGCGGGCGCTGGTCCGGGGGCCACAGATCCACCGAGCCGGTGCCTGCGTCCGGCCACAGGGCGAGCGGGAGGGGCGGCCCGGAGGTGAGCTCCGCCAGCCGCACCCGGTCGCGGCCCGCGAGCGGGTGGTCGTCGGGCACGGCGGCGACCCGGTCCTCGGTGTAGAGGGCTTCGGTACGGATACGGGGGTCGGCGGGGACGGTCCGCAGCACCGCCACGTCCGTGTCACCCGTGGCCAGACCCGCGGTGCTGTTGTCCTGGCGGACCACTTCGAGGGGTGCGTGCGGGTGCCCCTGTCGCCACGTCCGCAGCAGCGGTACGGTCTGCTGCCCGAGGACCGCGCAGGTGTAGCCCAGGCGCAGCGGCCGGTCCACGGCCCGGGTGTCGGCCAGGGCCGCGTCGACGTGCGCGAGGATGGCGCGCCCGTGCCCGAGGAGGGTCGTGCCCGCCTCGGTGAGGTCCAGGTGCCGGGAGGAGCGGTCGACCAGGCTGACTCCCACGCGCGCCTCCAGCTGGGCGAGCGTGCGGGAGAGCGCGGGCTGCGTCATGTGCAGCCGGGCGGCCGCGGCGGTGACCGTACCCGCCTCCGCGATGGCGGCGAGGGCTCTGAGGTGCCGCAGTTCGACGTCCATGCCTGTAGAGCATAGTCCCTGCCCAGATGGCATTTCCGCACGGCGAGCGCGACCCGTAGCGTCGGGGTCGCCGGGTGATCGCCCGGCTTCCCTCCCGGGGCCCTCCCCCGGGGCCGCCCGGTACATCCCGGGCGTTCGTTTTCAGGCATGGACGGTGAGTTGTGAGGATTCTTCTGGTCGGCGCGGCCGGCACGCTGGGCTCCGCGGTACACAAGGCGCTCGCGGAGCGCGGCCACGAGGTGATCGGCGTCGGCCGTACGGGCGGGGACCTGGTCGCCGACGTCACCGACCCGCAGGCCGTGGCCCGGCTGTACGAGCAGGCCGGGCCGCTGGACGCGGTGGCCGTCGCCGCGGGCGACGCCGTGTTCAAGCCGCTGGCCGAGCTGAGCGCCGACGACTTCGCGGCGACGCTGCGCGGCAAGACGCTCAGCCAGATCGAACTCGTGCGTCAAGGCGTCCGGCACGTGGCTCCGACCGGGTCGTTCTCGCTGATCAGCGGGATCCTCACGGAGCAGCCGATCGTCGCGGGAGCGGCCGCGTCCACCGCCAACGGCGCGGTCGAGGCGTTCGTACGCGCCGCCGCGATCGAGCTCGCGCCGCAGCGGATCAACGCGGTCAGCCCGACGGTGGTCGAGGAGTCCCTGCCCGCTTACGGACCGTTCTTCGCGGGGATGGAGGCCGTTCCCGCGGCGCGCGCCGCCACGGCGTATGTCCGCTCCATCGAAGGGGCGCAGACGGGACAGATATACCGCGTGCACTAGGGAGCCGGCGGCGGGCGAAGGCCGGCCGGGCGGGCGGCGGCTGCTCCGGGCGGCAGGACGGCTGCTCCGGGCGGCCCTCCGGGGGGCCGCCTGCCGCAGGCCGGTCGACAGGACAGTCACGGGCCTCCCCTGTGCGGGCCCCGGACCGGCGGCCCCCGGCCCCCGGACCGGCGGCCCGGGGCCCGTCCCCCCGCACCGCCTCCGCTCGTGTGCCGGAGCCGGCGAACTCAGCGTCCCGGCACTGCCTGCCCGCCCTCCGGTGTGCCGTCGCTCCACAGGCGCGGGCCTCCGTGGTCGCGCAGGCGGCGCAGGAAGGACAGGACGCCCGCGCTGCCCGTGGCCCACCCCGGCCCCGTCGCGGCCAGGGTGTTGTCGGGGAACAGCGGGCGCCGAGGACTGCCGCCACTGCGGCACAGGATGAGGGCCAGCACCTCCTCGGCGGCGTGGTGCAGCGCGTCGTCGCCGGTGGCGGCCGCGGCGTCGATGAGCAGTTCGCCGACGCCTGCCAGTCCGCAGCACTGCGACACCGGGCTCATCCGGGGTGCCAGCTCGCGGCACACCCAGGCGCACCGCACCCCCAGGTCGGTCAGGTACGGGTCGTGCTCATGGCCTCCCGCCTCGATCAGCAGGGTGCCGATCCCGGCGAGTCCACGGCACCAGGAACCGTAGCGCCGGTGCGCCTCGGGGCGGCCCGCCAGCTTCAGCAAGTGCGGTGTCTCAGCGGCCAGTTCGGCCAGTCCCGCGCGGGCGACCGCGCCGGTGTCCGGGTCGCCGGTGAAGCGGTGGTAGGCGTGCAGGAAGTGCAGGACGCCCGCTCGGCCGTGGGCGAAGCCGAAGGGGAAGGCAGCCTCGGACGCCGCCGCCGAACGCTGTGGTCGCGGTCGCTCCCGTCCGGCCTCCGCGGCGAGCAGGGTGAGGGCGCACTCCCCCGCCGCGGCCAGGTGTGCGTCGGCCTCCTCGATACGCCCCGCCGCGTACGCGTGCCGTGCCAGCACCAGCAGCCCCGTCCCCGCGCCCGCCGCGCCACCGATCTGATCGCCGGAATCGTCGTAGGGGCGGGAGTCGGCGGGGTCACCCAACGCCCGCTCAGTGCCGGTTAATTGGGCGGCGGCGTCCAGGAACAGGTCAACGCCAGTACGGCCGGTGTGCAGGGCGGTGGTCAGCGTGGGCAGGGCGGTGTGGCGGGCGGTGCGCCGGGCGAGGCCCTCCACGGCCTCGACGACGCCAGGACGCTCCCGGTGGTGCAGCAGTTCCAGACCGACGCCTGCCGCGCCGTCGTACAGGGTGAGCCCGAAATGCAGCTGCCCGGAGCGGGGTTGCCGCCCTGCGGGCAGTTCGGCGGCGGCACTCACGCAGACCGCGACGGTGTGCGCGATGAGGTCGTCCAGGAGGCCGTGGGTGATCCTGGGTGGTGAGGGGAGGTGCTGCCCGGTGGTCACGGGGTGCCGCTGCCCGCGCCAGTGGTGTGCGCGGACCCCACGGCGTACCGGGTCGGGATCGAGGAGTCCGGCGACGAGTTCGCGGACCGGCCGGTGCGGCGCTTCCGGCAGTACGGCGGCCAGACAGGCGAGGGTGCGGTCCCGGTTCACGTTGTCGTCGCGGTCGACGATCACCGGGTCCATACCGGTCAGGGCGAAGTACAGGGTCGCGCCGAGCGCGTACAGGTCGTCGGCGGGGCCGGGCAGCTCACCCGCGCGGTACACCGGCATCGAGTAGCCCGGCGTGGCACCGGCGGGCCGGTCCCCGTGGAGGGCGCTGACGCCGAAGTCCACGAGGTACGCGGTGCCATCCTCCGCGAGCACCACGTTGGACGGTTTGAGGTCGCCCACCACGACACCCCGGGCGTGCACCGCTTCGAGCACGGCCAGAAGACGACGTGCGAGCACGGATATCTCGCGGCCGGGTGCGGGAGCGCCGACCGCTCGGGGGCCGGCGGGTCCGACGGCGGACGCGTACGGCCCGTGGCCGAGCACATCGCGGCGGAGGTCGCGGGGCCCGCAGTCGGTGATGACCAGGTACTCGTCATCACCGTGCCGAAGGTGGTCGCGCACCAGGGGGACGCCGTCGACGCCCGCCAGTGCCGCCAGGACGGTGTGTTCGTGCCGCAGGCGACCGCGGGCGTCCACACCGTCCGGTCCCTCACCGACGTGGGCCCTGGCCTGTTTGACGATGACGCGCTCGCCGGACGCGTCGTCCACGGCGCGGTAGACGTCCCCGTGAGGGGAGCGGGCGACACCCGTGGTGAGCCGGTACCGTCCGCCGATCAAGGGGGCGGGACGGGTCGGGGGCGGTGGGGCGGTCCGGAACGGGTCGGTGGCCCACGGGGGTTGGCGGTACCGGGTGCCGGCGCGCCCCCGGAAGCGCTCTCCGTCGGGGCCCGTCATGACGAGTGCGGCGTCGTCGGTGCCCGTGGCCCGGAACGGTCCGTAACGGTAGTGGACGGGGGCGTCGGAGCGGATCTGCCGGTCGCTGAGCACCCGTGGCCCTGTGCGGCCGGCCAGGACCTCGGCCAGTTCACGGCCGAGCGCCGCCGCGTCCCGGGGTCGCGGATAGACGGTCACGGCCTTCCCGACGAGCGCGGCATCGAGGGCTCCACTGTTCATGAGGCCCAGGGTCGCCGCGTCGCGGGCGAATTTCGCATCGCATGGATAGCGCAGCAGTACGGGGACGATCAGGTCCGCGACCGGGGACAGGTCCTCCGCGCGGGCGGATATGTGGAACTTCCAGCCATGGGCCGGGAGTTCGGCCTCCTTGGAGCGGGGTGCGAACAGGTAGAGCCACTGATCGTCGGCGACGAGTCGCCGCTCACTTCCGGCCAGCAGCTTCCCGAGGTGCTCATCGAGGCTCTGCTCAGGGGCCGGCCCACCGGGCCCCGGCGCCGGAGCCGCCTGCCCGCGCGCCACTCCCTCGGGCCCCGGGCGGTGTGCGCCGGTGGCGGCCGCCCCGGCCCCGTCCTCACCGGCCCGGGCCGGTCCGGCCGCCACCGCGCTCCTCGCCTAGTCGCAAGCGAAGCGGGTCGTCGCCGTCACCCAGGGGTCCGCCAGACACGCCTGGAGGCCGCGGGAGGGGTCCGTCTGCTCCTCGAAGGTGATCTCTTCTTCCTCCACAGCCACGTCGAGCGGGCCGGCGTCGCGGATTTCCAGTGCCACAGGGCTCATGACGATCCTTTCTGTGCGCAAAAAGGGAAGGTTCGGTGGAGAGATTGTCAAGCGCATGCCAGTTTCACCGAAGTCGAACGGCGGGGCAAGAGGCCGGACTTGAAAGGACGTGAGAGGTACGGCAATCGGACGCCCCACCCGGCGGGGCACGGCGGAGTCCGGCCACGGGCGGCGGATCGCGCGGGCGGAAGCGCCTCATCACGTCGTCCGGAACGCTGGATACTGGCCATTGGTCCAGTCCAATATAGGGACGGTGACCACCGCGCAGACGCAGGACCCGACGCTCCGGACCGAACCGGCCACCACCCGCCCCCTGTTGTGGGACCGGCGCTTCACGCTCTACTTCACCGCCCGCTCCGTCTCACTGGTCGGCGACGCGATGATGCCGGTCGCCACGGCACTCGCGGTCGGCGCCGTGTACGGGGTGTCGGGCGTGGGCTACGTCCTCGGCACCTGGACCGGGACGTTCGTCCTCCTGGTCCTGTTCGGCGGCGTGTTCGCCGACCGGTTCGGCGCGCGCCGGATGATGGTCGGCGCCGATCTGGCGAGGGTGCTCACCCAAGGGACGCTGGCGGCGGCGTTCTTCGTCGGGACACCGCCCTTCTGGCTGCTGCTGTCCATGGCGGCCCTCGCCGGTGCGGCCGTCGCGATGTTCCTGCCGGGGGTGAACGGGATGGTCCCGCTGGTCGCCCGGGACCCGCAGCGGGCCAACGGCACGCTCAAGGTCGCCGACGCCCTCGCCCACCTGCTCGGACCGACGCTGGCCGGAGTGCTCATCACGCTGACGGGCGCCGGTACCGTGTACACCATCGACGCCGGGACCTTCCTGCTCAGCGCCGTGTGCCTGGCCCTCGTCCCGCTCACCCCGGCCGGCGACCCCGCGAAGACGCCGGCCGTCACCGACTCCCCCGCCCGGACCGGCCGTTCGCTCCGGCGCGAACTCCACCAGGGATGGCAGGAGTTCCGCGCCCGCACCTGGATGTGGGCGGTGATCCTGATCTGGGTGGGCTACGGCGTCCTGCTCTTCGGCCCCCTCGTACCGCTCGGCTCGGCGCTGATCAGCGCACGGCATGGTGCGAACACGTATGGCCTTGCGGTGTCGTTCCTCGGCCTCGGAACGGTCGTCGGCGGTCTGCTGGCCCTGCGGCTGCGCCCCGCCCGGCCGTTGGCCGCCGGGGCGGCGGCGATGGTGCTGTACACGGCGCTGCCGCTCTGCGTGGCACTCGGCGCGGACCTGCCCGTCCTGCTCGCGGGCCATGTCCTGGGCGGCGGTGCCTGGGCGTTCTGGTCGGTGATGTGGGCGACCAGTGTGCAGACCCACACCCCGCCCGTGGTGCTGAACCGCGTCACGGCGTACGAGCAGGCGGGTTCGGTGTCCGGTATGGCGCTCGGCCAGATGCTGGCGGGCCCGGCCGCCGCCCTGGTCGCCCCGGAGCGGTTGCTGCTGGTGTCGGCGGGCGCCTGCCTGGCGGGCTGCGTGGCGCTCTTCGCGATCCCGGCGATCCGCACTCTGGGCCGCGCTCCGGCGGACGGGCGCGCGCCCGGGGAGGCGGGCGGGCAGTGAGTGCCCCCGCTCAACCGCGGTCAGTCCTGGCCGAGGTCACCGAGGTCACCGAGGTCACCGAGGTCACCGATGCCCCGGGCAACGCGGCTCGCCCCCGACAGCACCGGTCCGCGCCGGATGCCCCGCCCGTTTCGTACGCTTGCGGCATGCGCATGCGACCCACGCTGAGCTGGACCCCCGACACCGGCCTCCCGCCCGGCACCACCGACCTGGGGCCGGTCGCCGACGCGCTGAGCGCCGGCGGCGTGGTGGTGCTCAGCGGAGCCGGGCTCTCCACGGAGTCGGGCATCCCCGACTACCGGGGCGAGGGCGGAAGCCTCAGCCGGCACACGCCGATGACGTACCAGGACTTCACCGGCGGCCCCCAGGCCCGGCGCCGGTACTGGGCGCGCAGCCACCTCGGGTGGCGCACCTTCGGCCGCGCGCGGCCCAGCGCCGGACATCGGGCCGTGGCCGCGTTCGGGCGCCAAGGCCTGCTCAACGGTGTGATCACCCAGAACGTCGACGGTCTGCACCAGGCCGCCGGCAGCGAGGACGTGGTCGAGCTCCACGGCGGCCTCGACCGCGTCGTCTGTCTCTCCTGCGGCGACGTCAGCCCGCGCCGGGAGCTGGCCCGGCGGCTGGAGGAGGCCAACCCAAACTTCGCGCCGGTGGCCGCCGGGATCAACCCCGACGGCGACGCCGACGTGACCGACGCGCAGGTCGCGGGCTTCCACGTGGTGCCCTGTACCGTCTGCGGCGGCATCCTCAAACCGGACGTGGTGTTCTTCGGCGAGACCGTCCCCGCCCAGCGGGTCGCGCGCTGCCGCGCACTGGTCGCCGGGGCGACGTCCCTGCTGGTCCTCGGCTCCTCGCTGACGGTGATGTCCGGGCTGCGTTTCGTACGCCAGGCGGCCCAGGCCGGCACCCCCGTCGTGATCATCAACCGTGACCCCACCCGCGGCGACCAGCACGCCGTCACCCGGATCACGCTCCCTCTGGGAACGGCCCTCACCACTGTCGCCGAGGACCTGGGCATCCCGGTGGACGATCCGATGGCTACCTGAGGGGGCTTTGCTGCCCTTGCCCGGGGCGTACGCCGCGCGGCCGTCGGGGATACCGGGCCTAGGCGACGTACTGGGCCTCGCCGTTGCCCAGGGACCAGTCGGCGTCGGTGTTCTCGTTCAGCACCACGAACACGTTGCGGGGTTCCGTTCCGGCGTATTCCTGGGCCAGTTCGGCGATGCGCCGGTAGAGCACCTGCTTCTGCGCCGCCGGACGTCCTTCGCGCAGGGTGATCGACACATAGACGATGCCGTCGTCCCGCCGCACGCCGAGGTAGGTGCCGTGCCGCAGGACGCCGCTACGCCCGTCGTGGGCCGTCAGGATCTGGAACCGGTCGTCGTCCGGAAAGCCCATGACCTCCCCCAAAGCCTCGTGCACCGCCCGCCCCAAAGCCGTCAGCCGCTGGGCGTCCTGGCCCAGCACATCGATGCGTACGAGCGGCATACGTCCTCCTGATAAGGGGATCGACACGGTCCGTCCTGATCGTACATACTAGTAGGTACAGAAGGGGCGGAGGCTCGCCCGGCCGGAGAACGACCACTCCCCGTGCGGCAGAACGCGCCCGCCTCCCGCGAACCGCAGTCCGCCGGAAACGGGCGCGCCCAGGCCCCCCGACAGCCGACCCCCTACCGCGCCCTCCGCAGGACGAACTCATTGCCGTCCGGGTCGAGCATCAGCGTTTGGCCCCCGTCGGGCCCGCCGGTAGCGGCCGCGGCCTCGGGGCGCGTCGCGCCGAGCGCGGTCAGGCGGTCCACCTCCGCCTGCCAGTCGGCGTCCACGGGGAGCGTCAGCTCGAAGTACAGCCGGTTCGTACCGGTCTTCGGTGCCACCGGCGGGCCGCCCCAGGTGAGTTTCGTGCCGCCGTTCGGTGACTGGACGGCGGTCTCCTCGTCCTGGTCCCAGACCAGTGGCCACCGCAGCGCCCGGCTCCAGAAGTAGCCGACCTCCCGGGTCCCGTCGCAGGCCAGCGCTCCGATGACGCCGGTGCCGGCGAGGAACGCGTTGCCCGCCTCGATCACACAGAACTCGTTGCCGTCGGGATCGGCGAGCACCACATGGCCCTCTTCCGGGAGCTGGCCCACATCGATGTGTTTTCCGCCGAGGTCCAGCGCTCGGGCCACCGTCTGCCGCTGGTCTTCCGGAGAAGTGCTCGTCAGGTCGAAGTGGGCCCGGTTCTGCCCGATCTTCGGCTCCTGGCTCGGCAGGAAACGGATGCGGAACCCGGTGGGATCGGGGGGCACGACCGCGACGCCGTCGCCCGGATCATCGGTCGCCTCCCAGCCCAGGACCCCGGACCAGAACCGCGCGAGGTCCGAGGGTCGCGTCGCGTTGAAGCAGATCGCGGACAGGTGACTGCTCATACCCCGTGCATCTCCGTTCCCTGACGGTGGACACGGCGCCTCACCCGCGCCGCGAGCCGCAGCCTAGGGGCGGCCGCGCGGCTTCCGCATCCGGATTTCCGCTCACCCGCCCCGCCCGGTCCGGCGCCTAACGGTCGCCGGGGGTGTCGGGGCCGCTGCCCAGCGGGCGGCGGCCTCCACCGCGTACGGGGCCGGGCTTCGGTGGCGGGAGCGGGACACCGGCGGCGGGCGCGCCCTCGACGGCCGTGCCGTCATCGCCAGGCTCGTCGGTACGGGACTGCTCGTCGTCGGCCGTGCGGGGACCGGTGCCCAGGGGGCGGCGCGGGGTGCTCACGGGGTCGAGTCTTCCAGGGGCGCGGGGTTCAATACGCCCCGAGCCCGGAGATCGTCGACATCGGGGAGGTGGGCCTGGTCCAGCGGGCCGGTGTCGAGGTCGGCCTGGGTGGCGCTCAGCCGGGGACGGGGCTCGGCGGGCTGCGCCGGGGGCTGAGGAGCCTGGGGGCCGGTACCGAGGGGGCGACGGGTCGGAGTCACGGCGGGAGTATCCCACCTGCGCTTTTGCCTGCCAATTCGAACACGCGGTCTAATACGGCCATGGCGACCTTCCCCTTCCCCCGTGATCTCGTGATGGCCCAGGTGGCGTGGTACGACGCGTACCGACGGCTGACCGACCCCGCGCCGGGTGGGACGGCGGTCGCCCGGCGCAGACTCCAGCGGCTCTCCGTCCTGATCGCCGCCCATCCGCACTGGGGCCCGGAGGGGCCGTCGCCCGCGGCCCGGATGGCCCTGCGCGAGCACGCTCGGCGTGAGGCACGCCCGTAGCCGGCCGGGCGGGGCGGCGACGAGGCGTCTGCGGGACCTCGTACCCCCCTCGCCGACCAGGACCGTAGGGGCGGCCGCGAAGGCGGGGAAGGCGAGGGGCCCCCGGTCGGCATCCCTGCCGACCGGGGGGCGCTCCCGTCGTGCGCGGTGGTGCACCGGCCGTCGGCATGCTCGTGGTGGTCCACCGGCCGTCGGCATGACCGCACGAGACGGAAGGAGGTCAGCGGACGCCCACGCTGAACACCGGCGAGGCGGTGCTCCCGTTGACGATGCGCAGGTCGTTCTTGCCCTTCAGCCCCAGCATGACGCCCAGCGAGTAGGTGCCCTTGGACTTCAGCGGGGTCATCGCGGGCAGGGTGACCCACCGCTTGCCCTGCTTCTGCTGGAGGACCATCTTGCTGCCGGGCTTCACACCGGTCGCGGTGCCGGTGACCCGGAACAGATGCCAGGCCTTCACCGAGGTGACCGAGGAGTGGGTGGTGATGACGCGGGCCTTCGCGGTGGCCGTCTGCGCGACGGAGGCGCCGGCCGCGCCCGAGGTGGTGGCGGAGGCGACGGTTCCCGCGAGAACGATGGACGCCGCACTGACGACGCCCACGGCAGCGATGCCCAGGGAGTGCCGCTTGGTGATGGCCATGAAGATCCCTCTCAGTCGAAAAGCCCCGGATCTCACGCTTCAGCGAGTCGGGTCTGTTTGCTCGCTTCTTACCTGATGGGATGCTTTTCATCCTGAATGTCTTGTCCTGCGCGTGTCACCGTCCGACCGCAGCAGTCCCTTGGCCTCCCCGGGCCGTCCCCACCCCCGCCGACCACCCCACCGCGCGATCCCCACTCCCCCATCAGGGTGTGGCCTCATGCCGCCCCCGATGGACGGGTCGAGGAGAGGGGGCGACCGTCCGGGCCGCCCCCTCCGGACGGGATCAGTAGGCCGTGGTGACCGTGACGCCGCTGAACGCCGTCTGCGCGTACAGACTGACGTACCGGTATCCGGCCGTGGTGTTGGTGACGGTGATGCTCTCGGTGTTGCCCGCGTTCACCGAGCGGGCGGTGTACGCCGACGGTCCCGCCCAGGTGGTGGGGCTGTAGTAGAGGTCGGCGTTGCCCGTGCCTCCGGCGGTGGTGATGCGGAGCGTGACGGTGCCGGCCGGCATGTACAGATACAGGTAGTCCAGGTCGCCCGCCTTCGCGGAGCGGCCGGGGCGGGAGCAGTTACGGCCGAGGACGCGGCTGTCGGCGTTCGTGCAGACCGGCAGGGCGCCACTGAGCGTCACGGGCTTGCTGCTGGTGGAGGTCAGGCCCTTGGCGTCGGTCACGGTCAGGGAGATCGTGTACGTGCCGGGGGCGGTGTAGGTCTTCGACGGGTTGGCCGCCGTGGACGTGGTGCCGTCACCGAAGTTCCACGAGCGTGTGGTGATGGTGCTGCCGGTGTCGGTGGACCGGTCCGTGAGGCTCACGGTCAGGCCGGAGACGGTCGCGTCGAAGGCGGCGGTGGGGCCGCTTCCCGTGCTGCCGCAGGCTCCGGCGGCACACGCGTCGAGCCAGGTGGCGAAGTCGGCGTCATAGCGGGTGCCGATGCCGGTGTGGTACACCGCGTATCCCCCGGTGTAGTCACCGGCGCGGAACCTGGCGAGCATGTTCTGCACGTCGGCGGGGTGTTTCTCGATCATGTAGCGGACGGCAAGGTAACCCCACGGATAGGTGCGCGACAGATCCGAGTTGAGGTAGGTGCTCTCCCACAAGGTGCTCAGCGCGTAGGTGTGCCGGGCGGCGTCGGCGATGGCCTCGGTGTCGGGCAGACCGCGGTAGCTGTACGAGACATACTCCGCGAAGCCCTCGACCCACCAGATGTCCGGCACGGCCTCGCCCGCCTCGAAGTCGCCGGCCATGTCGTAGCGCCCGTCGAGGTAGTGGGTGTACTCGTGGTTGAGATTCCAGATGTCGCCGGGGAAGCCGTCGTTCACGCTCTTCACGTACGAGAGGAAACGGGCCTGGTTGGCCGGGTCGGAGGGGTTGCCCTCCAGGTACTCTCCCCCGTTGTCGGTGCTGTTGCCGAAGATCCAGCCGGAGTAGGTCCGGTAGTCCTTGGGGCTGGCGAACGTGACGACCTCGATGTTCGTGTTGTGGTCGTCGGCGACGGGGCCGTTGTCCTTGACGATGCTGTGGAAGTACGCGTCCTGGCCCTGGAGGCTGGTGCAGGCCGCGGTGAGGGCCGCGTTGGTCAGGGACTGGGCGCGGAAGGTGTGGGCGGCGTCGCACCGGTAGGTGAGGGGCAGCGCGGCGGCGGTGAGCCGGCCGACGAAGTCGCAGGTCCCGTAGTACGCGCACTGGGCCCGGTCGTAGGTGTCCGTCATGGCGGCGACGCCCACCCACAGGGGGGCCGTCGCGCCCGTGATGGCCGAGTCGCCGAGCAGCCCCTTGGCCAGCGGCCGCACCTTGGCCTGGAGCGCCGGGGTGTCGAGGAAGCGCGCGGTCTCGGTGCCCGCGTTGGAGGCGAGGAAGTACCAGGTGTCGTTCAGCTTGTCGCGATGGTTGTGCGCGAAGGCGCCGAGCGTGTCGATGAGGCTCGCGTCGGCGGTCACGGCCTTCAGGAACGCGGGGTTCCAGTGGCCGCGGAAGATCGGGGTGAACACGTTGTTGACCGCGTTGTCCATGCTCCAGTACGCGTCGTATGAGCTGTTGTAGCCGTTGAGCACCCTCTGATACGTCTTCAGATAGCGGGCCTGGGCGTCGGCGCTGTCCGTCAGGATGATGACCTCCCCCAGGACGTCGCCGTTGGCGGAGCTGACGTCCATGAAGTGCGGGGACGCGAAGAAGGTGTCCAGTGCTGCCCCGGTCGCCGAGGAGAGGGCCGTACCGTACGGCCCGACGTCCGAGGCGTGGTTGAACTGCACGTAGTACCCGGCGCGCAGGAACAGCACGAGCTGCCATACGTGGGCGGAGTTGTCGCCGGGGTAGGTCCGCGCCGCGTTCTGGAACGCGTTGGCGATGGTGACCATCTGCGCCTCGCGGAACGCGTTGCGGGCGTCGGTGCCGGTGAGGGCGAACAGGGTGTTCACGCAGTCCGTGGTCGACGCCTGGACGAACGCCACCAGGGCCGATCCGCTGCGGCTGCCGAAGTCACCCGGGGTACAGGAGGCCGCGGTCAGGCCTTCGGTGCCGTTCGGCTTCGACGAGGTGGTGCGGGACGGGACCGGGGTCTGCGGCGGCCGGTGCTCGGCGTCGATCGGGGTGCGGCGCTCGTCGGCGCGGTCGGACACGGCCGCCTTCGATCCGACCGGCGGCGGGGCGGTGTGTGCCGTGGTCGCGGGTCGCGGGGCCGACCCTCGCTGCTCGGCCGCGGCGGCGTGACCGGCCGGGGTGAGCACGGCTATCGAGAGACACAGCGCGAGCGCGAGTATGAGCAGGCCGCCAAGACTTCGTCTTGGTCCGGCTGTTGGGGTCTTCACGTGCCGCCTCCCAGCGGAGTGAAAGCCGCGCTGCCACGCGCGGCGGTGGGGGGGGTTTGCCGTGGGCCGCCGGGACCTCCTCCGGGCCGCCCCCATACGTACGGGCGTCTCGGCGCAGGCTCGGATGACCCACGGGCCGTGCTGTTCCGTTGGCTTGAACGCGACATGCGGTGGTCGCAGCCAGAAAAATTGCACATGTCACATGGCTTGGGAAGGGAGCGCGGGTAAAGCAGCCGCAATTCCCGGCAGTTGTGAACACCGGACGCGCCCCGGGGCACCGGACACCCCTTCGGGGAGGCCTAGTTGACGCCAAGAAACCCGTTCTGGCCAACTGGCTTGTTTCAGCCCTCGATTACGGGGGGGCGTCGTGCTGGGCCGTATCGGCCGCGCGTGGGGGCGGCAGGTCCGGTCAGGGGGCCGGGGCGGGGGTGGTGGTCTTCTTGCGGGCGCGGTAGGCCGCCGCCTTGATCTTGTTGCCGCAGGATTCCATCCCGCACCACTGCCGGCGCATGCCCCGCGAGCGGTCGATGTAGGTGCGGGTGCACTCCGGGTTGCCGCACTCCTTGAGCAGGGGTACGTCCGGCCCGTTGAGGAGTTCAATGGCGTGGCGGGCCACCAGGGAGAGAGCTTCCTCCGGTGTTGCCTGCGTCCATCGACCAGCGGGGGTGAGCTGGGGCACGGCCGACGGTTCGCGTGCCGCGTTGTTGAGAACCGTCAGCGCCGCACCGTCGTAGTCCTCCGCGAGCCTGCGGGCGGTGACCAGCTGGTACACGGCTTCCCGTACGGTGATCGCCTCCTCGACGTCGGCCTCCCGGCAGGGGGAGACCGCGTCGACGAGGCCGGACTCCACGTACCACGCGCTCAGCCTGTCCGGGGCGGCGAACATCTCGAAGCGCAGCGAACGGCGCGCTCGGAGTGTGGCGACGAAGTCGAGCGCCGGGTTCCCGCAGACGAAGACGTGATCGAGGTTCACATCACCACTTTGACAGGTGATGCTCCGGCCACGCAAGCTCGCGTCGGCCGCCGGGAACGCGGGCCGCTCACAGGCCGAGGTCGACGGCGAGGCAGGAGAAGGACCTCCACGAGGCCTCGGAGTTGAAGGCGTGCGGGGTGGGGTCGACCGGCGTGGCCGCCTTCTCCTCGACCATGTCCTCCTGGCGGATCCGGTCGGGCAGGCTGCCGAACCGTGCTCGGCGCAGGGCTGCCGTGTTGTCCGTGGCGGGCGTGCTCTCCATGGCTGGACTCCGTTCGCTCACGCGTGCCGACGATCTGCGATGAGCATGACTGTGACACACGGCGCGTCACCCGTCAAACCAGTGACGGACACAGGGTCGCGCTCACCTGCCGTCGGGCTTCGCACACGAGTCGAAGACAGGCAAGGCAAGGCACGACACGGCACGGCACGGCACGGCACGGCACGGCACGGCAGGGCCCGGTCGCCGCAGCTCGGGCAACCGGGCCCGCGGGGCTATTCCGGTTGCTCCTGCGTGTTGGCCTTGATCACGGCGAACCTGCCGCCCTGCGGGTCCGCGAGCACCGCCATGCGGCCCGCGGCCATGTCGAAGGCGGGGGCCAGCACCGATCCGCCCCCGCGCACGGCGGCGGCCTGGACGCTGTCGACGTCGTCCACGCCGAAGTACGGCATCCAGTGCGGGGGCACCCCCGGCGGGAGAGCCGCGAGGTCCATCATTCCGCCGATCGTGCGCCCGCCGACCTTGAACTCGATGTAGCCCTCGGCGCCCGGCAGCTGCGTGGGCACGGCCTCCAGGGGCAGGACGGACCCGTAGAAGTCGGCGGCGGCGCTGGTGTCACCCGTGTTCAGCTCGTTCCAGATGAGGGCGCCGTGCTCGTTGACGATGCCCGCGCCGTCGAAGGTGTCGGCCTGCCACAGGCCGACGACGGCACCGGCCGGATCGGTGATGAGGGCCATTCTGCCGAGGTCCATGACGTCCTGCGGGCCCATCACCACCGAGCCGCCGGCGTCGGTGACGGCTTTGAGCGCGGCGTCGACGGAGTCGGTGGCCAGATACGTCGTCCACGCGGTCGGCGGCATCGGGTCGGGCACGGTGCCGTCCGGGTTCATCGCCTTCATGATCCCGGCGACGGGCTTGCCCTTGAGGAGGCATACCGAGTAGCCGCCGGTCTCCGGCGGGCCGATCTCGCCCTGCCAGCCGAAGAGGTCGCAGTAGAAGTCGAGGGCGGCCTGCTGGTCGGGGACCATCAGGTCGACCCAGCAAGGGGTGCCGGGCTTGTACGGGCCGGTTTTGTCGGGCACGGATGCCTCCGGAGGGGTTTGGTGGGGTCGGACGGGGCGTTCTGTACCCGACTCCCGAACCCCCAACCGAGCCGAACGGATGAACGGTGGCGGTGGAGTGCCGTGGGCTCACAAGACCTACCGGCCGGGTCGCCCCGTCACTGCCTCACTCCCATTCCCACCGCATCGCCTGAAACCCCGGACCCGGGTCCTCCACGGTGAACGCGGCGCGGCCGGAGGCGCTGATCCAGACCTGTTCGGCGGGGTGCATGGGGCCGCCGGCGGTGGTGCCCGAGTAGCGGTGGCAGCGGACCGGGACGGCGTCGGGGTGGAACTGCACTTCGAGGGTGTAGAGCCGGGCGGGCGCGCGGAAGCCGGTGCCGACCTCGCTGGTGCGGGCACCGGTGGTCGAGAAGGCGTAGGTGTACTCGATCACGTCGGTCTCCCCTTTGGTGAGGACCCGGTCGAGGAGCAGTTCCGCGACGGACAGCGGTACGGAAGTATCCGAACGTACCCGCCCTTTACGGGCATTGCGGATGCCGACGATCTCGGGCAGGTCGCGTTGCGGGTCGTCGCCCCTGCTGATCAGCACCAGCCGGTCCACCCGCTCGCGTTCGGCGCGCAGCACCATCGTGACGGTCAGCCGTCGCTCGGCGCCGTTCTCGTCGATCTCGTACCGGTCGTGCACGGCGAGCCGGGCCAGGCCGTCGTCGGTGGAGCCCATCGCGTCGAGGAGGCCGGGCAGGCTCTTGTACTGCTGCCACAGGTGCTCCGTGTCCAGGGTCTGCGGCGCGCGGTTGACCCAGCGTCCGCGCGGGCGCTGCGGGCCGAGCAGGGAGACCAGGGAGTCGGTGGGCAGGCCGAGCAGTTCCTCCAGGAGCCGTACGGCCTGACGGGACTGGGGGCGTTCCGGGCGGCTGCGGCCACGCCGCCAGTAGCTGAGCGTGGTCACGCTGACGGCGACCCCGCGGGCCGCGAGCCGGTGCTGGATGCGTTCCAGGCTGAGACCACTGGCGCGCACGGCACAGTCGAGCGCGGTCTCGAACGGGCCGTGGCGCAGGGCGTCGGCCAGTTCGGGCAGGGGGGCTTGAGTGGGCACAGGTGATCCGTCCTGCATGCCGTGCGGGGTTATCACATGCTAGCGACTTCCAGCCAAACGACGGGTGACGCAGGTCACGATCTGAACAGTCTTGACCAAGGCCCCGGTTGCGCCCGGCCGGGCACCGACCGTTCGGTCAGGCTTGCGCACGGCCGCCCATCAGGGCAGGAAACAGCGGGGACACATCCCCGTTACTTGTCATGCTCGTTTCACAGGGATCCTTATTAAACAGTATTGGCATCTCATTGCCCCGGAGACCCAAATCCCGCCATTCTCCGGCCTCATGAAACGATCTGTGTTCGTCGGCACGCTGTCCCTCGCGGTCAGCGGCCTTCTGATAGCCGGCGCGGGTACCCCCGCCTCCGCCGCCAAGGGCCCCCGCGCCGTCTCGCCGAAGGTGAGCAAGGCGCAGGCCCTGCGGGATGCCACCGCCGAGGTCGCCGCCAGCCCCCACGTGGTCCGGGCCGGCGTCCACGACACCTTCCTGTCGCACGACGTGACCGTCGACAAGGACGGCACCCGCCACGTCCACCTGGACCGCCGCTACCAGGGCCTGCCGGTCCTGGGCGGTGACGTCATCGTGCACTCGGCCCCCAACGGCGAGCTGCGCTCGACCTCGCTCACCCTCAAGGCGCCGCTGTCGCTCTCGGTGACGCCGAAGGTCACCAAGCAGCGCGCGGTGGCCGTGGCCGTGGCGACGTTCAAGGGCACCAGGAAGGGCAGCAAGGCCGACCTCGTCGTCGACGCGACGGCGGCCACGCCGACGCTCGCCTGGCAGGTCGTCGTCGACGGCACCGCCCCCGACGGCTCGCCCAGCCACGTCCACACGCTGGTCGACGCGACGACCGGCAAGGCCGGGAAGTCCTGGAACACCTTCCACAGCACGGTCGTCCCGGGCACCACCGTCAACGCGCCGCAGACCACGGCCGTCGCCGGTGCCGCCGCCTCGGGAACCGGCCACGGCTACCAGGTCGGCGACGTCACGCTGGGCACCAGCAGCATCTCCGGTGGCTTCGAGCTCAAGGACCCGACCCGCGGTAACGGGGAGACGCGGGACGCCCAGAACAAGACCGTCACCAACGACTCGCCGCCGGCCGGCTGGGGCGTCGCCTTCACCGACACGGACAACGTGTGGGGCAACGGCACCCTCAGCGACCGCGCCACGGTCGCCGTGGACGCCCACTACGGCATCCAGGCCACCTGGGACTACTACAAGAACGTCCACGGCCGCAACGGCATCAAGAACGACGGTGTCGGCGCCCGCTCCTTCGTCCACTACGGCAGCAACTACGACAACGCCGGCTGGGACGACGACAGCTTCAGCATGATCTACGGCGACGGCGCCGTCGGCCAGAAGCCCTTCACCGAGCTCGACGTGGCCGGCCACGAGATGAGCCACGGCGTCACCGCCGCCACCGCGGGCCTGAACTACTTCGGTGACGCGGGCGGCATGAACGAGTCCACCTCGGACATCTTCGGCACCCTGGTCGAGTTCAACGCCAACAGCCCGGCGGACAAGCCCGACTACCTCATCGGCGAGAAGATCAGCACCACGCCGCTGCGGTACATGGACGACCCGAAGAAGGACGGCGTCTCCCAGAGCTGC
This sequence comes from Streptomyces sp. NPDC005878, assembly GCF_040629815.1. Taxonomy (NCBI): domain Bacteria; kingdom Bacillati; phylum Actinomycetota; class Actinomycetes; order Kitasatosporales; family Streptomycetaceae; genus Streptomyces; species Streptomyces sp. NPDC005878. The sequence goes on from NZ_JBEXWK010000004.1 coordinate 270,164, forward strand.
TGGACCAGCAACACCAAGAACCTGGACCCGCACTACTCGTCCGGCGTCGGCAACCACTGGTTCTACCTGATGGCGGTCGGTTCCGGCTCCTCCAGCTACGGCAACAGCCCCACCTGCGACGGCGGCACGGTCACCGGCCTCGGCAACGACGCCACCGGCAAGATCTGGTACCGCGCGCTCACCACGTACCTGACGGCCGCCTCCACCTACGCCGACGCCCGTACCGCGACCATCAAGGCCGCGACCGACCTGTACGGCGCCAGCAGCACCCAGTGCACCACCGTGGAGAAGGCGTGGAGCGGCGTCGCCGTCGCCCCGACCGCCACCACCTGCGGCGGTGGGACCACGCAGCCGCCGAGCGGCTCCAACCTGCTGCTCAACCCCGGCTTCGAGTCGGGCGCGACCAAGTGGACCGCGTCCTCCGGTGCCATCACCAACGACACCGGCGCCACCGCGCACGGCGGCTCGTACTACGCCTGGCTGGACGGCTACGGCTCCTCCCACACCGACACCGTCTCCCAGTCGGTGACGATCCCGGCGACGGCCGTGGCCCCGAAGCTCTCCTTCTGGCTCGCGATCGACACCAAGGAGACCGGCAGCACCGCCTACGACACCCTCAAGGCGCAGGTCGTCTCCGGCACCACGACGACCACCCTGGCGACGTACTCCAACACCACCCCGAGCGGCTACGTCCAGCGCACCCTCGACCTGTCCGCCTTCAAGGGCAAGACGGTCACCATCAAGTTCACGGGCGTCGAGGACTCCTCGGCGGCCACCAGCTTCCTGATCGACGACACCTCGGTCACGACCGGCTGATCCGGAGCGCCCCACGGCGCAGGCCCTGATCAACGGCCCGGACGGGATGCCCCCAACGCCCCGTCCGGGCCGTTTCACGTCTGGAGGACCGCGTATGCGGCTGAGCGTCCGGGCCATGGTCGCCCCGGGGCCCTCCGCGATGAGATGACCAGGTCACCCGGTGGACGGGTCACCACGGTCAGAGCGCCGTGCGAAAGCCACGCGGAGGGTCTTATGAGTCACCCGGAGATGTTTCCCAGCACCGGCGCGTCAGACCAGGTGACCGACGAGGTGTCCGTACGGGCGTCGAGCGGCCCGCCGCAGGCGCACCCCCGCTCCCCCGAGCCCCCCGCACACCCGTCGCACCCCCCGCGGGACGGCCAGGACCGGTTGACGGGGTTGCTCCTGGGCGCGGCCGCCGTGGCGATGGGGCTGATGGCGGGGCTCTTCTTCGCCTTCGACGTCTCGGTGATGCCGGGCCTGGCCAGGGGCGACGACCGTACGTATGCCACGGCCATGCGGAACATCAACGCCGTCATCGACGGCAGCGGCCCGTTCGTCCTGGTCTTCCTGGGCACGCCGGCGGTCACCGCGTGGGCGGCGTTCCGTGCCTTCCGCAAGGGGCAGCGGGCGATGGGGTGGTGGCTCCTGGCGGCGACCCTGTGCTACCTGGCCGTGCTGGCGCTGACCATGGGGATCAACATCCCCCTCAACAACGAACTGGCCGACCTGGGCCGCCCGGGGCCCTCCACCGACTATTCGGTGATCAGGGATTTCAAGGGCACGTGGGAGACGGCCAACATCTTCCGCACCCTTCTCTGCCTCGGCGCCCTGAGCGGTATCGTGCGCGCCCTGCTGCTGCACGGCCGCGCCACGGCCCGGCCCGGCACCCGCTGAGGCTTCCCGCAGACACAGACGGGCTGCTGCCCGGTGCGGTGGTGGCCCGAACTCCCGGGGGAGCTCGGGCCGTCGGCCGGTCGGGCAGGGGTGTGGGCGCCGGGGAGCCCGGCCGGGCGTCAGATCATCAGCAGGAGCCGCGTGTGCGGCACCAGCTTCCGGTTGACGCTGGTGCTCTGCACGAAGATGGTGAACTCGTCGTTGTGGTCGGGCTTCACGCGCGCCTCCGCGTCCGGCAGACCGAGCAGGGCCCGGGCCTCCGGACCCGTGTACACCCGGTCCGTCTTCTTCTCCAGCACCGCGATCCGCTTGCGCGCCTGGATCTTCTCCGACTTGCTCAGCTGGTAGAACGCGCCACCCGTACGGTAGGTGTGTCCGCACTCGATGACCCAGTCCCGTATCGCCGCCTCGCGGGCCACCGGGATGAGCTGGTACGTGGAGGGGTCCACCGGGGTGAGGCCGGCTGCCTCGATGGTGTCCTTGTTGACCGCGTCGGCGCCCGTGGAGAACACCGCCCGCGAACCCCGGATGCCCTGGGCGCGGCCCACCATGAAGTTCTCGGTGGCCTGCTGGATGACCTGCCCGGCCTCCTCGAGGCCCCGGGTGCTGGTGGCGTCCCAGATGGCGATGTTGTCCTTGGGGAAGCCGCATTGCATGGCCTCGCGCTTGCCCATCTGGTCCGGCACCAGAACGGCCAGCGTCCAGTTGTCCTGCTGCGTCCGCATCATCTCGGCGACGGCCTTCACCAGGGCGCGCGGATCCCGGCCGGCGGCCTCGGGGCCGCGATGGCTCGCGTTCTCCTGGCCGTCGGTCAGCACGAACGTCAAGAAGCTGTGGTCGCCGTACAGTTGCGCCGTCTGTGCCAGCTCCGCCTGTGACTTCAGGGCGGCGGCCAGCAGAGCCGTCATCCCCCCGACCCGGTACAACTCCTTCAAGGACGGCATGCGCAGCACGTCCTTGTCGTAGATGACACACTCGACCTTGTCCGCGAACACGTACACCGTGACGCGGGTCTCCTGCTCCAACTCCCTTGAGCGGCGCGCGAGATACGCGATCTGCTGGTCGGCGACCTCGACGACCTTGCCGCTCAGGTGCGACATGGACGAGCTGGCGTCCAGCACGAGAGCGACGTGGTTGATGTAGTTCTGGTTTCCGGACATGACGAGTCCCCCCTCTTTCGCGGATTCGATACGTCGATCCTCCCACCCACCACTGACAATCGATCTTGGTCCGGGCTCGGGGACGGGCCCCCGGGGTCGGCCCCTCAGCGCACTCGGCCCGCGTGGCGGGGGCCTCCGGCGAGGGGGACGCCGGTGCGCCGGGCCTGTTCCACGGATGCCGGGGAGTCGGCGCTGCGGGCCGCCTCCTGGGGAATCCGGGCGCGCTGAGCCGGGCGGTCCGGGGGCGCGAGGTATCCGGGCAGGCGCAGGGTGCCCCAGACATAGGGGTCGGCCTGGGCGCTGCCGAAGGGCGACCAGGCCAGACGGGTCTGACCGGTCCGGTCCGCCGTGTCGGAGTCGTAGAGGAGGACGTTGACGGCGAGGTGTTCGGGGTCGACGGGGGCGGGCAGGACGGCGAGCGGGATCCTGACCTCGACCTCGTAGCCCCGGTAGGGGTCGGTCACCCGGGAGGCGACGGCCATGCCCGGGGCGGTGCTGCTCGCGGGTCCCTGGCGGTTGTCCGCGTCGCGCTCCGCGCAGGGGCCCCCACCGCCCCGCGTAAAGGGCAGAACGCCGGTTTTGAAGGTGGTCGAGGTGTCGTCGGCGTTGCCTCGCGGGTCGAGGCCGATCTCGACGGCGTCGGTCCGCCAGTGGCGCTTGCAGTCGGTGGTGGCGTCCAGGGCGTAGCCCTGCACGTCGTCCGTGACGCGGATCAGTACATAGAGGTCGTCGGCCCACCGCGAGAAGCGGACCTCTGCCGAGCAGTCCCTGTCGTCGGCGCACCGCTCGCCCTCCCAGTGGGTGAGGCGCGAGGCCGGGCCGGGGTACTCGCCCGGGCCGGACCTGCCGTCCACCACGGGAGCCCGGGCCGGCACGGGCGCGCTGGTGGAGGGGGTGGCCGGATAGGCGGGCTGGGCGTCGTTGGCGAGCCACGGCATCCGCATCCGCCGCGCCCAGGCGCGGAAGTCGGCGTACAGCGGGCGCAGGCCCGGCTGGTCACGGGTGACGGGGGTCTGTGGGGTACGGCTGTCGGCCAGGACGGTCAGCCACTCGCAGGGCAGTTTCCGCCGGGGGGTCTCGACCGTCGCCGGCAGGGTGGCGAAGCCCTGGGTGACGTACTCGCGGGTGGCGTCCCGCTCGATCTGGGCCCACGTCCTGCCATGCCCGCGGCGCGAGGTGATCCCGGTCCACACACCGATGACGGGAAGGCCGGTGTGCGGGTCCCGCGCCCGGTGGCCGGCGCACCTCTCCCCCACCGGCCCCGGGAAACCGCTGTTCTGGGCGAGCAGGCGGGACGGCTTCCAGGCCCGGTACTTCTCCCGGGTGATCTGCTCGGGAAAGGCCTTCGGGTCACCGGCGATCCGGAACGCCTCGACGGCGAGACGCGCCGCCTCCTGGTGGCCGCCGTGCTGGCGGAACGGACGCGGGTCCATGACCACCACCTCCCGCGGGGTGGTCGCCCGGATCAGCCGCACGAGACGCGCGAGGGTGTCCGTCGGCGGTTGCGGCGACGGGCTCCAGACGGTGGCGGTGAGGGGAGCGGACAGCGTGTACCAGAAATCGGGCTTGTCGAGATAGAAGACGTTGCGGATGCCGGCTTTCCGTACCGCCTTGCGTTCCTCGTCCTCGCGGATCATGCCGAGCGCGGCGCCCTCCTGGGTGCCGACAGCGTTACCGCCGCCCTCGCCCCGCGTGAGGGTGACCACGCCCGTGCTCAGCCCGCGTCGCTCCCGCCATTGTCCGAAAGTGGCCAGCAGCGGGGACTCGTCGTCCGGATGGGCTCCCACGAACAGGACGTCGGTGTGCGCCGGGTCCGTCCGGCCGGAGGCGGTGGCCGTCGGCGGCGGAACCGCGCGCGCCGTGTCCGCGCCCAGCGGCAGCACACTTCCCACCACACCGAGGGCCGTGCACCCCGCCCACAACACCTGTCGGAGCCTCGATCGCAGCACGGCCGCCCCTCTCTTCCCGCTCAGTGTGCGGCGGGCGGTCACGCATGTCACCGGCGACCGCATGTCTCCGGCCAGCCTGCCGGACGGCGGCCGCCTCTTCCCGTAAGGCGCGCGGCGCTTCCCGGTGGCCGGTGGGCCCTGTCGGGCGCCTATGCTGGAGCACCCCCTCCCGGCCTCGCGGCCCGCTCAAGGAAAGAACCACAGTTGACCCCGTACTCCCTCGCGTTCTACGTGGACGTGATCACGTCCGGGACCGTGCTCGGCGCCAAGCCGACGGACAGTCCCGACCAGGTCACCGCGATCCTCGGCCCCGATTTCGCCGAGAACTCCTTCGACGACCAGAGCATGTGGCGGGACTACGGAATGGTCGAGTTCTTCTGGGGCCGGGAATCGCGCCACCACCCGTGGGAGGGCCACCACTTCACCTTGCAGGTGCACCGCCTCTCCCTTCTGGGCGGCGGCATCGTCAACGGGAGGATTCGCGAGCGGTACGGCCGCTTCGACCGCCACCTGCGCTTCGGGAAACTGGAACGGCTCCTCGCCAACCGAGGCGTCCCCCTGGAGGACGTGCCGGACTCCAACGCCCCGGCGTACACGCTGCATTGGCAGCCGACCTCCGAGGTGTCCGTCCTCGCGTCCGCGACGCGCTGGGAGGGAAAGGGGCGGCATGGCGGTGAACGGCCGGGAGACGTGACGGCCATCGCTTCCTCCATGACCGCTGAGCAGGTGGCCTGGTACAGGGCGCATTACGGCTCCCGGAGCACCACCACCCCGCCGTCCGGGGCGCGCCGCGCGAGCACGCCGGTGCGGAAGTAGCCATCAGGGGTGGAGGAGCGGGCGTTGTGGTCGGGTGCCCGGTAGCAGCCCCGCAGGGTGGAGGGGCCGCGCACGAGGAGTCGCCCGGCTCTCCGTCGCCGGTGTCTGTACGTACGGGGAAGCCGTCGCGGGGTTCGGGATTGGGTGTGGGGTGCCGGGCCGGGGTGTGGTGTGCTGGGTGAGGTACGGAGGGCCAGTTTCCGTGGTCGCCCGCCGATCGGCTACTCACCCGGATGACGAATCACGCTCCTGCGCGGCCGACGGGTCAGCACTTTCCGCCAACCGGCGCGGCCGCCGCCACCGCAGTGCCATCAGACCCGTGCCGGCCACGGCGAGGACAGCGCCCGTACCACCGGCGGCCAGGGGCAGGACGGTGCCCACAAGGAGCAGCTTGCGGCCGTCCTCGCGCGCCAGGTCCACCTGTTGCCGTTGGGTGGCCGGGGTGAATTCCAGCTCGTCGCCCCGTAGGAGCGTCACCGCGTCCGTGCCTTGCCCGGGCCCGCGCAGCGTCACCCTCGGCGAGGTCACGGCGTCCAGCACGCGGCCGGTGCGACGGTCGACGATCAGGTCGATGCCCGGGTTGGCGTACCACTGCTCGGCCTGGACCGGCCGGGGCCCCGGGAGGCCGACCAGCGGGGCGGGCACCGGGCGTGTTCCGATCCGGGTGGGTGCCACGGTCCCGGTGTAGCGGTAGCCCTGGTGGCCGAGGACCTCGCGGGTGCCGGCGTAGCGCAGGGGTATGGCGGCGGCCAGGGTGGCGTCCCACCAGCGGTAGGTGCCTTTGCGCAGGTCGAAGGGGAATTTCAGGTAGGCGTCGCCTTCGTGGGGCGGCCGCGACTCGGCGCAGCAGTGCACGGGGGCGTTGGTGCGGCGGTCGGTGACCCAGCGTTCGGTGCTCCACTGGAGCGACTTGTGCGGGTCCGCCAGGGGCAGGGTGCGCGGGGTGTCGACCGTCGTCGAGATGTCCCAGACCGCGCGGCCGCTGCGTTCGCTTTCGGCCACGTCGCCGAGGACGTGCCGGGTGATGGTGATCGTCTGGTCGTGCCGGACGGCGAGCGAACCGGCGTCGAAGTAGCTTCCCCTGCCGGTGGAGACGGTGGTGGTGTGCACGTCGATGGGGGTGCGTTTGACGTGGGGTGTGACGTACCAGGCGAACAGGGGCGCCAGGGTCAGCAGGAAGGCGCCTGCCGCGAGGAGGGCGAGTGCCGGACGGGAGGGTTGTCGGCGCATGGGGGTGCCTCCGGGGAGGGTGAGGGGATCGCCGGGGTGCGGTGCGCGTTCACCAAGGGGTGCCGTGGACGGCACCGTATGGGCGGGGAACCGTAGAGCGGTTCTTGACGTAGTGTCAATGTCGGCTTCATGCTTGGCAGTTGCCGAACCGGGATGGTGCGCCGCCAGTTGGAAGGGGCCCCGCGCCATGCCCAGAATCCTCACCGCCGCCCTGGTCGTCGCCCTCGCCGCCGTGCTCGCGGTCGCGGTGGCCTTCGGCGTCGTCGCCCTGCTCGACGTCACACCGAAGCAGCCTCACGACCCGTTGGCCACCTTCCCCACGGGACCCCTCACTCCCACGGCGACTCCCTAGGGGTGACCGTGCCGGAGTCCGCCTGGCGGAAGGTGCCAAGGTCACAGGTGCGCGAGTTCGCGGCGGCGGCGCGCGGGGAGGTGCCCGGTCTCGCCGAGGCGATCCTGCGCCAGATCCGCCGCGAGTACCCCGCGCTGCCGCTGAACCGCGACGAGTCGGGCGAGCCCCTGGCGCTCGTCGGTGTGCGGGCGGCTCTGGAGCAGTTCATCGCCGGGATGGCAGACGGCCACGACCGTCCGTTCGAACTTCCCTACGTCTTTCAGGAGTTCGGCCGTGGACAGGTCCTCAGCGGCCGCAGCCTCGACTCGCTCCAGGCCATGTACCGGCTGGGTGTGCGGCTAGCCTGGCGGCGCCTGGCCGAGATCGGCGACGAGCTGGGCATTCCCGCCCCCGCCATGTACGAGCTCGCCGGGTCCGGCTTCGAGTACCTCGACGGCCTGGTCGCGGAGACCATGCGCGGGTACGCCGAAGCGGCGGCACGCCAGGCCAGCGAGCGCCTGCGGCTGCAGCGCCGGTTGCTGGACCTGCTGCTCACCGAGCGCGTGGCCACCGACCGGCCCGGGCTGCTGGCCGAACGCGCGGCCCGGATCGGCTGGCCCCTGCCCCGCCGGGTGGCCGTCGCCGTACTCCTGCGTCCGGCGCGCGAGGCCGTGGCCCCGGCCGTCGGCCATGACGTCCTGGTCGACATGGAGCACGAGCAGCCCCGCATGGTCGTCCCCGATCCGGACACGGCCGGGCGCCCCGAACTGCTGCGCCGTGCCACCGCCGGGTGGTCCGGCGCGCTCGGTCCCGCCGTGCCGACGGCCCACGCGGCGAGGTCGCTGCGCTGGGCGACCGTGGCCGTCCAGCTCATCGAGTCGGGCCTGCTGCCGGGCGGGGAGGTGGTGCGGTGCACGGACCACGCCGAAGCGCTGCTCCTGCTCCCGGCGGCGGAACTCCTGGGCGACCTCGACCGGCGCCGTCTGGCCCCCTTGGCCCACTGCGGTACGGCCCACGCCCGCCACCTCGCGCAGACGCTGCTGAGCTGGCTCGAAACCCGGGGCGGCGCCACCGAGACCGCGGCGAGGCTCGGTGTGCACCCGCAGACGGTACGGTACCGGCTGCGCCAGATCAGGGAGCTGTGGGGCGACGCGGTCACCGATCCCGATCTGCGCTTCGAGCTGGAACTGGTCCTCAGGGCCCGACGCCTGCGCGGCGAACTCGCCCCACCCGACACCTGAACACCTCACGCCACCCCTTCGCGAAGGCCGGGCGGGGCACGTCCGTGCCGGTCAAGAAGGTGCCGAACCGTGAGTCGCGCCCGCCCCGGGGTATCCGCCCCGCATGGCGAGCTGGCAGCTTCACGGGCGACAGGACCACGGCAGCGACGACGCGGCACCGCGGGAGGCCGGCTGCGGTCCGGAGGTGGAGGAGGCGGCGCCGGACACCCCGACGAAACTGCCGAAGCGCGCGTGGCGCGCCGTGCTCAAAGGCAGTCTGCGGGAGTTCAAGGACGACGAGCTCAGCGACCGCGCGGCGGCGCTCACCTATTACAGCGTGCTGTCCCTGTTTCCGGCGATGCTCGTCCTGGTCTCGCTGCTCGGCATCACCGGCCGGTCGACCACCGACAAGGTCCTGCACAACCTCCAGCGGTTCGCTCCCGGCTCTGCCCGGGACCTCCTCACCGACGCGGTGCGGAAGCTCCAGGACAGCGCGGGCCTCGGCTCGGTGATGGCTGTCGTCGGCCTCGTCCTCGCGGTGTGGTCGGCGTCGGGCTACGTCGCCGCGTTCATCCGCGCCGCGAACGCGGTCTACGAGATGCCCGAGGGCCGGCCCATGTGGAAGATCCTTCCCGTCCGGCTCGGGCTGACCGTCGTCCTGATGCTCCTCGCGCTCGTCAGCGCGCTGATCGTGGTGTTCACCGGCGGCGTGGCCCGCCATGTGGGCACCGCACTCGGCGTCGGGAATGCCGGACTGACGGTGTGGTCGGTCGCCAAGTGGCCCGTGCTGGCCGCTCTGGTCACCCTCATGATCGCGCTCCTGTACTGGGCGGCCCCGAACACCAAGTCCCAGGGCCTCAAGTGGGTCACCCCGGGCAGTCTTCTTGCCCTGCTGATCTGGATGACCGCCTCCGGCGCGTTCGCGTTCTACGTCGCCAACCTCGCTTCGTACAACAAGACCTACGGCGCCATGGCGGGCGTGATCGTCTTCCTGGTGTGGCTGTGGATCACCAACCTGGCGATCCTGCTGGGGCTTGAGGTCGACGCGGAGATCGTGCGCCAGCGGGCGATCGCCGGGGGCATGCCGCCGGACGAGGAGCCGTACGCGCGGCCGCGCGACACCAGCACGTGGGACGCGGAGGACCGGCGTCACCTGCGCAACGCCTGACACCGCAACCCCACCTGAGCGCCCCACCGGTCCGCCCGCCGCCGCCGGGCGGACCGTGCGCCATGCCGGAAGCGGGGGCGCACAATGGCCGGGCGCAGTACGGCAAAGGCGCGCGACGGCACCATGAGAGCCCCTTTACGAGAAAGCGCCGCGGTGGTGCGCCCCATTCCATCGTTGGACACGAGCTCACCAAGCGTGCTGATGGAATCGTTCCGCTCACCGCGCGAAAGAGAACGCGTACCTGTTGCACATCGGCCATGGTCCGGACCGGAAATGCACTTGCATTCTCTTCGCAGCCCGACGGTCGGATAATCATATAACGTTCGGCGTCCTTGCCTTCCCCGGCTGACCTGCGGATACCTTGGGACCTGGCCGCCTCCCGGCTCTCCGGGGGGTGGTGACGTTCAGTCAGCGAAAATGAGAAGGAGTCGTCATGAAGAAGGCGTACGAAGCTCCGACGCTCGTCCGACTGGGTTCTTTCCGGAAGGAGACGGGACTCCTGCAGTTCCGCGGGAACGACCGCCTCATCCTCAGCAAGAACTGACGGTCGACGGTACGTCCATTCGACGTCATGACTGACACGCACGCGAGTGCGAGTCCGGGCCGCGGCGACGCACACTTCGTGGTCCTTCCGGACCGCGAGGACGCGGCCGCCGCGGCCCGCCTCTTCACTCGCCCCGGAACCCGTACCCTGCCCCACGCCTCGGGACGTCCCTGGCTGATCGGCCGATGGCACGACGACGAGATCGTGACCGCCCAGGCGGGATCGACAGCCCTCGCCGCCGTCGGCTGCTGCCCGCTCGACGCCCCCCGACTGCGCCGCCACGCCGCCCAGTTGCGCGACCTCACCCGGCTCGACGCGCTGGCCCGCTCCACCCCGGGAAGCTTCCACCTGGTGGCCGCGCTCGACGGCCGCCTCCGCGTCCAGGGCACCGCCTCCGGACTGCGGCTCGTCTTCCACGCGGAGATCGACGGCGTACGTGTCGCCGCCACCCGGGCCGACATCCTCGCCACCGCCCTCGGCCGGGACCCGGACGTGGAACAGGTGGCGGTCAGGCTGCTGTGGCCGGTCCCCCATCCCTTGCAGGAGGCACCGCTGTGGAAGGGCGTCACCGCGGTACCCCCGCAGGACGCCCTCGTCGTCGCGGCGGACGGCCGGTCGACCCGCCACTCGCGCTGGTGGACACCGCCCGAGCCGGTGCGCGCGCTCACCGCCGGCGCGGCCCTGGCCCGCGACGCGCTCGCTGAGGCCGTCCAGGCCCGTACCCAAGCCGGCGGCACGGTCAGCTGCGACCTGTCGGGAGGGCTGGACTCCACGTCCATCTGCTTCCTCGCCGACCGCTCGCCCGCCCACGTCGTGGCCAGCACCTGGCCCGGACGCGATCCCGCCGACACCGATCTGCACTGGGCCCGGCAGGCCGCCCGGTTCCTGCCCGAGGTCGAACACGTCGTCTGGGACGCCGAGGCCTCACCCCTCGTCTACACCGATCTGCTCACCATCGACGACCTGCTCGACGAGCCGACCATCGGCGTCATGGACCGCTCCCGCGTGCTGCACCACCTGCCCGCCATGGCCGAGCGGGGCAGCCGTCTGCATCTGACCGGCATCGGCGGCGACCATGTCGCCTGGTGCTCCGAGGCGTATTACCACCGCCTCCTGCGCACCCGCCCGCTCTTCGCCGCCCGCCAGCTCCGGGGCTTCCGCGCCCTGTGGCAGTGGCCGCTCGGCGGGATGGCACGCACCCTGAGCGACTCACGTCCCTACGGGAAGTGGCTTCGGGACTCGGTCGGGCATCTGCGCGACCCCCTTCCCACCACCGTCACCGGCGCGCTCGGCTGGGGCGGGGAGCCCCGCCTGTTCGACTGGGTGACACCCGAGGGCGAGCGGCTGGCCGCGGGGGCGCTGCGCGACGCCGCCCAGGACGCGCGGCCCCTGCACCGCGACCGCGGGCTGCACGCCGATCTGGAACAGATCCGCTCCTGCACCCGCATCATCCGCCAGTGGGACGCGATGGCCGCCAGGGCCGGTGTCCCGATGGCGTCGCCGTTCCTGGACGACCGCGTCATCGAGGCGTTCCTGTCGGTCCGGCCCAGTGAACGCGTGTCGCCCTGGCAGTACAAACCGCTGCTGGCCGCCGCCATGCGGGACGTCGTCCCCGAGGTGTGCCTGCGGCGCAGCAACAAGGCCGCGGCCTCCATGGACGCCTCCAACGGGCTGCGCGAGCACCGCGCCGACCTGCTCGCCCTGTGGGAGGACTCGCGGCTGGAACGCCTCGGTCTGGTGAACGGCGACGCGCTGCGCGACCTCGCGCAGCGGCCCGCCACCCCCGGACTGCGGCAGGCCATCCTCTACTCCACCATCGCCGCCGAGGTGTGGCTGCGCGGGCTGCCGCACGCCGCGAAGGCCGGGGCCACCACCTCCCTCTGACCCCCGAGCGAAAGGTAGACACACCATGGCACTGCGGTTCGCCGCCGACATCTCGACCGCGCAGACCGACTACGGAACGGTCCTCCTCAACGAACGCAGCGGCCAGTACTGGGAGTTGAACCCCACCGCCACACTGATCATCGAGACACTCCTCGCGGGCAAGGACGAGACGGCGGCGGCCGACGCGGTCGTCGCCGAGTTCGACATCGACCGCGAACGGGCACGGCGGGACGTCACCCAGCTGGTCGGCGAACTGCGCGCCTCGGGGCTGGCCGCATGACCACACCCAGCGCGCTCGAACGCCCCGCCGATGTGCCCTTCGTACGGAAGCTCGGCGCGCGGCTGGTCCTGATCCCCGCCGTCGTGCTCTCCCTCCTGCCGCCCCGCCGCATCCGCCGCGTCCTGAACGTGCTGCGCCGGGGCGCCGCGCCCGCGACGGCCACCCAGGCGAAGAACGCGCGAGACGCGGTGTGCGCCGTGAGCCTGCGCTGTGCCGGCCCCCGCGGGTGCCTGCCGCGGTCCCTGGGCGCCGCGCTGCTGTGCCGGCTGGGCGGCACCTGGCCGACCTGGTGCACGGGGGCACGTGTCGTACCGCCCTTCACCGCCCACGCCTGGATCGAGGCCGACGGGCACCCCATCGACGAAGGAGTGCCCGACGACTACTTCACCCGGCTGATGGCGGTCACCCCGGTGGGCCGGCGCACCCGATGACTCGCCCCCACGGACAGGGCCCCGACCGGACGACGCGGGGCGCGATCGCCACCATGTTCCGGCTCACCGCCGGGCACCGCGGCGCCATGGCCGTCGCCACGGCCCTGACGCTGGCGGGCTCGGCGCTGGGGCTGGCCCAGCCGCTCGTCGCCAAACGCATCGTGGACGCGAGCGGTGCGGACGCGGCCTTCTGGTCGACGCTGGCGCTGCTCGGCGCGCTGTTCCTCCTGGAAGCGGTCACCGGGGCCGTGGGCCGGTACCTGCTGGAACGCATGGGCGAGGGCATCGTGTGCCGTCTGCGGCACGGCCTGGTCCGGCAGTTGCTCCGGCTGGAGATGAAGGAGTACGACCGCCACCGCAGCGGCGACCTCATCTCCCGGGTCACCGCCGACACCACCCTGCTGCGGGAGGTGGTGGCCCAGGCACTGGTCGACCTGGGCACGGGCGCCGTCGCGGCGGCGGGCGCGATCGCCCTGATGATGTGGCTGGACCCGCTGCTGCTTCTGCTGGTCACCCTCACGGTGGCCGGCGCCGCGGTGATCGTCGCCTCCCTGCTGAAAGGCATCAGGGCCGCCTCCGAGCACATGCAGAACGCGGTCGGCGCCATCGCCGCCGAACTGGAGCGCGCGCTGGGCGCGTTGCCGATGGTGCGGGTGCACCGGGCGGAGGACCGCGAGGCGGCACGGATCGGCGAGCGCGTCGACGACGCCTACCGCGCCGGAGTAAGGACCGCGCAGCTCGCCTCGGTGATGAGCCCCGCCGTCGAACTGGCCGTCCAGGGCTCCTTCCTGCTCGTCCTGGTCATCGGCGGCCTGCGGGTGAACGGTCACACCGGCTCGCTCGGCGACCTGGTCGCCTTCCTGCTGTACGCCTCGTATCTGGTCCTGCCCCTGTCGTCGGTCTTTCGGGCCGTCGGACTCATCCAGCGCGGCATGGGCGCCTACCAGCGGGTGGCGGAGGCCCACAGCCTCCCCGCCGAACCGGAACAGGGCCCGCCGCCCGCCCACTCCCGCCCCGCGTCACCGGCCGCACCCGCCACCCGGCGTCCCACGGCGGCCCTCGCCCTCCAGGACGTCCACTTCGGCTACCAGCCGGACCGGCCCGTGCTGCGCGGGGTCACCTTCACCGTCCCCCACCACCAGCAGGTCGCCCTGGTCGGACGGTCGGGAGCGGGCAAGAGCACCCTCTTCGCGCTCATCGCACGGTTCTACGAACCCGACGCGGGGACCCTCTCCTTCGACGGCCGGCAGGCGACCGAGCTGAGCCGCGACCGGTGCCGGGCGCACATCGCCGTCGTCGACCAGAACACCCACGTCGTCCACGGCACCCTGCGCGACAACATCACGTACGCGGTACCGCACGCGGCGGACGCCGAGATCCACCGCGTCATCGAACTCGCCCAGCTCGAAGGAGTGGTCCGGCGCCTGCCCGGCGGCCTGTCCGGTGTCCTCGGCGAGCGCGGAGCGACGCTCTCCGCCGGGGAACGGCAGCGCGTCGCCCTGGCCCGCGCCCTGCTCGCCCGGCCCTCCCTGCTGCTGCTCGACGAACCGACCTCGCACCTCGACGCCATCAACGAGGCCGCGCTCACGGCGGTCATGCGGGAAGCCGCCCAGGAGTGCGCGCTGCTGGTCATCGCGCACCGGCTGTCCACCGTCCGCCACGCGGACCGCATCGTCGTCCTGGAGGGCGGCCGGGCCATCGCCTGCGGGCGCCACGAGGACCTGCTCACCTCCAGCCCCGCCTACCGCGAACTCGCCGCCGGACAGATGCTCACCCCCGGCGCGCCCCTGCCCTCCGCCGTACGGAACAGCGTCCCGCAGGTGTACGCCGACGCCGCCGACCCCCGCACCGGACACGTGGGCACCGACTGACGGTCGCGGCCCCAGACGGTGACGGTGACGGTTCGCGGCCCCTGACGGTGCCGGTCGTGGCCCCTCACGTCCCCTGGTGCAGCGCCGCGAGGCGTTTGCGGGCCGTGCGCAGGGAACGGCCGCGCGGGGCGTTCCGCCAGGGGTCGTCCTTGCGGAGCCGGTCGACGTCCGAGAGCGTCCAGCGACGCGCGCTCAGGCCCGGGTCGTCCAGGTCTTCCCAGGCCAGCGGCGCCGCGACCGGGGCGCCGGGAAGGGCTCGTACGGCGTAGGGAACGACCGCGGTCTGGGCGTAGCCGTTGCGCTGGACGTCCAGGTAGAGGCGGTCTCCCCGGGACTGCTTGCGGGCCTGGGTCGTCAGGTGGTCGCGGTGGCGGGCCGCGAGCACTTCGGCGGCGTCCCGGGCGAACGCGCGGACCTCGTCGAAGGACGCGCTCCGGTCCAGCGGCACCGTGACGTGCAGACCGCGCGAGCCGGTGGTCATCAGCGTCGCGGGAAGCTCCAACTCCTCCAGCAGCTCGCGGGTCCACCGGGCCGCCTCCCGCACGGGAGCGAAGTCGTCACCGTGCGGGTCGAGGTCGAAGACGAGCCGGTCCGGGTGGTCGGCGCGGTCGGCCCGGGACAGGAAGCGGTGGACCGTCACGCAGGCCTGGTTGGCGAGGTAGACCAGGGTCGCGGTGTCGTCGCAGACCGTATAGGTGACGGTGCCGTCCTCCTTGGGCAGCTCCGCGCGATGGATCCAGTCGGGAAAGTGCTCCGAGACCTCCTTCTGCATGAAGGCCGGTCCGTCGATGCCGTCCGGGTGGCGTTCCAGCATGAGCGGGCGTCCCCGCAGGTGCGGCAGCATGCGCCGGGACACCGCGCGGTAGTAGTCGACCAGGTCGGCCTTGGTGAGGCCGTCCTCGGGGAACAGCACCTTCTCGGGCCGGCTGATCTCCACCGTGTGGCCGCCCACGCGGATGCTCTTGGTCGTGGTCATCGCGTGCTCCCGCCGGGTCGTTCCCGGATCCTCGTCGGTGTACGGCGTGCGTGTGCGGGGGCGGGCGCGGTGCTCATCCGCCGTCACCGCTCGCCTCAACCGCCTCGGCCGCGACTTGGCGGAGGGTGTGGCCGGTGCGCGCCGAGCGGGCGCGGTGGGGGTCGGGGGTGCCGGCGCCGGAGGCCCGTTCGTCGGCGCGCTTCACCAGCAGCCATGCCTCGCGTTCACCGCGGTCACCGCGCATGCGGGTGAGCGAGTAACCGCCGTGCAGCTTGCGGCCGTCCAGCCAGAACGAGGCGTGGCCGCGCTCCAGCGCCGTACCGAAGTCGAGCTCCGCGCCCCCGCGGTCGGTCGAGAGGTTCCGGTAGGTCCCCTCGTCCCAGATGATCACCGTGCCGCCTCCGTACTCGCCTGCCGCGATGACGCCCTCGAACTCCCGGTACTCCAGCGGGTGGTCCTCGGTCGGCATCGCCAGCCGCTTGTCGTGCGGATCGGTGGACGGCCCCTTGGGCACCGCCCACGACTTGAGGACGCCGCCGACCTCCAGACGGAAGTCGAAGTGCATGGCGGTCGCCTCATGGATCTGCACCACGAACACGGGCCGCCGGGTCTCCGCCCCGTCACCGGCGCCCTTGGGCTCGGTGGTCCTGGAGAAGTCGCGTCGGCGGTGGTACTCCGCCAGCGCGTCCGTCGATGCGTCCGTCGGTCTCATGGCCACCTCCTGACGGCGGACGTCGGTGCGGTACCGGCCGTGTCGCGTGCGGTCGCTCGCCCGGCCTCCGAGGGGGCGGCTACCCCGTCGCCCCGCCGGTACCCGCCTCAGCGGCCACCGCCCGCTCTGCCATTCTCCGGCTCCTCGGCGCACGCCGCAGACCGGGAGACCTCTCCCCCATTACGCAGAGTAGCGACGCGTCCCTCCGACGCCCCTCCCGAGCGGGCCGTCTCAGGAATCCCACCGTCCGCCCGCAATGGCGACGTGCGCCACGTGAGGACCGCCCACTGTGTCGTGGCCCCACGTCGAAACGGCCGATGGCCGCTCCCACACTGGCGGAACCTGCCCCCCACCCGCATCTGGAGCCTTCCTATGCGCGTCCTCAAGCGCCTCCGCGTCAGAACCCTGCTCGTGGCGGCCACGGCGGCACTCGCCCTCGCCGTGAGCCAGGTCCCCGGCGCCGTCGCGGCCGTCCCCTCCCCCACCCCGGGATCCCTGCCACCCCTGACCATCAACTCGGCCTACGTGTCGGGGGTTTCGTCCGGAGGGTTCCTCGCCAACCAACTGCACGTCGCGCACTCCGAGATCTTCAAAGGCGTCGGGATCTTCTCGGCGGGAGCGTACGACTGCTCCCAGGGCACCCTCTCCACCGCGCTGTACGGCTGCATGGACACGCTCCTGCCGCGCAAGAGCCCCGCACAACTGGAGCAGGAGACCCGTGACCGGGCGGCGTCCGGCGGCGTCGACGCGGTCACGCATCTGTCCGGCGCCCGCGTCTGGCTCTCCCATGGCGCCTCCGACCAGACCGTGGACCGCGCGGTGAACGACGACCTCGCGGCGTATTACCGCGACCTCGGGGCCGACGTCGTCTACGACACCGCGTCCAGGGCCGGACACGCCTGGGTCAGCCCACTCGGCGAGGTGTCCTGCACCTCCACGGCCGCCCCTTACATGAACAACTGCGGCGGCGATCCCGAGAAGGACATGCTCACCCACCTCTTCGGCTCGGTGCGGCCCGCCACCACCTCCGCGCTGACCGGCCGGCTCGTCCGGTTCGACCAGAACGCCTACGCCCCCGGTGGCAGCGCGTCCGCGATCAGCATGGGCAACGAGGGCTTCGCCTACATCCCGCAGTCCTGCGCGACGGGTGCGTCCTGCCGGCTGATGGTCGCCCTGCACGGCTGCTACCAGTACTACGGGCTCATCGGTGACACGTTCATGGCCGAGGCCAACCTGAACGAGTACGCCGACACGAACAGCATGGTCGTCCTGTACCCGCAGGCCACCACCGCGAGCGACAACCCGCGCGGCTGCTGGAACTGGTGGGCGTACGGCGGCGACACCCACTACGCCGAGAAGGGCGGGCGGCAGATCACCGCGATCACGAACATGGTCAACGCCATCGCCGAGGCCCCCGCGACACCGTCCCTCCCCGCCCCGACCGGCCTCACCACCACCGGTGCCGGCACCAACACGATCGCGTTGGCCTGGAACCCGGTCGCGGGCGCCGCCTCGTACGACGTCTACCGCGACGGCGGCAGGGCCAACACCGTCCCGGTCGCCGGCACGACCTACACCGACAGCGGTCTGGCCCCCGGCACCACCCACACCTACACCGTCGCCGCCGTCGACGGTTCCGGCGCCATGGGGGCGCGTTCGGCCCCGGTGACGGCGACGACCACGCCGTCCACCACACCGCTGCCGAACTGCTGGACCACCGATAACGTCGCGCACAACCTGGCGGGCCGGTCGTACTTCATCGGTGACAGGAGCTACGCGATCGGCACCGGCCAGTACATGGGCCCGCACACCTCCACGGCCCTCAGCAGCCTGCACCTGCGCTCACCCGGCTCCTGGGAGGTCGTACCGCACTGCTGAGGTCGTCCACGGCCGGTGCGCACCCGAGGCCGGCCGTCGCGAGCGCGGCGGCCGGCCTTTCGTGGCCCCGGCACTTGCGCCGAGATCGCGACGGCGGTCCAATGCTGAAGATGACTGCTGTCGGTGGGCGCGGCTCCCAGGACGCCGGGGCCGAAGAAGAGGCGAACCCCCTGGAGGAGCTCTCGCTCGATCAGCTCCGCCGGCGCGGGAGCATGAAGTGGCGAACCTACCCCGCCGACGTCCTGCCCCTGTGGGTGGCGGAGATGGACGTGCCGCTGGCGCCGCCGGTCGCCGAGGCGCTGCGCGAGGCCATCGACACCGGGGACACCGGCTACCCGGCCGGAACCGCGTTCGCCGAGGCGCTGGCCGGTTTCGCCTCGCGGCGCTGGAAGTGGGACGGCGTCGCCGTCGACCGCACCGCCATGATCCCCGACGTCATGATGGGCGCGGTCCAGGTGCTGCGGCTGATCACCGACCCCGGCGACCCGGTCGTCGTCAACTCCCCGGTGTACGCGCCCTTCTACGCCTTCATCACCCACGACGACCGCCGGGTCGTGGAAGCACCGCTCGGGCGGGATCTGCGGATCAGCATGGAGACGCTGGAGGAGGCGTTCCGGCGCGCCCGGGAGCGGAGTGGCCGGGGGAAGATCGGCTACCTCCTCGGCAATCCGCACAACCCCACCGGAACGGTTCACACCGCCGAGGAACTCACCGCCGTGGCGGAGCTGGCCCGGCGTTACGGAGTCCGGGTCGTCGCCGACGAGATCCACGCGCCACTCGTCCTGCCCGGCGCCGCGTTCACGCCCTACCTGAGCCTGCCCGGGGCCGAGGACGCCTTCTCCCTCATGTCGGCCACCAAGGGCTGGAACCTCGCCGGGATCAAGGCGGCGCTCGCCGTGGCCGGACCCGAGGCGGCCGCCGACCTGCGCCGCATCCCCGAGGAGGTCCACCACGGCGCGAGCTTCCTGGGCGTCATCGCCCACACGGCGGCCTACCGCCACGGGGAGCCGTGGCTCGACGCGCTGCTGAGAGGACTCGACGCGAACCGGACCCTGCTGGGCCGGCTCATCGAGGAACACCTGCCGGGGATCGGGTACGCCAGGCCGGAGGGCACCTATCTGGCCTGGCTCGACTGCCGTTCCCTCGGCCCGGCCCCGGAAGCAGAGCCCGCGGACCGCACGGACCCCCCAGACCTCACGGACGCCCCGGACCTCGCGGTCGTCACCGACCTGGCGGGCCCGGCCCGGCTGTTCCTGGACCACGCCGGGGTGGCTCTCTCCTCCGGTCACATCTTCGGCACGGGAGGGGCCGGGCACGTCCGCCTGAACTTCGCGACCTCACGGTCCGTCCTGACCGAGGCGGTCACCCGCATGGGCCACGCTGCGGCCCACCACACCTACTGACCGCGACGGCCAGGCCCGGACGACACCCGGCGGTCAACAACCGTATCGCGCCGGGATGATGGCGACGCCGGAGGAGTTCGTACGGACCACGGTCGAGCGCGAGGGGGTGCCGGGCGCGGCGTGGCTCGCCGGACTGCCGAAGCTTGTGAGGGACATGCTGGCGCACGGGAAGTGCGTGCCCCGAACCAGCCCGACAGCCTCGTCCACGGACCTCCCGCAACATCCTCTGCGCCAGCGGGGTTGCTCACGCGGGGCGCGTAGGCCTCCCCCCGCGTTCGCCGGACGGCCGCCCCGTCAGGTTGACGACGGGACCGCTCACCTGGGCGTACGGGAGAGGCCGTAGGGTGCTCCCTCGTGCCCGTGCTCGAGATTTCCGATCTGATCACCTCGGTGGATCCGCACTCCGGCCGCCGGCTCCCGGTGTCGCGTGCGGAGGTCGTCCGCCTGCTCGACGAGGCCGGCGACAAGCGCGCCGCCCGCATCGTCGCCGGTCTGCCCACGGACCGGGAAGGAGTGCTGGACCCGCACGCCGTGGACCGTCTGCTGGTCGGCGTGCACACCGAGCTCCAACGGCTCAGCGAGGAGCTCAGGATCGGCGAACGCCTCCTCCACCTGCTCGGCCCGCTCTTCGACGCGATCCGGGACACCCACGGGCGGCCGGACCGGTTCCGTCTGGTCGACGTCGGCTGCGGCCTCGGCTACGCCGTTCGCTGGCTGGCCGCCACGAACGCGCTGGGCCCGGACGTCGACCTGGTCGGAGTCGATCTCGACGCCGCGCTCGTCACCGAGGCCGACCGCCTGGCCCGCGCCGAAGGACTCGACTGCCGCTTCCTCCACGCGAACGCCTTCGCCCTGCCCGAGGCGGCAACCGTGTACATCTCCACCGGCGTGCTGCACCACTTCCGCGGCCCCGCCCTCATGGAGTTCTTCCGCTCCCAGGCCGCCTCCCCCGCCCAGGCCTTCTGCCACTTCGACATCGCCGCGACCCGTATCGCACCCCTCGGAGCCTGGATCTTCCACCGTGCCCGGATGCGCCACCCGCTCGGCCGCCACGACGGTGTCGCCTCCGCGCTGCGCGCCCACAGCGACGAAACACTGCTGCGCGCCGCCGATGTGCCCGGGATGACACCGCTGCTGTAAGAGCCGCGCGGCACGGCCAACCCGTTCTGTACGACCCTGCGCCCGATCATCGGCGTGCGCCCGCATCTGGAGGAGCCGTTCCGCCGGTCCCTCGGACGTGCCGCGCGCCGGCTCGTCGGCGCCGGCCACCTCCTCGGGTCCGCCCGATGACGCCCGCCGTGCCGCTCGCCCTGCTCGGCCTCGTCGACGCGGCCTTCAGCGGCTTCCGTGCCTATGCGGGCCGCGATGCCCGCATCCGCAAACACCGGCCGACGGGCCGAGCCGCCCTGCGCGGCCTGGCGGTGGGTGCTGTCCTGCTCCTCGCTCCCGCTCTGACCGCGGGCCTCCTCCTTCTGGCAGCGCCGGACGCGGCACGGACGTACGACGCACTCACCGCCGGCGGGATCGGCTATCTCCTCCCGCTCACCGCCTACGCCACCGCCGTCGTGCTGTCCCTCGCCGCCTACTTCGTCCTACCGTTCCGCGTCAGCACGCTCGCCATGGTCGTCGGCCTCGGCCCCCTGACCTCCTTCGCCCGCTCACCGTCGCCGCCGCGTGCCTGGGTGCCCTGGTCAACGGCGGCGGAGGGGCCGCGCTGCTGGTCGGCGCGATCGCGGGCGCGGCCGTGCTGAGCGTGGAACCCGTGGTGCACCGCCGGTGGTACCGCCAGGTCCTCGGGGCGTAGTCCCGCCCGGAGTGGCGCGAGACCGAGCCACCCCCGCAGGCGTCAGACGCCACCCTCGATGAGCGTCCAGCCCGACGACACCTGGGCCAGCGCGCCGACGTTGGCGTAGCGGCCGTGGGACAGTGTCGACGTCCACGCGGTGCCGTCATCCTTGTAGAAGAACAGGCTGTCCGAGGTACGGCCCGTCTTCTCCCAGATGCCGGACGTGCCGACCTTGTTGAAGTCGATGCCCGAGCCGTTGGTCGCCCTGGACACGCGGGCCTCCAGTTCGTCATCGGCCCTCGCCAGGGACAGTACGGAGTCCTTGGTCGCGGTCAGCTCCCCGAGGAAGTCGTCCCTCGGGATAGCGCCCTTGTCCCGGTAGACGCCACCCGTGAGGGTCCCGTAACCCACGTTGCTCCAGGGGGAGTCGCCCGATCCGTGTCGGGCCGCGGAGATCAGGGTGTCGCAGGAGGCGGCCATGGTCCCCCAGCCCGTGCTGAAGTTGTCGTACACGCGCACCTGCCGGAAGGCGCCGTGCTGCAGGGTGCCCGTGACGCCGTGGCCGGTGTCCCCGTTGTAGAAGATCACGGAGTCGCCGGACGCCTTCACGAAGGTCCAGTCCGTGGAGAAGTTGTCGTAGGACTGGGTGCGGTGGTAGCGCCCGCCCTGGAGGGTGCCGACCTCCCCGGCCCCGGTGTCCTTGTTGTAGAGCACCAGTGTGTCGCGGCTCGCCGCGCCGTGCGTGTACCCGGTCGGGAGGTCGAACTCCGCCTTCTGCTGCCAATGGCCACCGGAAAGGGTGCCCGTGGCGGCCGAGCCGCTGTCGGCGTTGTAGAAGAGCATCGAGCTGCTCGGCCTCGTCTGGTCGCAGTACGACGAGGTGGCGCTCGCGGGTGACACCGGGCCGGTCAGCAGGACGGCCGTGGCGGACGTGACCGCGGCGAGCGCGGCCAGCAGGGTTTTCCTCATGGTTTTCCCCTTTTCCTCGCACCGGGGTGTACGCGGCTTCGGGGCACGAGCGGCCGCCCTTCGGGGCGCACCGGGACCCCCGCGCCACAGCCATGCAGGTTTGAGAAGGAAGAGGGACGTAGGCGCACGCCGGCCGGACATACTCGCGCGCGTCGCCGCCCCGCCTCCGCGACATCCTGCGTCCGCGTCGGTCGCCATCGGCCTCTCGGCGCTGCCGAGCCCGTGCCCGCCGCGCTCGTACGCAGACGTCCTTTCCCATCGTGCGCCGCCCGGCCCCGCCGCGCATCTCGGGGGTACGGGCGTGGAGCGCTCTTCCCTTGATGTTGGTTGATACGAGGTCCACCCACCCAACTTCTCTGTGTCATCTGCCAGTACGGCCCCCGGACCAGCCGGGAGCAGACTTCAGCCACGACCGCGAGCCCGGTGATCCTCCGGTTTTGGAGGGCCGGCGTGGCCGCGTACAAGACGATCCACATGAGGGGACGGCACGTGAGCGCGCAGCAGCAGTACGACGAGATCGGTGAGGCGTTCGAGGGGTTCAAGTCCCTGCCGTTGATCCGTTACGGGGAGGTGCCGAGCGTCCTCGGCATGGTCGGGGACGTACGCGGCAAGTCGGTTCTGGACCTGGCGTGCGGCACGGGTTTCTACAGCAGGGAGCTGAAGCGGCGCGGCGCCGCGGAGGTTTTCGGCGTCGACATCTCGGGCGAGATGATCGCCGTCGCGCAGAGGATCGAGCGAAGCGAACCGCTGGGCGTACGCTACGAGGTCGGCGACGTGGCCGAACTGCCCGCGCTGGAGCGACGTTTCGATCTGGCTCTGGGCGTGCAGTGCCTCAACTACGCCAGGGACATCGCGGAGATGGAGCGGATGTGCCGCCGCGTCCACCGGAACCTGGTGGCGGGAGGAACGTTCTACGTGTTCTGCCAGAAGCCCGACTACCGGTTCGGCAACCCTCCGCTGGACAAGTACGGGTTCCGCTGCGAGCCCACCGGCGAGGAGAGCGAGACGGGTCCGCGGGTGCGCGTCACCGCTCTCCTCGACCCCGAGCCGGTCAGCATCCTCGCCTCGGCCCCGCGCCGCGAGGTCTACGAGCAGTCTCTGCGGGCGGCCGGGTTCAGCGAGGTGGAGTGGGTGCCGTTGCAGATCTCCGAAGCCGGCGTCCGTGAGTTCGGCGAGGACTTCTGGGCGGACCTCCTCGCGAACCCGCCGCTGGAGATGCTGCGCTGCCGCGCCTGACCGGTTCGGCGGCAGTGTGCCGCCCTCTGCCCCCGTCTCCTCAGCCGATGACGCACTCCGCCAGCAGCAGTCCGCCGATCCCGAGCATCATGGCCCCGGAGACACGCGTGACCGCCCGTGCCGCCGAGGGCCGTGTCCTCAGCACGGTCCGCGCGAGCACACCGACGGAGAGGTAGACCACGGCGCAGGCGGTGAGGTGGAGGGCGCTGAGCAGCCCGGTCTGCGCGGCGACCGGCCACCCCGTGCCGGGGTCGAGGAACTGCGGGAACAGCGAGAAGTACAGCAGCAGCGCCTTTGGGTTCAGCCCGCTGATTCCGGCTCCCCGGAGCATGACCTGCGTAGACGTACGGGAGGAGTCCGCGGTCTGCCCGGAGGGGGCGGAGGGGAGGGTGGCGGGCCGGCGCAGCACGCCCCAGCCCAGCCACAGCAGATAGCCCGCGCCGGCGCCGGTCAGACCGGTGAGCACGCTGGGTGAACTCGCGACGATCACGGCCAGGCCCGCGACGGCGAGAAGCGCGTACACCGCGTGTCCGGCTATCAGACCGGCGACGGCCGGCACGACCGACCGGTCGCGCATGCCCGCGGATATCGCGTACGCCCAGTCCGCGCCTGGGGTGAACACCAGCAGCAGGTCTACAGCCAGGAATGCCGCCAGTGTGGCCGTGCTCATCGATCAGTCCCTCTCACGTGCTTCGGTACGTGAGGAAGGCTAGGCGGGAGGGGCGCGAAAGTGTTCCCGCATTTGGCTCATGATCGCGCCTTTCGGGGGAGAATCTTCTCCATGGACGCCTTGGACCGGAAGATTCTTACCGAGCTGCAGCTCGACGGGCGACTGACCGTCACCGAGCTCGCCGCCCGCGTACAGCTCAGCGTCTCCCCCTGCCACCGCCGGCTGCGGGACCTCGAACGCGAGGGTGCCATCCGCGGCTACCGGGCGGTGGTGGAGCCGGCGGCCGTGGGTCTGGACTTCGAAGCCCTCGTCTTCGCCACGCTGCGCTGGGAGGACGCCGACACCGTCACCGCCTTCGAGGAGGCGGTGACGGCGATTCCGCACGTCATCCAGGCCCAGCGGCTGTTCGGCGAGCCCGACTACCTGCTACGGGTGGCCACCACCGACCTCAGCGCCTTCCAGCAGCTCTACGACCAGCAGCTCGCGCGGATGCCGGGAGTGCAGCGGCTGACCTCGACCCTGGTCATGAAGAACGTCGTGGACCTTCGCCCGCTGCCGGAGTGACACGGTCCCCACCCGGAGTAGCACGGTCCGCGCGATCGGCATCAACCGAGCCGTGTCCCGGCGGTCACCGTCAGCTCCGCGATGCCCGGGTGCTCCTTCGCCTTCGGGTCACCCTGCACGGTGACCCGTACGTACCGCGCCGGGCGTACGTCGTCCCGCACCGCGCGCCTCCAGTGCCGGCCGTCGAGGGACAGCTCGATGGTGTACGCGGTGGGCCTGGTGGTCGTCCAGGTGGGAGTGACGTTCTTGACGCGGACGGGCCTGGCGAGGTCCGTCGTGAGCCGGCCGGTCGCGCCGTCCGGGACCCAGGCCGTGGCCGTGTTGCCGTCCACCGCGGCGCCCGCGTACATACCGGGCTGCTGCGAGGAGGCCGTGGCGGTGGTGCAGCGGGCCGCGTTGGTGGTCGGGGTGAGGTCGGGGCGGCGGGTCTTGAGGACGGCCGGGGCGCCCTTGCTGACGACCTGCTCGCCCTGCGGGGTGTCGAGCGTCATGGGCGCACCGGCGGTGAGGCGCACGGTGGTGCGGTGGGCGCCGAGCTCGATGTCGTACGTGCGTCCCTGCCAGGTCAGACCGCGCAGGGTGACGCCGCGCTCCAGCTGCGGCGGCAGCATCGGGTCGAGGTGCAGCCGGTTCTCCCGCATCCGCATGCCGGTCAGGCCGTTGGTGAACACCTGGAGGAAGCCGCCCTTGCCGGTGAGGAAGTCGTGGGCGGGCGAGCCGGCCAGGGGGTCCTCGGCACCCGCCTTGTCACCGCGCGCCTCCGAGAACTGGGCGAAGGGGCCGCGGACGAACGGCTTGATGGAACGCTCCAGATAGGTGTACGTGGAGCAGCCCGGCTCACCGATCCCGGCGGCGTCGATGGCGTGCACCGAGTCCGTCATGGCCGGGCCGTCCGGGTCGGTGCGCTGCGCGTAGTAGTCGAGGGTGGCGGCGTCGGCGCCCTTCGGCATCGGCCATTCCAGCGGGTACATGAGCAGGACGGTGTCGGCCTGCTTGATGGTGCTGCCACGGTAGCCGTCGTACTGCTGGAAGACCTTGCCGCGTGCGTCGTAGGGGATCCGGATGCGGTCGGCGATCGTGTTCCACGCGGCGGGGGCGTGCTCGCCGAGCAGTTCGGCGGCGCGGGCGGCGTGGCGCAGGGCGGTGACGGCTCCCGCGTTGGTGAAGACCGCGTCGTCGACGCCGTTGCTGTATTCGTCGGGGCCGGCCGTGTCCTTGATGGAGTAGCTGCCGTCCGGGTTGCGGCTGACGCGGCCCGCCCAGAACTCGGCGATGCCCCGCAGCACCGGCCAGCCGCGCTCGCGCAGCCAGCGCGTGTCCTTGGTGGCGAGGTAGTACTGCCAGGTGGCCAGGGAGATGTCGGACTGGAGGTGGATCTGGGTGCGGCAGTGCGGCGGGTCCACGCTGTGGCACTCCTGCGCCAGATTGCCCGAACTCCCGCTGTTCCAGGGGTAGAACAGCCCCTGGTAGCCGAACGTGCGGGCGTTCTCGCGCGCACCCGCGCGGGTCCGGTAGCGGTAGTCGACCACGGACCTGGCGAGCTCGGGCCGGGTGGCGAGCAGGGCCGGGTACATCCAGGTCTCGGCGTCCCAGAAGATGAGGCCCGCGTAGTTGTCGCTGGTCAGTCCGGCCGGGGCGATGCTGTTGGCCGCGCCTTCGCGGGTGTTGGCGAGCAGCCCGTACTGGGCGGAGCGCACCCACTCCTGCATGTCGGGCTGCCCGGACACCTCGATGTCGCCGCGCCACAGGCGCGACCAGGCGGCGGTGTGGGAGCGCAGCAGGGCATCCCAGCCACGCCCGGCGGCGCGCTGCGAGGCGGTGGTGGCGTCGCGGCGCGGGGCGCGGGAGGTGAGCGCCGTGTCGACGCCGACGTACTTGGTGACGTCGTAGGACCTCCCGCTGCGGACCGGCAGGGTCAGCGCCTGCTGTGCGGTCATCTCCTTGGGGGGCGCGGCATGTTGGGCGGCGGCGGCGTGTATCCCGCGTCCGGCCCGCAGGGTCGAGGCGACGGCACCGTCCACGTTCGTACCGTCCGTACGGAACGCGACATCCATGGTGGGTCCGGTACGGCCGTCGGGTGAACCGCCGGTCCGGTCGCCGCCACCGGTCTGCCGGACGCGCCGCGCGCCTCGGCCGTCCAGCAGGTCGGTGACGGTCGCCTCGCCGCTCCAGTGCGGGGTCATGCTCATCCGTACGGCGCCGACGTGCGGGTCGGTGCGGTCGGTGAGGACTTCGTAGACGAGGTCGGTGCGGCGGCCGTCGGCGGCCGTCCACGTCAGCGAGGTACGGACCACGCCGCAGTGGAGGAGGAGCGACTGGCGGTAGTGGGAGATCCGACCGGACGGTGTCGAAGAGTTGAAGGTATCCGCCCCCGATCCGCCGGTGCTGAGCGTGAGTCCCGTCCAGGTGGGCAGGGCGGCGACGGCCTGCCGGTCACCGGCGGTCCGCTGATTGTGCGCGTACAGGCCGGACACGAGGGAGCCGTCGTAGCGCGGGGTGAACAGCGGCCAGCCGGTCTTGGCCTCGCTGTCGGCGTATCCGGCGCCGTTGGGAGGCACGCGCTGGCCCAGGTAGCCGTTGCCGACGAAGGCGTGATGGGTGTCGGCCGCGTCGATCCGGGTGGCGTCGAGAGTCCAGCCGTCGCCGGTCCGGCAGGTCGCATCCGCGGGGGCGGGGTTCCGCGCGGTCTGCGAGGCCGCCGCCGGGGCGGAGGTGACGAGGGATCCGGCCAGCAGCACCGCGGTCAGTCGGGCGGCACGGGGCCGCGCACCGAGGGAGTACGTCATTGTTCTCCGTCACTCTGGTTCGCCTGCGAGGTCCTGGGACCATAAATTTCCTGAACGATGCGCGTCAATAGATGTGCATTATCGGTGAAGTATTGAAGGAATGAGTGGACGTGCGAGGTGTGGCTCGGCGGGATGGGCACCCGTCACCCGGCCGCACGTGGTCGCTCCCCTCTCCCCCGCCTGACGTGCCGGCCGCGAAATTCGCTGTCCAGACACCGGAACACAGTGATAGACACCCGGGGTGCACAAGAATCTCGATTTCTCTGACCTGCTGCGTTTGATCGACGACCGGTCGACGGCCTTCCGTGCCGCGCTCGCCGCCGCCCCCAGCCTCGACGCTCCGGTACCGACCTGCCCGGGGTGGACGTTGTTCGATCTGGCGCAGCACCTGGGCGACGGACGCCACGCCTGGGCCGCCACCGTCGCCGCCGGGCCCACCGCCACGGCCAAGGCGGCACCGGAAAGCCCCGCCGCGCCCCGCGAGCGCGCGGCCCTGCTGGAGTGGTACACCGACTCGTCCCGGCAGCTGGTGGACGCCCTGCGGCAGGCCGGCCCGGACCGCGGCTGCTGGACGTGGTGGGAGGACTCGCAGTCGCCGAACACCTGTGGTGCGGTGGCCCGGCACCAGCTCCAGCAGGTGGCGGTACACACCTACGACGCCCAGGCCGCTTTCGGCACCCCGCTGCCGCTGCCGGAGGAGGTGGCACTCGACGGGGTCGACGAGTTCCTCCACACCTGCTGCGCCACGACGAGCGCCTGGCCGCACGAGCCCGCCGTGGTCGAATACCACGCCACCGAAGGCCGGTCCTGGCACCTCTCGCTCTCCGCCGAGGGCGCGCGCGTCACCCCCCTCACCGCGCCCGCCACTGCGGCGAACACCGCCTCGGACCGGGCCTACGCCTCCGCCCGGGGTACGGCCGGCGAGCTGGTCCTGGCCCTGTACGGCCGTATACCCATGGGCTCCCTGGAGGTCGAGGGCGACCCCCGCATCTTCGACCAGCTCCAGGAGTGGGACCCCAGCGCGTAGGACGTGACGGTACGTCACCTCGGTTGTCCGGACGGCGTGTCCGCAAAACCGGGGCGGCGGGCCGAGGCCGTGGAGTCGTCGGCCGGCCTCGGCCGCGGGGCCGCCCGCCGCGTCAGCCGGTGACGAGGGCGAGCGTGAAGCCGTCGTACCCCTTGGAGCCGACGGTCTGCACGGTGGTGGCGGTGAGGCGCGGATGGGCGGCGATGAGCTCGGTGAAGCGGCGCACGCCCTGGACGCGGGGGTCGGTGCTGGCCGGGTCGGTGACCGCACCCTCGCGGACGACGTTGTCGCCGACGATGACGCTGCCCGGGCGCGTCAACTTCAGGGCCCACTTAAGGTAGTCGGGGTTGGAGGGCTTGTCGGCGTCGATGAAGACGAGGTCGAACGGCCCGGCGCCCTCCCGCGCGAGGAGGGGGAGCGAGTCGAGGGCCTTGCCGACGCGCAGGTCGACGACGTGGCCGAGTCCCGCGCGCGTGATGTTGGCGGCGGCCACGGAGGCGTACCGCTGGTCGGCCTCCAACGTCACCAGGCGCCCGCCCTCCGGGAGGGCCCGGGCGAGCCAGATGGTGCTGTACCCGCCGAGCGTGCCGATCTCCAGCACCGTACGCGCGCCCCGGATCCTGGCGATCAGATGGAGCAACTTGCCCTGGTTGGGCGCGACCTGATGGGGCGGCAGGCCCGCGTCGTCACTTTCCGTCGCGGCTGCGAGCAGGGGCTCGTCCTCGTCCACGAGGAGGCGGTTGAAGTACTCGTCGACGGCTGTCCAGGTCTGCTGAGACATGGTGGGTTCCCTTTCAGCTCCAGGTAAGTTTCCTCAAGGAACTTACTAGGAGGGCTTCTTCGGCCGCCAACGGAATTCACCGGTCCCCCGAGCCCGGCTCACCCCCGCACATGCAACCCGAACCCACTGCGCCCCGCCCCCTCCAGCCCCTCGCGCAACCGTGCCGCCGGAATTTCGTAGTCGCCGCCGTTCTGCGGGCGGTACGGGACGGGGGTGGTGTCCTCCAGGGTCAGCAGCCTCTTCCTCCACTGCTCGGCCGCGTCCGCGAACACCTCGGGAGACATCCGTACCGTGCGGTACAGCACGAACGGGGGCAGCACCTCCATGCCGGGGTGGTAGAGGATGCCGTGCTGGATGGGGTACAGCAGGTCGTCGATCGGGCCGTTGATGCCGCGGTCGGAGTAGTGGGACTCGGGGCCGCCTACCGTCACGGACAGCATGGCGCGCTTGCCCTGGAGGGCTCCCTCGCCGAAGCGGTCGCCGTACCGCGTCTCGTTGTGCTCGCCCACGCCGTAACCGAAGCCGTAGGTGAACACCCGGTCCACCCACCCCTTGAGGATCGCGGGCATCGTGTACCACCACAGCGGGAACTGGAGGATCACGGTGTCCGCCCACCACAGCTTCTCCTGCTCGGCCCGGATGTCGGCGCTCAGCGCACCGGACTCGTAGGCACGGCCGGAATCGTGGACCACATCCAGCGGGCTGGACGCCTCGGCGCCGAAGTCGTCGGCGGCGACCGTCGGATTCCAGCGCATCGCGTACAGATCACTCACCCGCACCTCGTGCCCCGCACCGGTCAGCGTGTCCACCGCGATGTCGGTGAGCGCGCCGTTCAGTGACTGGCGCTCGGGGTGGGCGTGCACGATGAAGACCTTCATATCCGCTCCTTGTGTTGAGGGGAGTGCGACAGGGGTTGTCGTGGGTTCGATCTTCATCGGTGCCGGCCGCGCTGTTCAGGGGCGCCGTCTCCGTAGGCCGGGACTTCCTGGTACCGGCAGGGCCACCCACCGGGCGGACACGGCCGGGATACTGGAGCGATGGACGATCTCGCTGACTTCCTGCGCACACGGCGTTCCCGGGTCCTTCCCGCGAGCGTCGGCATCCCCACCGATGCGCGGCGCCGGGTGAGCGGACTGCGGCGCGAGGAGGTCGCGCACCTGTCGGGCGTGAGCGTCGACTACTACGTACGCCTGGAGCAGGGGCGGGCGCGCCAGCCTTCCGTACAGGTACTCGACGCGCTCGCACGGGCGCTCGGTCTGGATGACGTGGAGCGCGAGCATCTGCACCGGCTCGGCCGTCGACCGGCGCACCCTCCCCGGCGGGCGTCAGGGACGGGGTTGCGCCCCGAACTGCTGCGGGTGCTGGAGCTCGTCTCGGACGCGCCCGCGATCCTCATCGACCACCGCCTGACGATACTGGCCGCCAACCGGCTCGCCGATCTGCTCTACGGGCGGCGCGCCGAGGGGCTGAACATCGCCCGGCACGTCTTCCTTTCCGAGGAGGGGCGCAGCCTGTTCGCCGACTGGGAGGGCTGCACCCTCGACATCGTCGGCCATCTGCGCCTGTCCGCCGGCCGCCACCCCGACGACCCCGAGCTGGCCTCTCTGATCGGCGAACTCGCCATGCGCAGCGAACGCTTCCGCTGCCTGTGGGCACGGGCCGACGTCCGCACCCGAACGCATGGCCGCAAGGCGTACAACCATCCTTCGGTCGGCTACCTGGAACTGCACCAGGAGAACTTCGCCCTCCCGGACGCCATGGGCACCGAACTGATCGTGCAGTCGGCCGCCACCGGCACCGCCGCCCACGACAACCTCCGCCTGCTCGCCAGCCTCGGCGCCACCGGCGACCCCGCCCCGGCGCGCCTCCGCCACGAGCCGCGAGGCGCCACGGGCCCGGCCGACTGAGCGGCCACCGCACGCGCTGCTAGCCCTCAACTCCCCTGGTCCCGCTCCCCCCCGCGCCGGGGGCGGTGCCTGCCGACCGCCTTCATCGGCCCGCACCACCCTCGGCCCCGGCCCTCCCCCGCGGGGGGGATCTAGCGTCCGAGCACCACGTAGAGCCCCGCCAACAGCGTCGCCAACAGAGCGCCGCAGAGCGTGACCGTCACGGACGACGTGAGCAGATAGATCCCGCCGACACTGGCCGTCACACCGTTCACGAGGGCCACCACCTCGGCGGGCCGAGGGGGCCTGCCCGTGGCCCGCGCGCCGGCCTCGACCCGGCGCTTCGGCCTCTCGGTCGTCTTGCGCTGCATGATGTTCCGCCTCCTCTCCCCTTACTGCTCAACAGGCCGACGAGCAACGGAAGTTGTGCAATTCCGGCCACAGGGAAAAGGTCTTGGGAAAGCGCGTCCGCGCTTTGCACGGATTCGCCCCGTCGGCCGCCCTATAGACGTAACCGACGTCCCAGGGGGTGGCCGCGTGAGCCAGGAAGAGAATCCGGAGCCGCATCCCTCCGCACCGGACGGCTTCGACACCTTCTACCGCACCCACTACGCCGGCATCGTGCGCGCCCTGCGCAAGGGCGGCGTGCCGTGGGAGGAGGCCGAGGACGCGGTGCAGGAGGCGATGCGCCAGATGCTGGCCAAGTGGCCCTCCGGCTACGTACGCCCCGCAGCCTGGGTCCGCAAGGCGGCGTGGAGTGCCTTCTACTCGAAGGTGGGCCGCGACCGCAGGCGGCGGGAGCTGGAGACGGTCAACGCCCTGCGGGACACCCGGGGGACCGCGCCGCAGGCGGAGGCCGACCCGGACGAGAAGACCCGCGTACTGCTGCGGCTCGCCGGTCTGCCGCCCCGGCAGCGCGAGGTGCTGGCGCTGTACTACGACGGCTTCTCCATCGGCGAGATCACGGACCAGCTGGGCTGCAAGCCGGACACCGCACGCAGCAATCTGCGCCATGCCAAGGAAGCCCTGCGCAAGGCGCTGGAACAGGAACTGGGGCCGGAGACCGGCCCCGACGGCATCTGACGAAAGCAGAAGGAGGTCCCCGTGTCCAAGAACGAAAAGCGGAATACCGCGGCCCGCCGAGTCCCCGCCAAGGATCGTCAGGGGCGCCGGGACCCCGCACGCGACGTGCACCCGGCCTTCCAGCGCTACCTGCGCGCGGTCGACGAGGAGGTGAGCCGCAACCTCACCGGCGAGGAGGTCGACCGGCGGCTGGTCCACCTGCTGCGGGCCCACGCCGCGGAACCCCTGGCCGCGCCGCCCGAGGACACCGACACGGCCCTGCTGGAACCGCGCGCGGCCTGGGCCGCCTTCGGCCGGCGCGCCGTGGTGCTGTGGCTCACGGTGGTCAGCACGGTGGGCGACCCCCGGCTGCGGCTGACCGGCGACGCCATCGACGAGATCACCGTCGAGACGGTCGCCAGGGCGCTGAGCAGCCTGCGCGACGAGTCCCCGCAACCCGAGCTGATCCCGGCTCCCCAGGACGCCTCCACCACGGTGCGGACGGTGTTCCTGAGCGAGTGCGTGCGTCATCTGCCGTATGTGCACGAGTGCCACTGGCTGATGAGCGAGGACACACCGTTCGACGGGCTCGACGACCAGTCCGGCACCCTGATCGTGCCCGTGCTGTGGCAGTGCGCGACCAAGGGCCGCGCCCACACCCTGCACCGGCTCGGCCTGGACCGGTCGGGGCACGTGGACCGCGAGAGGCGCGACATCCTCAAGCTGACGCCCGCCGCGATCCGCTCCGCCGCCGCGCGCTACCCGGACGCGGTCGATCCCGCGTCGCTCCTCTGAACCCGCTGCCCCGTCCCGTTACGCAGTTTTCCGCACGCCGTCGCGCACGCCCTTCCGACCAGGACATACGGCCATGAACGATCCGCACGTGCAACAGATACTGCGCCGCTCCTACGAACTCGACCACGGCTACTACGCGGTGGGCGTGGAGCTGCTGCCCTACAAGCTGGTGGGTGTGATGGCCCAGACCGACGGCAGAGTGACGGCCAGGGCCCACAAGAACCTCACCGGGATGGAACCGCAGGACGTGGTCGGGCACATCGCCGAGCTGACCGCCCATCTGGTGGCGGACGCGCTCGGCAGCAGCTTCCCCCGCCGCCGGATCTGTCTGGGCGTCCAGCTCGGCGGGCCGGTGGACACAGGGACCGGGCTGGTGCGGCGCTACGCCAACCCTCCCGACGACCACGGCAAGGACAAACCCCCGCCCTACGCGTGGGTGGACTATCCGCTGGGCACCGCGCTGCGGGCCGCCACCGGCTGCGTCACCTCGGTGGACAACGACGCGCACGCCTTCGCCGCCTACGAGCAGCGTTTCGGTGTGGGCACGGACAGTCCCACCTTCGGTGTCGTCCTGATCCGGGACGGGGTGGGCGCGGGCATCGTCGTCGAGCACGAACGCCTGTCCATTCCGCTGGAGTTCGGGCATCTGCGCATCTCCCGGCGCGGACGTCTGTGCGACTGCGGGATGCGCGGCTGCGTCGAGAGCCAGGCCGGTGCCCGGGCGCTCACGGCCGTGGTCAGGGAGCGCACCGGCTGTCAGCGCGACGGCCTGGAGGGCGCGATCGGCCTCGCCGAGAGCGCCGAGCCGCAGGCCGTGCCGGCGCTCGGCGCCTTCCGCAGCGCGGGCGCCGCGATCGCCTTCGGAATGGGCCAGCTGCTCAGTCTCTTCGGCCCCCGCCAGATGGTGGTGTACGCGGCCCGGGACCTGATCACCGCGGGGCCCGGCCGGCTCGCGGCCAACGCCTTCCTGCACGAACTCCGGCGCTTCCCCGCGTACGCCTTCCTGGCGTACCGGGAGTGCCAGCTGGTCACCAAACCGCTGCAACCCGTCCTGGGCGCGCACGGCGCTGCCCTGATCGCCCTCCAGAACTGTTTCGGCGTCCGTCTCCGTTCCCGCTAGGCCCCTAGGAGCTCACCCATGGCCCTCCCTCGTTACGCCATCGGACTCGACGTCGGCGGCACCAAGATCGCGGCCGGTGTGACGGACGCACACGGCGAGGTGATCACCAAACTCGAACCGCGCCCATGCCCCGCGGCCGAACAGGACGCCGTGCTCACCGCCGTCCTCGACGTGATCGAGGAGCTGAGAAGCCTGCACGGCCCCGCCACCGACGACGGCGGTATCGCCGCGATCGGCGTCGGGGCCGCGGGGCTCGTCGACTGGCCGCAGGGCCGGATCCGTACTGCCCCCAACTCCGGCTACCGCGATGTGCCCCTGCGCGCGCTCCTGCAGGCCGCGACCGGGCTGCCCACGGTCGTCGACAACGATGCCAACACCGCCTGCTGGGCCGAATACCGCCTCGGGCACCGCGCCTCGTACATGGCGTTCCTCACCGTCGGCACCGGCGTCGGCGGCGGTGTCGTCCTCGCCGACCGGCTGTTTCGCGGGAGCTCCGGCATCGGTACGGAGATCGGTCACATGATCGTCGATCCGTACGGGTCGGAGCGGTGCGGCTGCGGAACCGTGGGCTGCCTGGAGTCCCTCGCCTCCGGAACGGCCCTCGGCCGCTACGGCGCCGCGGCCGCCGCGCTGGATCCGGGCGGAACGCTGGCCACCCTCGCCGGGGGCGCCTCCCGGGTCACCGGGGAGACCGTCTCGACCGCCGCGGTCCAGGACGACCCGACGGCGCTCGCCCAGTTGGAGCGGCTCGGCCACTGGCTCGGCATCGGTATCGCCACCCTCGTCAACCTGTTCGATCTCCAGTTGATCGTGCTCGGCGGCGGAGCCGCCCAGGCCGGCGACCCCTTGCTGAAACCTGTCCGTACGAGCTTCGAACACTTCGTCACCGCACGCTCCCACCGCGATCTGCCGGACATCGTCCCCGCCCGGCTGGGCACGGACGCCGGATGGATCGGGGCAGCCCTGCTGGCACTCGAACGGCGGTAGCCGCGACGGGCCCGTACCTCCGCCGGGCCGGGGTGCCCATCGGCCCCGCTCACACCCGAACGGTGGTCTCGGCGGGGTGACGCTACGCATTCGGCGTAGGAGCGGTGGCCGCGGTGGTGGTCGTGGCGCACGGTGTGGTTGAGGAAGTGCGGCGTCATGCCTGTCTCCCTGATCCTCCGCCCTCTCGAACAGGAGAACCGTCTCTGATGCGTGCCACATGGACCGCTGCCGCCCTGACCGCAGCGCTCGCCCTCACCCCGGTCGCCTCCGCCGCTGCCGCCGTCCCGCGTCCCGGCTCCGACGCCCCGCAGCCGGTCGCGGCCCCGGCCCTGCCCATGGATCCGCCCGCGTCGGCGCTTCCGACGGGACCGGTGACGGATCCGGCGCCCCTGGGGAAGACACAGACCCCGCTGGCACCGCAGCTCGCGGCGCCCGCCGACGACGGTGGCGCCGGTGGGCTGGTGTCGATCGTGACCGGTCTGGTGAAGACCCTTCAGAACGTCCTGTCCGGCCTCCTCGGCGGACTGTCGTCGGCCAAGCCCCCCGCGGCGCAGAGCGCGCTCACCGAGCAGGCCACGACGACCCAGCTGGTCCCCGCGGCGACGCTGGTGGAGCTCCGCAAGACGGTCGACGCCCTCCAGGCCGCCGAGAACGCCGCCCGTTCGGCTCACTGACCACCCGAGGTCCGCGTCCGGGGCGGAGCCGCCGCCGCTCCGGACACGGCGCCCGTCGCGGCGCCGCGCGCGGGCGGTCCGGAAGCGATCCCGGCCCAGGCATGACGGGCCGGGATTGACGCGTCCGGGCCGGAGGCGGCGTCAGCGCCAGCGGCTCACTTCCACGTTCTCCAGGACACCGAGGGCGTCCGGGACGAGGATCGCCGCGGAGTAGTAGGCGGTGACCAGGTACGAGATGATCGCCTGCTCGTCGATCCCCATGAACCGCACCGACAGGCTCGGCTCGATCTCGTCCGGAATCCCCTCCTGCCGCAGACCGATCACCCCCTGCTCGTCCTCACCCGTACGCATGCAGAGGATCGAGGTGGTGCGCTGGGGAGAGACGGGGATCTTGCCGCACGGGAAGATGGGCACACCGCGCCAGGCGGGGATCCGGTGGCCGTTGACGTCGATCGATTCCGGGACCAGGCC
This sequence comes from Streptomyces sp. NPDC005878, assembly GCF_040629815.1. Classification (NCBI taxonomy): domain Bacteria; kingdom Bacillati; phylum Actinomycetota; class Actinomycetes; order Kitasatosporales; family Streptomycetaceae; genus Streptomyces; species Streptomyces sp. NPDC005878. The sequence goes on from NZ_JBEXWK010000004.1 coordinate 306,523, forward strand.
GCGTTTGTTGCACTCGCGGCCGAAGGCGGCGATGGCCTTGGGGTGGGCGAGGAAGAACTTGTTGCCGCGTCGGCGCGAGAGCAGTTCGTCCATGTCGTCGGGGCTGGGCACGCCGTCGTGCGGCTGGATCCGCTGCCCGTAGTCGCAGTTGGCGAGGAGCCCGAACTCGCGGTTGTTGACGAGCTCGTCCTCCTGGCGCTCGCGCAGCGCCTCGACCGTGAGCCGCAACTGCTGCTCGGTCTGGTTCATCGGCTGGTTGTACAGGTCCGCGACCCGGCTGTGGACCTTCAACACCGTCTGCGCGACCGAGAGTTCGTACTCGCGCGGCGCGCCCTCGTAGTCCACGTACGTGTGCGGGATGACCGCCTCGCCGACATGACCGGCCGACAGGTCGATCGCCGCCTCGCCATACTTGTTGGTCCGCTGCTCCGGGATCGCCGCGAAGGCGGTCAGGTGGTCGCCCAGCGAGGTGGCGCGCTCGGCGAGGTTGAGCACGTCCGCGCGGCTCAGCGTGAGCACGGTGCAGGCCGTCGCCGCCCGGACCGTGGCGTCCCAGGTGGCGTCGCCCGAGACCAGGGCCTGCTCACCCAGGTACGCCCCGTCGGCCAGGACGCCGAGCACCGCCTCGCTGCCGTAGGGTCCGGGGCCGACGCGCTCCACCCGGCCGTGGGCCAGCAGGTACACCGTGTCCACCGGGTCCCCGGCGGTGGCGAGGACCTCCCCGGCCGCGTACTCGCGCTGCTCGCAGCGGTTCGCCAGCTCCCCCAGCGCCGCCTCGTCCTCGAACCGGCGCAGCGCCGGCAGCTCTCCCAGCTCGGCGGGGATGACCTCGACCCGCCCGCCGGTCTGCACGAAGGTGACCTGTCCGTCGCCCACCGAGTAGCTCAGTCGCCGGTTGACCCGGTACGTACCACCCTTCACCTGCACCCACGGCAGCATGCGCAGCAGCCACCGGGAGCTGATCTCCTGCATCTGGGGAACGGACTTGGTGGTGGTCGCCAGATTCCGCGCGGCGGCGGTACCGAGACTTTGTTGCTCGCGTTCCCGGTCCACCGACTCCTGCGGACTTGCATCAACCGACATGAGGGTCCTTCCTTCGAACGGAAAACAGTCACGGACAGCCTGACCGTAAGGAAGGGAGTTCGCTACTACACGAAAGAGTTAAAGGGTTCGCCTAACACGATTGAATGGAACGGTATTTGGCCATTCTTCGGGCGACCCGGCACAACCCATGGGCGGGGAATCCGCGAGATTCCGGCAAATCCCGGTGACCCGATCTCGCTCTCCCCCTTCCTATCGGCGCACTCACTGCCGTATCGCCGGGTCACGGATACGCCGACGACACATCCCCGCTCTGCCCAACAGGGCCCGACGGGTGCGGAGTCGGCGTCCTCACCGGGCCGGAACCGCAGGTCCGCGCACCTGCGCGCACGCCAAACCCCTTGACGGCAGTGTCACCACATCGAATGACAACGAGCCTTCCCGGCACGCCGGTTCGCCGAACCGTCCTACGCTCGTTCCCGGATCTGGAAGGAAGCCTTCCAGCCGTCCTCTTTGTCTTCTCTTTCCCGCGATGAAGGACGTGAACGGGCAATCCGAGCGCACACGATCCGCTCACCGCCCATACCGAGGAAATGACCTGACGGTCCCCGCTGTTTCACGCGCTGGTGACCCATGCACTCACCACTGACCGCCCGGCCTTCCGGGCGCCATCCGTATGTTCGCACCCGTCCACCCCCAGCAGTCCACCCACCCAAGGAGTCATGGATGCCCGGTCCCCCGCTCTACTCGGTGCCGACAGTGGGCCCCCAGGCCGTGGTACCGCCCGCCGCACCCGGTGAGACACCTCCCGAGCCGGTCGACTGCCGGGAGGACGTCGGGGCCCGCGTCCAGGACTCCGCCGCGCGAGCGGACACGGTGACGCCGCACACCCCTGACACCGGGACGGTGTGCGAGGACGAGGCGCGCGGCGATCCCGCACCAACCGGCGAGGCGTGGGAACGGGTGCTCAGCGGGCCGAACGGCCTCGGCACCGCCGCCCTGCACCTCGCGCGGCGCGCGCAGCCACCACCACCGTGCCGGGAGATCCCGGGCCTCTACTACCACCCGGTGCCCGAGCCCGACGCGGCGCGAGTCGCGGAGGTCAGCCGCCGGATCAAGGACTGGGCGGTCGACGAGGTCGAGCTGTACCCGCCGGAGTGGGAAGACCAGTTCGACGGGTTCTCCCTGGGCAGATACATGGTCGCCTGCCACCCCGACGCCCCCACCATCGACCACCTGATGATCGCCACGCGGCTGATGGCCGCGGAGAACGCGGTCGACGACTGCTACTGCGAGGACCACGGGGGCTCGCCGGTCGGACTCGGCGGACGCCTCCTCCTGGCACACACCGCGCTCGACCCCCTGCACACCACGCGGGAGTACCAGGCGCCCTGGACGGAGTCACTGCACAGCGACGCCCCGCGGCGGGCCTACCGCTCGGCGATGGACTACTTCCTCCAGGCCGCCAGCGCCTCCCAGGCCGACCGGTACCGGCACGACATGGCCCGGCTGCACCTGGGCTACCTCGCCGAGGCCGCCTGGGCGCAGACGGAGTACGTGCCCGAGGTGTGGGAGTACCTGGCGATGCGGCAGTTCAACAACTTCCGCCCCTGCCCCACCATCACCGACACCGTCGGCGGCTACGAACTGCCCGCGGACCTGCACGCCCAGCCGGCCATGCAGCGGGTCATCGCCCTCGCCTCCAATGCGACCACCATCGTCAACGACCTCTACTCGTACACCAAGGAACTCGCCGCCCCCGGGCGGCACATGAACCTGCCCGTGGTGCTGGCCGAGCACGAGAACCTGGACGAGCGCAACGCGTACCTCAAGGCCATCGAGATCCACAACGATCTGATGCACGCCTACGAGGCCGAGGCCGCCGCCCTGGCTCTCGCCTGCCCCGCCCCCCAGGTCACCCGCTTCCTGCGCGGTGTGGCGGCGTGGGTCGACGGCAACCACCACTGGCACCAGACCAACACCTACCGCTACGGCCTGCCCGACTTCTGGTAAACAAGGAGACCCATCGTGCCCAAGACAGCCGAACCCGCCACGACCGCGGCCATCCCCCACCCGGCGACCCCCTACCAGGGAGACATCGCCCGCTACTGGGACCACGAGGCGCGTCCGGTGAACCTGCGCCTCGGCGACGTGGACGGCCTGTACCACCACCACTACGGCATCGGGGCCGTCGACGAATCCGCGCTCGCCCACCCCCAGGACACCGACCGCGAGGCGAAATTCATCGCCGAGCTGCACCGGCTGGAGTCCGCGCAGGCGGACCTGCTCCTGGACCACCTCGGCCCCGTCCAGCCGGACGCGCTGCTGGTGGACGCCGGCTGCGGCCGCGGTGGCTCCATGGTGATGGCGCACCAGCGCTTCGGCTGCTCGGTCCAGGGTGTCACCCTCTCCACCAAGCAGGCCGACTTCGCCAACCGGCGCGCCCACGAGCTCGGCATCGACGCGTCCGTCCGCGCCCACGTCTGCAACATGCTCGACATGCCGTTCACGAACGGGCAGGCGGCGGCCTCCTGGAACAACGAGTCGAGCATGTACGTCGACCTGCACGACCTCTTCGCCGAACACGCCCGCATCCTCGCCCCCGGCGGCCGGTATGTGACGATCACCGGGTGCTGGAACCCCGTCTACGGGCAGCCCTCGAAGTGGGTGTCCCAGATCAACGCGCACTTCGAGTGCAACATCCACTCACGCCGTGAATACCTGCGGGCCATGGCCGACAACCGCCTCGTCCCCCAGACGATCACCGACCTGACACCGGCGACTCTGCCGTACTGGGAGTTGCGCGCCACGTCCTCCCTGACCACGGGCATCGAGGAGGCGTTCCTCAACTCCTACAAGGACGGTTCCTTCCAGTACCTCCTGATCGCGGCCGACCGCGTCTGACCGGCCGAGCACCCACCGGGCCCCCGGCCCCGCGGAGGGCGGGCATACGCACCAGCTGCCGGCTGCCCGCCCTCATGAGGGACCCAGGGAATGGCCTCACCGCACCAGCGTGATCCGCTGGCGTCCGTCCCGTACGGTGACGCGGTATTCGACCTCGGTGTAGGCGGGCCACGGCCCCGTCACCGTCGGCCAGCCGAGGTCGGTGTAGGGGAGTTCGTCGCGTTGCCCGCGCGTCTTCATGAAGGCGACGCCCGTCACGAGCCGGCCCTGGGCGCCGCCTTCGCCGTCGGCGACGAGGCGCAGCAGGGCGTCGTGGCCGAACGGACCGTTGAGCGGGGTGATGACGACGGCGCCGGGGGCGGCCTGGTCGAGCCAGGGCTGCGGGACGCGGCGCACCGCGGCGGTCGAGATGATTCTCGTGTAGGGGCCTCGCTGGGGATGGCCCTGTTCCCCGTCCGCGCAGACGACGGTCGGCCGCAGTCCCAGTCGGGCGAGCCGGTCCCGGGCGAGATCGGCGAGTTCCCGGTCTATCTCCACCGTGACGAGCCGGTCGGGCGGCACTCTCTGGGCCAGCACGGCGGTGCTGTAGCCGGTGCCGGTGCCGATCTCCAGGGCTGTGTCGCCGGGGCCGGGGTCGAGGTAGTGGAGCATGTCGACGACGACCGCCGGGCACGAGGCGGCCGAGGTGAACGGCTCCCGGGTCGGGCCGTCCTGCGGTCGTACGCGCCCGTCGGCGACCTGGGTGATGAGGGACGCCTGCGCCGTGTAGACGGCCCGCAGCCACGAACGGGGCCGCCGCGTACGGTCGATGACCGGGTGCAGTCCGTCCTCGCGCGGGTAGGGCCACCACACCTGGTCGGGGACGAAGTGCTCGCGCGGCACCGCGAGGAACGCGGCCCGCAGCCACGGCCGTCCATGGAAGTGGCCGCATTCCTTCCCGTCGAGTTCGGCCGCGCAGCGTGCGCGCAGCTCCTGCGGGTCGACCCGGCTCGTCATGCCGGGGTATCCGTCTAGTCCTCCTCCGGCGGGGCGGGTTCGGGCTCGGGAGCGGGGTTGCCGGGGTCACCCGGTGAGCTGTGCGGCCCGCCCACCTGACCGTCCGAGTCCTGACGACTGCCCATGAGCACCTCCTGCCGGGGTGACGGCCAACTCGGTGCCGAGGCCGTCTTGTTACGCGGACGGTACCTTGGTACGGGGACGGTTTTCCAGGCAGCCCTTCACGAACAGGGCAGCGTCTGGTACGAGAGTGGCACCGCCCGGCACGGACGCGGCGCGGCCCGGCACGAACGCGGCCGCGAGTGGCTCAGGCCGCCGCCTCGGCCGCCTGCGCGGTCAGCGCCGCGAGCAGCCAGTCGTGTGTCACGCCGGGGGTGGGTACGGGTCGGCCGTCCTCGGGGCCGGTCACCTCGGCCACCAGTTCCCAGTACCGGTCGATCCGCGGGTCCGCCGCGAGCCAGGGCCCCAGCGTGCGCCGGAAGCCGGGAGTGTCACGGGTGCGCCGGGAGGCCGCGTAGGCCGCGACGAAGCAGTCCAGCGCTTCCCCCGCGCGCGGCGCGCGCCCCCGCCGCACCTGCGCGCCCGCCAGCTCGTACGCCTCGGCCAGACCCGCGTACAGCACGTCCGGGCGGAAGTCCGGTGAGGAGGTGTGGGCCGCGGGCTGGCAGGATTCGCCCGCGACGCACGGCCGGGTCACGAAGGCGTTGAGCCGGGCGAAGGCGAGGACCTGGGCGGGCGCGGGGTCGTCGGGCGGTGCCGGGACCGCCACCTCCAGGAACGCCGAACGGGCGCGGGCCGGCATCCGGGGCGGCAGCCAGGCGCGCCAGAACCGCGCGAGCGGGTCCGTGCTCGGCGGGGCGGCGACCGCGCCCAGCAGCCGCAGCCGGTCGGCACGCTCGTGCGGCGCGCACTCCTGGACCAGCCGCAGCCCCGCCTCGCGCCACCGCAACGCCCTCATGCGGTCGCCCAGTTCACGCAGCTGCCCCGTGACGGCCGCCTCCAGCGCCACCCCGCCCGTACCGTCGTCCTCGTCGAGGATCCGCCGTACCTCGGGCAGCGGCAGGTCCAGCGCGCGCAGCGAGCGGATCAGCCGCAGCCGGTCCAGCGCCGCCGGGCCGTACCGGCGGTGTCCGCCCGCGCTGCGAGAGGCCTCCGGCAGCAGGCCGCGGTCGGAATAGAAGCGGACGGTCTTGACGGTGACGCCGACGTGCTCGGCGAGCTCGCCGATGCTCCACAGGCCGTCGCGGGAAAGCGGCACTTGAACCTCCCTCAGGGGGAGTTCCTACCGTACCGGTGAGCGCGGACGGCCGATCAAGGACCACGGGGGTGCCGTCCGCGCGTGACCGCACGGACCGCCGCGTACGGGGGCTTCCGGCAAGAGGGAGAGGAAAGATCCATGACCGCGTTCATCCTGGTGTCCAGTACGTTCACCGGCGGTTACGTGTGGGAGGAGACGGCGGCGCGGCTGCGCGCGGCGGGCGCCGAGGTGCACGCGCCCACCCTCACCGGGCTCGGTGAGCACCGCGAGGCCGCCGGTCCCGGCACGGACCTGGAGACGCACATCGCCGATGTGCTCGCGGTGATCGACCGCGTGGCCGGGGACCGGGACCTCGTGCTCGTCGGCCACGCGTACGGCATCCACCCCGTGCTCGGCGCCGCCGACCGGCGTGCCGGGCGCGTCACACGGATCGTGTACGTGGACGCGGGCATGCCGATGGACGGGCTGCCGGCCCTGGCCTCCGTACCCGACCAGGCACTGCGCGAGGAGCTGGCGAAGCTCGCCGAACAGGGCGGCGAGGCGGCCACCGGGACGCTCCCCGCCCCGGCCGACGCCGTCGCGTGGCGGCGGTGGGGCAGCACCGCCGGAGTCTCCGGGCGGGCGCTGGAGCGGCTGACCCGGCTCGCCGCGCCGCAACCGCTCGGCACCCTGCTGCAACCCCTCCGTCTGACGGGCGCGGTGGCGGCCGTGCCGACCAGCGCCGTGCTGTGCAGCGGCAACGGCGGCGGCATCGAGCTGCTCCAGAGCATGGTGAACATGGGCCACTCCGCCCTTCAGGCCCTGGTCGACCCCCGGGTGTCGTTCTTCGAGCTGCCCACCGGGCACTGGCCGATGCTCTCCTGCCCCGGCGAGCTGGCCGACGCGCTGCTGGCGGCGGCCGCGGGCGAGGGTCACCGGCTGACGCCTGCCGACGAACTCCCCTCGTATCTTCGGCCGTTTCCCCTGGCGGTGCCCGAGGTGCCGCGCGAGAGGAAAGGGCACGTCGACCTGTACGTACCCGAGGCCACGGGGGCGGGGCCGCTGCCCGCGGTGCTGTTCGTCCACGGCGGCCCGGTGCCCGCCGACGTCAGGCCCACCCCGCGCGACTGGCCGGTCTTCGCCGGCTACGCGCGCCTCGCGGCGGGTCGGGGAGTGGTGGGCGCGGTGCTGGACCACCGGCTGCACGACGTCGGCGACTACCCGCTCGCGGCGGCGGACGTCGCGGCGGCGGTGGAGGCGGTACGGGCCGACCCCCGGGTCGACGCGGACCGTGTCGCCCTGTGGTTCTTCTCGGGCGGCGGCCCGCTCTCCGCGCCCTGGCTGGGAGCGCGCCCGGCGTGGCTGCGCTGCCTGGCGGCCACCTATCCGGTCCTGGCTCCCCTGCCGAACTGGGGCCTCGGCGAGGGCCGCTTCCACCCGGTGGAGGCCCTGCCCGACGCGGGCGACCTGCCCATCGTGCTGACCCGGGTGGGCCTGGAGATGGCGGAGATCGCCGCGACCGTCGAGGAGTTCCTGGCCGCCGCCGAGGACTGCGGTGCCGACGTGGAGGTGGTCGATGTCCCTCACGGCCACCACGGCTTCGAGACGCGGCTGCCCGGCGAGGAGGCGCGGGCGGCGATCGACCGGGCGATGGGCTCGGTGCTGGCCCATCTGCGGGCCTGACGGCCCGGCCTCGCCATCGCGTCGAAGGCACCGGCCGCGCCCCCAGAGGGGCGCGGCCGGCTTCGAGGAGGCGGGGCGGGTGCTTCGCCGCGTCGAGGTCAGTGCCTGGTGGTCAGGCCGTATCCGTAGGGGAACAGCGGGTCGTAGTCCGCGTCACCGACGTTGATCGGCTCCTGGGCCTCGCTGCGGGGCCAGGTGACGGGGAGCTTGCCGGTGAAGGGGCGCTTGCCGAACAGGACGTCGGCGACCCCGTCGCCCTCGCTGCCCGGGAGCCAGGACATGACGAAGGCGTCCACCTTGGGCAGCTGGTCGGTGATGATCTGCGGGCGCCCGGCGACGTCGAGGACGAGGCACGTCTTGATCGCGGAGCAGACGCGGTCGATGTTCGCCCGGTCCTTGGCGGAGAGGTTCAGGGTGTTGCCGCCCTTGCCGACGTCACCGACACCCTCCGCGTAGGGGGTTTCCCCGACGACGACGATGCCGACGTCGTGTCCTGCCATGGGCGCGCTGGCGTCGGCGCTGTAGGTGACGTTCTCGGCCTCGCGCTGGATGCCCCGCAGGATGGTGGTGCCCGGGAAGGCGGTGTTGCCGGACTGGCCCTGCCAGGTCACGGTCCAGCCGCCGGCCTGGTTGCCGAGGTCGTCGGCGTTGACTCCGGCCACGTACAGGTTCTGGGACGGCCTGAGCGGCAGGGTGTGGTGGTCGTTCTTCAGCAGCACCTGGGACTCCGCCACGGCGCGACGGGCCACCGCCCGGTGCTCGGGGGAACCGATGGTGTCGATGTTGGCCCGGTCGGTGTACGGGTGCTCGAACAGGCCGAGCCGGAACTTCGCCCGCAGGATGCGCGCCACCGCGTCGTCGATGCGGGACATCCGGACGCGGCCGGCCTCGACCTCGGCGGTGAGGGCCTGCTCGAACTGCGGGGCGTTGTACGGCTGCATGAACATGTCCATGCCCGCGTTGACGGAGGTGCGGACCTGGGTGGCGAAGTCGCCCGGCAGCTGGGTGATGGCGTCCCAGTCGCTGATGAGGAACCCTTCGAAGCCGATCTTCCGCTTCAGGACGTCGGTGAGCAGCTCCTTGCTGGCGCTCATCTTGACCGGCTTGCTGCCGGGCACGTCGGTCCACTGGACGGACGAGTACGACGGCATGACGCTGCCCACGTCGTGGACCTGGACGGCGGTGACGTAGGGCGCCAGGTCGACGGCGGCGAAGCGCCGGTGGCTGGTGACGGTGGTTCCCTGGTCGATGGTGTAGTCGTTGGTGGTGGAGGTCCCGTACGTGGTGTCGCCGTCACCGGCGTAGTGCTTGACGGTGGCCAGCACCCGGTCGGGCCGGGCCAGGTCCTTCGGACGGGTGCCCTGGAAGCCGTCGATGGCGCTTTCCATCCGCTGCACCAGGGCGGGGTCCTCGCCGAAGCTCTCGTAGGTACGGCCCCACCGGTCGTCGCGGGCCACGCACACACACGGCGCGAACACCCACTGCGGGCCGGTGGCCCGGGTCTCGGTGGCCGTGATGTGCTCCTCCTCGGCCACCAGCCGGGCGTTGCGCGTGGCGCCCATGCCGATGTTGTGCGGGAAGATCGTCGCGCCGACCAGGTTGCCGTTCCCGTGGACGGAGTCGATCCCGTACAGCAGGGGGATGTGCAGCCGGGTCGCGAGGGCGTGCCGCTGATAACCGTCGACCATGTCCGCCCAGGCCTCGGGCGTGTTGGGCGTGGGCGTGGAGCCGCCGCCGGACAGCAGTGAGCCGAGGTTGAGGTCGGTGATGCGGGTGGGCTCGGCGTCGACCGAGCCGCGTTCGGCCTGCGTCATCTGGCCGATCTTCTCCGCTGTCGTCATCCGGCCCAGAAGGTCGGAGACCCGGCGGGCCACCGGCAGCTCCGGGTCGAGGTACGGCAGCGCCCGGCCGTGGGAGGCGGTGGCAGCGGAGTCCGGGGCGGCCAGGGCCGGCGCCGCCGGGACCGCGGTGGCGACGAGGGCGGCGGCGGTGAGCAGGAGACCTGCCGTACGTCGTCGACGAGCGGTGCGGGGGTGCGGCGCGGGGCCGCGCAGACGCTGACGTGTCACGTGATGCTCCTTGGGTGTGGCCGCTGCGACGGTGTCATCCAACTGCGGTTTGGGAGCGCTCCCGGAAAGCGGCTACGGCGAGGCCCGACTCCGTTCGGCAGGGATGACGGGGCCGGGCTTCACAGGCCGCTCTCCGATACATCTGATACATCCGGTACAGAAGAATCAGTACGGCGACACGCGAGCCGCTTCCGCTCACCTACGCCGCAATAAATGAAGCCAGCGGCTCTGATTGCCTGTCAAGCGGTGTGCATGCGTTCACTTATCGAAGCGAAAGCGGGGCGTCGGCCCGCTGGACAACGGCGGACACCGACGGACCACTGGGCTGTACGACAAACCGCGGGGCGGTACGACGCCCTGCACGGCAAACGACGGCGCCCGCCATCAATTCACCTGTCAAACGCCGACCGCGCTCCCGGCCTGTCGGCGCAGTTCCGCCGTGGCGATGTCCAGGAAGTCCGCCACGGGATACGCGCCGTCGTCCTCCCGGACGGCCAGACAGGTCGGGACGGGCACGGCGTCCATGACGGGCACGTAGACGAGGTCCGGGCGGGAGTAGGAGTGGGTGATGCTGACCGGGACGAGGGCGATGCCCTGGCCGGAGGCGACGAGCTCGAACTTCTCGTCCAGCGAGGCCGTCCGCCGCGACTTGACGTCGAGGACCGGCTCGTCTTCCAGATCGGCCGACGTGAGGGCACGGCGATCCGCAAGCGGGTGCGTCGCCGGAAGGCACGCGACCTTGGTCTCGTGGCCGATGGGGACGGTACGCAGCCCGGTGTCGTCGAAGGGGCCCCGCAGATACGCCACGTGCGCCCGGCCGTCGCGAAGCGGGGCGTCGCGCTCCTGCCAGTGCAGCGGAAGCACGTCGATCTCGACCTCCGGGTGGTTCGCGGTGAACACCCGGATGGCATGCGAGACCTGGAGCCCGGCCGAGAAGGCGACGACGAGCCGCTGCTCGCCGCGCTGGGCCTCGCGTACGCGGTGCAGCGCCCCCTCCACCACCGTCGAGATCCGTGACGCCTCGTCATACAGGCGCTCGCCCGCGCGAGTCAGCTCGACGCTTCGCGTGGAGCGCGTGAAGAGCGGGCACCCCAGCTCCTGCTCGAACGCGCGGATCTGCCGACTGAGGACGGGCTGCGCGATGAACAGCGCCTGGGCGGCCCGGCCGAAGTGCCGGTGCTCGGCCACCGCGACGAAGTAGCGGAGCTTGCGCAGATCCAGATCCATGCCGTCACGGTATCAATCGGGTCCGAAGGGTATTGGACGCCCGCCCGGACCGCTTCGAGACTTGCGGGGTGGTCGCTCCCCGACCATCCCCGACCATCCCCCGCCATCCCTGGCCTGGCCTGACCACCGAGGAATCACATGAACGACACCCGCAGGACCGCTCTCATCGTCGGCGCGTCACGGACGCTGGGCCTGGGGCTCGCCGCCGAGTTCCTCCGTCGCGGCTGGGACGTCATCGGCACGGTCCGCGGCAGCGGGCGCACCGGGCTCCATGACCTGGCCGAGGACTCCGGGGGACGGCTCACCGTCGAGTCGCTGGAGATGACCGAGCCGGAGCAGATCGCGGCCCTGCGCGACCGGCTGGAGGGGCGCACCCTCGACCTGCTCTTCGTCAACGCCGCCATCACCCGCGGCGACCTCCCGATCGGCGAGGTGCCGACGGAGATGTTCACCGAGGTCATGAGCACCAACGCGCTCGGCCCGATGCGCGTGGTGGAGACCCTGGGCCCGCTCGTCGCGCCGACGGGCACCATCGGTGTCATGTCCTCCGACCAGGGGAGCATCTCCCTCAACACCAGGGGCGGCCAGGACCTGTACCGCGCGAGCAAGTCCGCGCTGAACCAGCTGATGCGCTGCTACGCCGCCCGCCGTGCCGACGACACGCGGACGCTGCTGCTCATGGACCCGGGCTGGGTCCGTACCGACCTCGGCGGACCCGACGCCGAGCTCAGCGTCGAGGAGAGCGTCCCCGGCGTGGCGGAGACGATCGAGCGCCGGCAGGGCAAGCCCGGCCTCCACTTCCTCGATCACCAGGGGCAGGTCGTGCCCTGGTAGCGCGGAGGCCGGTCGTCGCCGTGACCGCGCGCACGAGGTCGCACCGGCGTCAGGCGTTCCACGTCCACTCCGCGACCTCCGGCAGGTCGGTGCCGTGCTCGCGGATCCAGGCGTGGTGGCGGGTGCGCGCATCGGCCATCGACTGACGTACGGCGGCGGCGCGCACCGCGAGGCCCGGGACGCGGTCGATGACGTCCATGACCAGGCGGTAGCGGTCCAGGTCGTTGCGGACCACCATGTCGAACGGCGTGGTCGTGGTCCCGGACTCCTTGTAGCCGCGCACGTGCAGGTTCTGGTGGCCGTTGCGGCGGTACGCGAGGCGGTGGATCAGCCACGGATAGCCGTGATAGGCGAAGACCACCGGCTTGTCCTGGGTGAACAGCCCGTCGTACTCGAAGTCGCTCATCCCGTGCGGGTGTTCCTCGCGCGGGAGCAGCCGGGTCATGTCGACCACGTTGACGACGCGGACGGCGAGGTCCGGCAGGTGACGGCGCAGCAGTTGGGCCGCGGCCAGCACCTCCTGGGTGGGGACGTCCCCGGCGCAGGCGAGGACGACGTCCGGCTCGCCGCCGTTCTCCGTGCCCGCCCACTCCCAGGTTCCCGCTCCCCGGGCGCAGTGGGCGCGGGCGGCCTCCATGGAAAGCCAGTCGAAGCAGGGCTGCTTGCCCGCGACGACCACGTTGACGTAGTCGCGGCTGCGCAGCACGTGGTCGGCGACGGAGAGGAGGGTGTTGGCGTCCGGCGGCAGGTAGACCCGGACGACTTCGGGGCTCTTGTTGAGGACGTGGTCGACGAAGCCGGGGTCCTGGTGGGAGAAGCCGTTGTGGTCCTGGCGCCACACGTGCGAGGTCAGCAGGTAGTTGAGGGAGGCGATGGGGGCGCGCCAAGGCAGCTCGCGCGATGTCCTGAGCCATTTGATGTGCTGGTTGACCATCGAGTCGACGATGTGCACGAACGCCTCGTAGCAGGAGAACAGCCCGTGCCGGCCGGTCAGCAGATAGCCCTCCAGCCATCCCTGGCAGGTGTGTTCCGAGAGGATCTCCAGGACCCGGCCGTCGTGTTCGAGGTGTTCGTCGACCGGCAGGTACTCGGCCTGCCACGCCTTGCCGCTGACGTCGAAGACGGCCTGGAGCCGGTTGGAGGCGGTCTCGTCCGGTCCGACCAGCCGGAAGTCGCGGCGGTCGCCGGTGTCCTTCATCACCCGGGCGAGGAGGTCGCCGAGGATACGGGTCGGCTCGTGCAGCGTCGTGCCCGGCTTGTCCACGGGTACGGCGAAGTCGTCGAGCGGGGCGACGGGGAGGTCCCGCAGCAGGAGCCCGCCGTTGGCGTACCGCGTGGCGCCGAGGCGCCGGGCACCGTCGGGGAGGCAGGCGAGCACGTCGGCGACCGGGTGCCCCTCCGGGCCGAAGAGCTCCTCGGGCCGGTACGAACGCAGCCAGCTCTCCAGTTGCCGCAGGTGGTCGGGGTTCTCGCGGACGCCGGCCAGCGGGACCTGGTGGGCGCGCCAGGTCCCCTCGACGGGTACGCCGTCGACCTCGGCCGGGCCGGTCCAGCCCTTGGGCGTACGCAGGACGATCACCGGCCAGTGCACGCGCTCGGCGGCGCCCTCCTCGCGGGCGGCCCGCTGCGCCGAGGCGATCCGGTCCAGGGCGTCGTCGAGAGCGCGGGCCATGGCCCGGTGCACCTGGAGGGGGTCGTCGCCGCTCACATGGACGGGTTCGTGCCCGTACCCGCGCAGCAGCGCGTCGAGTTCCTCCTCCGGGAGGCGGGCCAGCACCGTCGGATTGGCGATCTTGTAGCCGTTGAGGTGGAGAATCGGGAGCACCGCGCCGTCGTGCACCGGGTCGAGGAACTTGTTGGAGTGCCAGGAGGCGGCCAGCGGTCCGGTCTCCGCCTCGCCGTCGCCGATCACACAGGCGACCAGCAGGTTGGGATGGTCGAAGGCGGCCCCGTACGCGTGGGAGAGCGAGTAGCCGAGCTCGCCGCCCTCATGGATGGAACCGGGCGTCTCGGGGGCGACGTGGCTGGGCACCCCTCCGGGGAAGGAGAACTGCCGGAACAGCCGCGCCATCCCCTCCCCGTCGCGCGGCACGTCCGGATAGGTCTCGCTGTAGCTGCCCTCCAGCCAGGCGTTGGCCAGCACGGAAGGGCCGCCGTGCCCGGGCCCCCACACGCACAGCGCGTCGAGCCCGCGCGCCTTGATCACCCGGTTGAGGTGGGTGTACACGAGGTTGAGACCGGGCGAGGTGCCCCAGTGGCCCAGCAGCCGGGGCTTGATGTGCTCGGGCTTCAGCGGCTCGGTGAGCAGCGGGTTGGCCAACAGGTAGATCTGGCCCGCCGCAAGGTAGTTCGCGGCGCGCCAGTGGGCGTCCAGGGTGCGCAGCTCGTCGTCGGAGAGTCCGGAAAGTACCGTGGCGTCCTGGGGTTCGACCTGGGTCATGAGCGGGGCTCCAGAAGTCGTCGGGACGGGTCATCGGCGGTGGAGGCGGCAGGCTGCGCCGACACGCTGGTCCACACCGCCATCGGCGAGGGCCCCGTACGTCGTGGAGGGCGACGACGAGCGCCGGGCACGCCTGAACACGATCGCGCACCTGCTGCCCTCCGTTCCCTGCGAGGAGACGGCGCCGCCGGTCCTGCGACTGCCGCCACGCACGGCCTCGACCGGCCACGCGAGCCCGCCGAGTACCCCGCGGGCCGGCGCCTCCGGCCACGCCGCGGCCTCTGTACGGGCCGTTCTCCACCTTCCCGGATTCCGGCGGCGTCCGCGAGGGGCCGATCGGGCAGGTTCCCCCACCGACCCCCTCACCCTACGTGATGACGTAATGACTCTCCGGGAGCGACTGCCGCTGCCCCGCGCGGACGCGGCGGCGGCGGGGCCACACTGGAAAGGACCACGGACAGGGAGGCCGTCCATGAGCAATCCGACCTCGATCACCACCGCGCTTCCGGTCGAGTACCGCGAACGCCTCATGAGCATCGCCCGCGAGATCAACTTCTCCGCGGGGGTGCGGCTCTTCAACGAGGGCGGTCACGCCGACCGGTTCTGGATCGTGCGCTCCGGCACCGTGACGCTCGACATGCACGTACCCGGCAGACGCCCGGCCGTGATCGGACAGCTCGGCTCCGGCGAGCTGGTGGGCTGGTCGTGGATGTTCCGCCCGTACGTGTGGCAGCTGGGCGCCGAGGCGATGACGCCGGTGCGCACGTACGAGTTCGACGCGGCGGCCGTACGGGCGATGATGGACGCCGACATCGCGCTCTCCGCCGCGGTCGGAGCATGGGTGGGCCGCGTGCTCGCCCACCGCCTGCACGCGGCCCGCATCCGGCTGCTCGATCTTTACGCGCCGCACGGCAGTGGCAGCGACAGCTTGCTGTGACCGCCCACCGCCCGGGCGACCGCGCCCGCGGCCCGGAATCCGGTCAGCGGACCACGTCGAACACGTTCTTCTGCAGTCCGTTGGCGTACGCCTCGTGCTCCACCAGCTTCAGCTTCTGCGCGTCCTTGTCGGTGGCGCTGAAGAGCCGCTTGCCCGCGCCGAGCAGGAGCGGGAAGACAAGCAGGTGGTAGCGGTCGATCAGGCCGGCGTCCGAGAGGCTGTGGTTGAGCGTGGCACTGCCGTGGATGATGATCGGGCCGCCGTCGGTCGCCTTCAGCGCGGCGACCTCGTCGACGGAGCGCAGGATCGTGGTCTCGCCCCAGTTGGACACCAGGTCGTCCTCGGTGAGCGTGGTGGAGACGACGTACTTCGGCATCACCTTGTAGTCCGCGAAGTCCTCCATGCCGGGCCACACCGCGCTGAAGGCCTCGTAGCTGGTGCGGCCCATCATCATCGCGGTGGCCTCCTTCTGCTCCTGCCCCTTGATCTCGAACGCCTCGGGCAGGAACTCGACGTTCTTGTAGGTCCACCCGGAGTTGCGGTAGCCGGGCTCGCCACCGGGCGCTTCCACGACGCCGTCGAGTGAGATGAAGGCCGTGCTGATCAGGGTGCGCATATGAGGTTCCTCGATGTTCGCGGTGTCTGCGGTGTCTGCGGTGTGTGGCCGTCTGATGCTGAACAGGTCAGGTCGTCACGCGCACGGACCGCACTCACGGTCCCGGCGCGCACCGGCCATGATCTCTGACTGCGTACTGCGGGGAAACTCATCGGCCGAGGTGTCTTCTTCCTTCCCTCCATCCGAGCACGGGGGTGCCGCCGCCCGGACCGATCCGTGCCGGGCGGCGGCTGAGCAACTGACGGGGCGATCTCTCAGCTGTAGGTGATGTCGGAGGCCGAGTAGCGGCAGTAGGTGCCGTCCGGGCCGCTGCCGAGCACCTTCGGCTCGGCCCCCGTGTTGTTGCCCTCGTAGCGCACGCACGGTTTGATCTTCTTGCCGCTGTCGCCGTGGACGCGGACACCGCGCAGGGTGGCGCTGTCCCCGTAGTTGCTGTTGATGCCGACCAGTGCCTTGCCGGGCGCGGTCGCGTCCACGTTGTCGACGACCACCTTGCGCCGGTACTGGGTGGAGCAGTTGCCGCAACTGCGCACGAGCTTGCCGAAGTCGACGACCTGGAACCCGCCGGTCACGGTGAGGGTGCCGGCGCCGTTGAACTGGAAGACCTTGTCGGAGGCCTTCCTCGCGCCGCCGCCCTCGACGCGGTAGACGGCCGAGGAGGACTTGCCCTTGAAGGTGGCGGCGTCCTCGCCGACGTCCTCCCACCACACGTTCTTGAGCGTGCAGGTGCCCAGGCAGTGGATGCCGTCGGCGGCGGGCGCGCCGATGACGACGTTGGACAGGACGGCACCGTCCTTGAGCTGGAACAACGGTGACTGGTTCTCGTTCTGGCCGCCGTCGCCGAGGTCACCGCTGCCGTAGAAGCGCTGCGTCTTCCCGTCGTACGCGCCGGAGACCTCGATGGTGGCCGGGACGGGCTTGCTCGTGGTGGGGGTCGGCCAGGCGGCCGTGGAGGTGGTTGCCGGAGTGGCCGCGTTCGCCGCTCCGGTGAAGGCGCCCGTGAGGATCGCGGTGGCCGCCAGGCCGAAGGCGGCGGCGCCCGCGCCGAGGACCGCCCGCCGGGGGCGCCGCGAGCCGGTCCGTGCTGGTGAAGTCATGTCCTGTCTCCTTCTGTTGCCGTGGCCCTTTGCCCTTGTCGTCGCCGTGCCCGCGGACCTCAGAGCCTTCCGGCCCCGGCTCCGGCGGTCACCGACGCGACGACGGACGAGGCGGGTTCGGCGGTGTACGCGTAGGGCGCGGTGGTGAAGGAACCCGTTCGGGAGACCTCCAGGGCGGCGCCGCCGAGGTCGTTGCCCCGGAGGTTGGCGTAGCCGTCGGTGCTGCTGTCCCGGTTGGTGGTCACCGCGACCTTCGTGGAGCGGAAGACGTTGTTCTCGACGAGCATCTGCGCGCCCATCCGGGAGTGGACGGCGGTGTCGGCGCCCTCGACGTAGTTGTCGTAGAAGTGCCCGGTGCCGAACCGCAGACTGGGGATGCGCGAGTTGACGTTGCTGAAGTGGTTGTGGTGGTACGTCACCCGCAGGTGCCCGGTGTCCTCGGAGGCGTTCTTGTCGCTGTGGCCGACGAGGGAGCCCTTGTAGTGGTTCTTGAAGGTGTTCCAGGAGACGGTGACGTAGTCGGAGGCGTGGGTGATGTCGACCAGTCCGTCGTAGTAGTCCTTGCCGTGGTCGCGGTCCGAGGAGAAGGTGTTGTGGTCGATCCATACCTTCGTCGACTTCTGCACGGTGATGGCGTCGGCCGGCGCCACGGGCTTGGTGATGTTGAGATTGCGGATGACGACGTTGGTCTCCTGCTTCACGCGCAGGCCGCCGCCGGTGAAGCCGGAGGCGGAACCGACGCCGAGGACCGTGGTGTTGGAGCCCACGTCGACCTGCCCGCTGAGCGGGATCAGACCGCTGACCTTGACGACCTTGGCGTTGTCGCCGGTGACGGCGGTCTTGAAGGCGGCGAGGGTGGACACGGTGACCGGTGCCGCCGCCCCACCGCCGGAGGTGCCCGCGCCGAAACCGACGGGGGTGGTCTCGGCGGCGGGTCCGGCAGGTGCCGTACCTACGGCGCCCGCGGACTGGGGCAGCCCGGCCAGTGCCGTGGCGGCGACGGCGGTCGCGGCCAGAAGAAGGGTGCGGGGACGCTGGTGGGGGGTGTGCGTGCGCATGCGGGTGAGTCCCTTCGGGTCGGGATGCGGGGGCCCGTCGATACGGGCGTGTGGGGGTGGAGCCCGACTGCTCAGCGGTGCACGGAGTTCCGTGTGCGTTCAGTGGATGGAACGTCGTTCGCATAGCTGATGCACTCTGATCGCGGCCACGTACGGCAACTGCCGTTCTCTTGCCGCGTCCGACGCGGACCGGCGACCGGGGTCACACTGATGAATGGAACGTAGAGGGAAAGCGCTTTCTCGTCAACGCCCCGGCGGGATCTCGTGCCGGTACGTCAGATCCGTTGACGCGCCGCGGAATCGGCTCTACTTTCGTCGCGTCGTACCTGATGCGTCATATATGAGACGCGATACGTGACAGTCGAGAGGCGCGCATGACCTCTGTGCCCACACCCATCCCCTCCCGGACCCAGTTCGTGCTGGAAGCCGTCAAACACCGCATCCTCACCGGGCAGTTGGCCCCCGGCCAGGCCCTCGTGGAGGTCGAGCTCGCCGCGCACTACGGAGTGTCCAAGACGCCCGTACGCGAGGCACTCAAGACGCTGGCCGGCACCGGGCTGGTCGTGATGAACCAGTACAAGGGCGTCACGGTGCGCATGGTGGACGCGGACATGGCGCGCGAGGTGTACGACGTACGCCTGCTCCTCGAACCGGAGGCGCTGCGCCGCACCGTCCGCGGCGCCGCGGACCTGCACACCGCCCGTGAGGCCCTGGAGCGCGCCGACACCGCGGCGGACACCGCCGAACGCTCCCTGGCCAACCGGGAGTTCCACCGCGCGCTGTATCTGCCGTGCGGCAACCCGCTGCTCGCACGGATGCTGGACGAGGTGCGCGACCAGGCCGCGCTGGTCTCCGCGGTCGCCTGGGCCGCCGACCCGTCCTGGGAGCAGGAGGCGGCGGAGCACCGGGAGATCCTGCGGCTCGCCCTGGCCGGCGACGCGGACGGCGCCTCCCGTGCCCTGCACGCCCACATCGCGTCCTTCGTCGAACGGGCCTTCCCGCGGGCCCAGGAAGAAGACCCGATATGACGACGCCGTACGCCTCCCTGCGCGGCGCCCTCGCCGATGTCGTGGCGATCCCCGTGACCCCGTTCGCCGAGGACGGCTCCGTCGATCACGACGCCCACCGCGCGCTGCTGCGCAGGCTCCTGGACGACGGAGTCAGGACGCTCACCCCGAACGGCAACACGGGGGAGTTCTACGCCCTCACCCCCCGCGAGCGCAGGACCGTGGTCGAGCTGACCGTCTCCGAGGCCGGTGGGCGGGCGGCGATCGTCGTCGGTGTGGGCCACGACGTGCCGACCGCCGTCGAGGCCGCCCGGCACGCCCGGGAGGCGGGCGCGGACATGCTGATGGTGCATCAGCCCGTGCACCCCTATGTCGCCGCCGCAGGCTGGGTCGACTACCACCGGGCCATCGCGGAAGCCGTCCCCGAGCTGGGGATCGTGCCGTACATCCGCAACGCGCGCCTGGCGGGCGAGCACATGGCGGCGCTGGGCGAGGCCTGTCCGAACGTGATCGGGGTGAAGTACGCGGTGCCGGACGCGGCGCGGTTCGCCGCCTTCGCCCGCGACGCCGGACTGGAGCGCTTCGTGTGGGTGGCCGGTCTGGCCGAGCCGTACGCACCCTCCTACTTCTCCGCCGGGGCGACCGGATTCACCTCCGGCCTGGTCAATGTCGCGCCCAAGATCTCCCTGACCATGCTCGAAGCACTGCGGTCGGGCGACTATCCGGCTGCCATGCGGGTGTGGGAGCAGATCCGCCGCTTCGAGGAGCTGCGTGCCGCCGACTCCTCGGCCAACAACGTGACCGTGGTCAAGGAGGCGCTGGCCGTGCTCGGTCTGTGCCACCGCCACGTGCGCTCCCCCAGCAGACCGCTGGACGCGGCCGGGCGCGCCGAGGTCGCCGCCATCGTCGAGGGATGGGGCGCGGTCGCGGGGTGGGGCGTATGAGTCCCGCCGCGTCCACGCCCTCCTCCGCCCCGCGGCCCAACCGCCGCGCCCCCGAGGAGCTGCGCAGCCACCAGTGGTACGGCACCGACGGCCTGCGCTCCTTCAGCCACCGCGCCCGCACCCGCCAGCTCGGCTATCTGCCCGAGGAGCACCTGGGCAAGCCGGTCATCGCGATCCTCAACACCTGGTCCGACATCAACCCCTGCCACGTCCACCTGCGCGATCGCGCACAGGCCGTCAAGCGCGGTGTGTGGCAGGCCGGGGGCTTCCCGCTCGAGTTCCCGGTGTCCACCCTGTCGGAGACCTTCCAGAAACCCACCCCGATGCTCTACCGCAACCTCCTCGCCATGGAGACCGAGGAACTGCTGCGCTCGTATCCGGTGGACGGGGCGGTGCTGATGGGCGGCTGCGACAAGTCCACGCCCGCGCTGCTGATGGGGGCGGTCTCCGTCGACCTGCCCGCGGTGTTCGTGCCCGCCGGGCCGATGCTGCCCGGACACTGGCGGGGCGAGGTCCTCGGCTCCGGTACGGACATGTGGAAGTACTGGGACGACAAGCGGGCCGGGCTGATCGGCGACTGCGAGCTGGCGGGCCTGGAGAACGGTCTGGCCCGCTCCCCCGGCCACTGCATGACGATGGGCACCGCCTCCACCCTCACCGCGGCGGCCGAGGCCCTGGGGGTGACGGTGCCCGGCGCCTCCTCCATTCCCGCCGTCGCCTCCGAGCACGACCGCATGGCCGCCGCCTCGGGGCTGCGGATCGTCCAACTGGTCCACGACGACCGGCGGTTGTCGGCGATCCTCACGGAGGACGCCTTCCTGGACGCGGTGACCACGGTCCTCGCGCTGGGCGGCTCCACCAACGCCGTGATCCATCTGATCGCGATGGCCCGGCGGGCGGGCGTCGGGCTGACCCTCGACGACTTCGACCGCATCGCGCGGACGGTTCCGGTGCTCGCCAACGTACGGCCCGGCGGCGACACCTACCTCATGGAGGACTTCCACTTCGCGGGCGGCCTGCCCGCGCTGCTCTCCCGGATCACCGACCTGCTCCACCTGGACCGTCCGACCGTCGCGTACGACACCCTGCGCGAGCAGCTCACCGCCGCCGAGGTCCACCACGACGACGTCATCAGGCCCCGCGGCAACCCCGTCGCGGCCGAGGGCGGGCTCGCGGTGCTGCGCGGCAACCTGTGTCCGGACGGCGCCGTCATCAAACACATCGCCTGCGAGCAGCGCCTGCTCAAGCACACCGGTCCGGCGGTCGTCTTCAACGACTACCGCGAGCTCCAGCGCACCATCAACGACCCGTCGCTCGGCATCACGGCCGACAGCGTCCTGGTGCTGCGCGGCGCGGGCCCCAAGGGCGGCCCCGGTATGCCCGAGTACGGCATGCTGCCGATCCCCGACCATCTGCTCAAGCAGGGAGTGCGGGACATGGTGCGGATCTCCGATGCCCGGATGAGCGGCACCTCGTACGGGGCGTGCGTCCTGCACATCGCGCCCGAGTCGTACGTGGGCGGCCCGCTCGCGCTCGTCCGCACCGGCGACCTCATCACCCTCGACGTCGCGGCCCGCAGCCTCCACCTCGACGTGACGGACGAGGAGCTGGCCCGTCGGCGGGCCGCGTGGACGCCGCCGCCCGCCCGGTTCGAGCGGGGCTACGGGGCCTTGTACACCGACCAGATCACGCAGGCCGACACCGGCTGCGACTTCGCCTTCCTCGCCCGGCCCGGCACGGTGCCGGATCCGTACGCCGGCTGAACCGGCCACCACCCTCACCCCAGTCCACCCCCCTCTCTTTTGTTCGCCATGTCGAACAACGTGCGGCAAGCGCTTTCCCGCACACGCCCGAACGGAGACCCGTCATGGCCCAAGCCGCCACCGCCGTGGCCAAGCCACCACCGAAGCGGTCCGGCGCCGCCCATCGCACCGGAGCCACCCCGCGTACCCTGCCCTACCTGCTCATCGCGCCGGCCGCTCTGCTGATGCTGGGCTTCATCGCCTATCCCGTGCTCAGCGTCTTCTACTACAGCCTGCAGAACTTCAACCCATCCAAACCGTGGCGCAACGGCTTCGCGGGATTCGACAACTTCACCAAGGCGTTCACCGACGACCCCGAGTTCTGGCACACCCTCGGGTTCAGCCTCCAGTGGGTCGTCGTCCAAGTGGTGCTGCAACTGCTGCTGGGCCTGGGACTCGCGCTGATCGTCAACCAGACGTTCGTGGGCCGCGCGCTCTCCCGCGCGCTCGTCTTCTCCCCGTGGGCGGTCTCCGGGGTGCTCACCTCGTCCATCTGGATGCTCATCTACAACTCCCAGACGGGCATCACCCGTTACCTCGCCGACGCGGGCGCCGGCACGTACGGCACGTCCTGGCTCTCCGACACGACCACCGTCTTCCCGGCCGTCGTCACCGCCGAACTGTGGCGCGGGGTGCCGTTCTTCGCGATCCTCATCCTCGCCGACCTCCAGTCCGTGTCGAAGGACCTGTACGAGGCCGCCGAGGTCGACGGCGCCGGGCGGCTGCGCCAGTTCTTCCACATCACCCTGCCGCATCTGAAGGACGCCATCATCCTGTCCACCCTGCTGCGGGCGGTGTGGGAGTTCAACAACGTGGACCTGCTCTACACCCTCACCGGCGGCGGTCCGGCGGGCGAGACCACCACGCTGCCGCTGCGCATCGCCTCGATCGCCGTCGACTCGCACGACTTCGGCTACGCCTCCGCACTGACCTCCATCGCCTTCGTCATCCTCCTGTTCTTCTCGATGGTCTATCTGCGGCTCAGCAAGTTCGGAGGGCAGGAGAAGTGATCACCGAGGAAGCCGGGACGCGGACCACCCCCATGACCCCGGCCCGTACGCCGGTCCACCCCCAGGACGCCGGGGCCGTGAAGCGCCGCGCCTGGGACGAGGTGCCCCGCTGGCAGATCTACCTTCCGCTGGGCCTGTACCTCCTGTTCACCCTCGTTCCCTTCTACTGGATGCTGCTCTTCGCGTTCCGGCCCACCGGCTCCACCTCGCTCGCGCCCTGGCCGCTGACGCTGGAGCACTTCGACAAGGTGTGGAACGAACGCAGCTTCGCGCTCTTCTTCAAGAACAGTCTGATCGTCGGCTTGGTGTCGATGCTGCTGACGACGGTCGTCGCGCTCGCCGGTGGCTATGCCCTCGCCCGCTTCGACTTCGCGGTCAAACGCGGGTTCATGCTGGCGCTGCTGTGCTCGCAGTTCATCCCGGGCGCGCTGATGCTGGTACCACTGTTCCAGATCTTCGCCGATCTGCGGATGATCAACTCGCTGGGCAGTGTCATCATCGCCGAAGCCGTCTTCCAGCTCCCCCTCTCGATGATCCTGATCAGCGGTTTCATCAAGAACGTGCCGTACTCGCTGGAAGAGGCGGCCTGGGTCGACGGCTGCGGTCGCTTCCGCGCCTTCTGCGCGGTGGTCCTTCCGCTGCTGCGTCCCGGTCTGATCGCCGTCGGCTCCTTCGCCTTCGTCCACAGCTGGAACCACTTCCTCTTCGCGCTGATGTTCCTCAGCAACCAGGACAAGCAGACGATCCCGGTCGGCCTCGCCACCTTGATGGGCGCCGACAGTGTGGACCTGGGCGCACTCGCCGCCGGCGGTGTCATCTCGGCCCTCCCCGTCGTCCTGGTCTTCGCCTTCATCCAGAAGTGGCTGGTCACCGGGTTCAGCGCCGGGGCGGTGAAGGGATGAGCCCCCTGCGCGAACCCGTCCCCGTCGTCCTCGCCGGTGCGCGCGGCCACGGAAGCAGGCACCTGGAGAACATCCGCCGCCTCGCCCGCCGCGGCCGGGTACGCCTCGCCGGGGTCTGCGAACTCACCCCCCTGACCCCCGCGGAGCTCGACGGCTTCGCCACCCCCGAGCAGTCCGGCGACTTCGCGGCCCTGCTCGCCTCCACCGGCGCCCGCGTCGCCCTCGTCAGCACCCCCATCCAGACCCACACCGACCTGGCCCTGATCGCCGCCGAGCACGGCACCCACCTGCTCCTGGAGAAACCGCCCGCCCCCTCGTACGCACAGTTCCAGCGGATCCGCGACGCCGTCACCACGGCCGGTACCGCCGCGCAGATCGGCTTCCAGTCGCTCGGCTCCCATGCCGTCGGCGCAATCCGCGACCTGATCGCGGACGGCACGATCGGCGACCTCCTCGGCATCGGCGCGGCGGGCGCCTGGGCGCGGGACGAGGCGTACTTCCGCCGTGCGCCCTGGGCCGGACACCGGCGGCTGCACGGTTGCGACGTCGTCGACGGCGTGCTGACCAACCCCCTGGCACACGCCGTCGCCACCGCGCTCGCCCTCGACGGCTCGACCCGCGCCGAGGACATCGCCGCGATCCGCACGGAGCTGTTCCGCGCCCATGACATCGAGGCCGACGACACCTCGTACGTGGACATCACCACCGTGGCGGGGCGGCACATCACCGTCGCCGCGACCCTGTGCGCCGAGCGTCCCGGTGAGCCGTACGTCGTCGCGCACGGCAGCCGGGGCCGCATCACCTTCTGGTACAAGCAGGACCGCGTCCTGGTGCAACGCGCGGGGCACGGGCCCGTGGAGTCGTTCCACGGGCGCACCGACCTCCTCGACAACCTCCTGGACCACCTGGAAGGCCGTGCCGCGCTCCTGGTGCCGCCGGAGTCGACGGCCGCCTTCATGAAGGTGGTCGAAGCGGTCCGTACGGCACCGGATCCGGCGCCGCTGCCGCCCGGGGCGTGGAGCCGCGCGACGGACGGGGCCGGAGCCGTACGCCGTGTCGTGCACGGCATCGACACGCTGGTCGCCGCCTCCGCCGACACGCTCAAGGGCTACAGCGCGCTCGGCGCGCCCTGGGCGGCCACGTCGGTCGCGTCACAGCGGGGTTGGCCGCAGGCCGGGAGCGGGGTGAGCGCGTCATGAAAGCCCGCACTTCCGCCGAGGCGGCCTCCTCCCCCGCGTCGGTGCCGCTGAGCGTTGCCGACCACACCGTCGCGCGCTACACCCTCCACGCGCAGGACGAGCGGCGTATGTCCCCGCGTCCGTTCCTCCACCCGGTCACCACCCTCGCGGGCACGCCCGTCACCGAGTACCGGCCCGCCGACCACCGGCACCATGCCGGTGTCTCGGTCGCCGTGCCGGACGTGGAGGGCCACAACTTCTGGGGCGGACGCACCTTCGTACGCGGTCGGGGACCCACCGAACTCGACAACCACGGCGTCCAGCGGCACGAGGGTTTCGCGGCGTGCCGCCCCGACGGTTTCGTGGCGGACCTGCGGTGGCGGGCAGGCGACCGCGATGTGCTGCGCGAGCGCCGCACGGTCTCCGTGGCCGGCCTGTCCCCCACCGCTTGGGCGCTGGACTTCACGTTCCGCCTGACCAACCCCACCCCCACCCCCCTCACCCTCGGCAGTCCGGCAACCAACGGCCGCCCCGGTGCCGCCTACGGAGGTTTCTTCTGGCGTGCCCCCAAGGCGCGGTCGGCTCCCGAGGTGTTCACGGCCGGTTCCACCGGCGAGGCCGCCGCACACGGCCGGTCCGCCGACTGGCTGGCGCTGGCGGGCGAGGGCTGGACACTCGTCTTCGCGGGCGGCACCGCCGAGACCCGGCGCGACCCCTGGTTCGTGCGCGCCACCGAGTATCCGGGCGTCGGGTCGTCCCTCGCGGCGTCGCGGCGGCTCGCCCTCGCGCCCGGGGCCTCGCTGGTACGCCGGGTGGTCACCGTCGTCGCGGACGGGCGGCTGCGTCCGGACGAGGCCCGGGCGCTGGTCACCAAGGCGGTGCGCGCATGACGTCGCCGCACACGACCTACCGCAACCCGGTCCTCGATGCCGACTGGTCGGACCCCGATGTCGTCCGCGTCAGCGACGACTTCTATCTGACCGCTTCCAGCTTCGGGCGCGCACCGGGACTGCCGCTGCTGCACTCGCGCGACCTGGTCCACTGGAGGCTGATCGGGCACGCCCTCGACCGGCTCGTACCGGAGGAGGCGTTCGCCGTGCCCCGCCACGACTGCGGGGTGTGGGCGCCGTCGATCCGTCACCACGACGGCCTCTTCTGGATCTTCTGGGGCGACCCGGACCACGGCATCCACCACGTCAACGCGCCCGACATCAGGGGCCCTTGGAGCCGGCCCCACCTCATCAAGGCGGGCAAGGGGCTCATCGACCCGTGTCCGCTGTGGGACGAGGACACCGGGGAGGCGTTCCTCGTGCACGCCTGGGCGAAGTCACGCTCCGGCATCAAGAACCGCCTCACCGGCCACCGGATGAGCCCCGACGGTGCCGAACTGCTCGACGACGGCGAGGTGCTGGTCGACGGCGACCGCCTCCCGGGCTGGTTCACCGTCGAAGGCCCGAAGGTGTACCGCCACGACGGCTGGTTCTGGATCTTCGCGCCCGCCGGGGGTGTGGAGAACGGCTGGCAGGGCGTCTTCCGCTCGCGTTCCTTCCTGGGCCCGTACGAGGAGCGAGTCGTCCTCGAACAGGGGGACACACCGGTGAACGGGCCGCACCAGGGCGGCTGGGTCCGCACCGCCTCCGGCGAGGACTGGTTCCTGCACTTCCAGCAACGCGGGGCCTACGGGCGGGTCGTCCACCTCCAGCCGATGCGCTGGGACGAGGGCGGCTGGCCGGTGCTCGGCGCCCGGGGCACCCCCGTCCTCACCCACGCACGGCCCGCCCTGCCCCCGCAGCCGCCGTCCGCACCCGCCACCGACGACCTGTTCCCCGGCGGCCGCTTCGGGCTCCAGTGGCAGTGGACCGCCAACCCCCGGCCAGGATGGGCCGTCAGCCACAGCCAGGACGGGCTCCGGCTCGCCTGTGTGCGCTCCCCCGACGTCCATGACCTGCGGCTGCTGCCGCACCTGCTCACCCAGCGCCTTCCGCTGTCCTGTCGCACGGTCGACGTGGACCTCCGGCTGGACGCCACCGGGCCGGGCTCACGGGCCGGGCTCGCTGTCGTCGGTGACGCCTACACCTGGATCGGTCTGGAGCGCGGCGCCGACGGTACGGCGTCCCTCGTCCACCGGTTCGCCGAGACCACGGCGAGCGGGCCGGAGCGCGATGCCGCGCCGCCGCGCCCGGCGCCGTCCGCCTCGGTCCGGCTGCGCGTCGAAGTCGGCGAGGGGGCGCGCTGCCGGCTGCTCGCGGACACCGGAGACGGGTTCCGGCCCTCGGGCCAGGTCTTCACCGCCACACCCTGGCGCTGGGTGGGCGCCCTCCTGGGGCTGTTCGCCGGGGCGCCCCCGGGCCGGGGGCCCACCGGCACGGCCCTGTTCACCCACTTCCGGATCAACGGCCGACCGCACGAGCACCACCGCCCCTGAATCCTCCGCAGCGTTCAGCAGAAATGAGCCGATCCATGGACATCAGCACCGGCCGCACCAGAGGCCGACACGCCACCACCGCCTTCGCCCTCGCCGCCGTCCTCGCCCTGACCGCCACCGCCTGCGGTGACGACGGCGGTGGCGCGGGAGGCGGCAAGGGCGAGGAGGGGACCGGAAAGGGCGAGATCACTTTCTGGGACAACAACACGGCTGTCCGCCGGGACATCTGGATGGAGATCATCAAGGACTTCGAGAAGAAGTACCCCGACATCAAGGTCAACTACGTCGGCATTCCCGCCGCGTCCGTCCAGTCCAAGTACGACACCGCCATCCAGGGCGGCGGCCTGCCCGACGTCGGCGGGGTCGGCGCCGCGATGCTCGCGGGGATCGTGGGGCAGAACGCCCTGGAGCCGGTGGGCGACCGCGTCACGGCGAGCACGGCCCTCAACGGCAAGCTGAACGCGGGCATGGTCGAGTCGGTGAAGGCGGCCGGCGGCAGGAAGGACCTGTACACCGTGCCCACCTCCGCCAGCAACGGCGTGCTGTACTACCGCACCGACCTGTTCAAGGAGGCAGGGCTGGAGGCGCCCACCACCTGGGCGAAGTTCTACGAGGCGGCGGCGAAGCTCACCGACAGCGGCAGGAACCAGTTCGGCTACACCATCCGCGGCGGCGCGGGCTCCATCGCCCAGGCGCTGGACGCGATGTACGGCCAGAGCGGCATCACCTCGTTCTGGGACGCCTCCGGCACGAAGACGACGGTCGACGACCCCAGGAACGTCCAGGCGCTGGAGAAGTACGCCGCCCTCTACAAGAAGGCCACGCCGTCGGCGGACGTGAACAACGACTTCACCAAGATGGTCGCCCAGTGGGACAGCGGCCGCATCGGCATGCTCAACCACAACCTCGGCTCCTACAAGGACCATGTGAAGGCGCTCGGCACCGACAAGTTCCGCGGACTGCCCAACCCGACGACGGACAGCGGCGCCCGCGTACAGGTCTCCAACCCCGTCGACGGGCTCGGCCTGTTCAAGGCGAGCAAGAACAAGAAGGCCGCCTGGACCTTCATCGAGTTCGCCGCGTCGCACGAGTCCAACAGCAAGTGGAACGAGTCGGCGGGCGCCATCCCCGCCAACACCGAGGCCGCCAAGGACCCCTGGGTCCAGAAGGCCGAGCCGACCCGGCTCGCCGCGGAGGCCCTCACCGGAGGGAGCACCACCATCGTGCAGCTGCCGTACTACCTGCCCGACTGGAACACCATCTCCAAGACGGCCAACGAGCCCGCCTTCCAGAAGGTCCTCCTCGGCAAGACGTCCGCGAAGGACTTCCTGGACTCCCTGGCCGACCAGCTCGACAAGGCGCAGGCCGAGTGGAAGAAGCAGAGCCAGTGACGGCCGCCGGACTCGGCCGCCGCGGTGTCCTCGCCGCCGCCGGGACGCTCGCCCTCGCGGCCGCGACCGGAACCGCCGCCCACGCGACCCCGGGAGCCACGCGCCGTATGCCGACCCTCCATATCGCCGGTGACTCCACGGCCGCCCAGAAGTACGCGGACGCGGCCCCCGAGACCGGCTGGGGCATGGCCCTGCCGTTCTTCCTGCACACGGGCCTGCGCGTCGCCAACCACGCCGTGAACGGCCGCAGTTCCAAGAGCTTCCTCGCCGAGGGCCGCCTCAGCGCGATCCTCAAGGTGATCCGGCCCGGCGACCTCCTGCTCGTCCAGTTCGGCCACAACGACGAGAAGCGCGACGACCCCACCCGCTACACGGAACCCTGGTCCACCTACCAGGATTGTCTGCGGAGTTACGTGGACGGGGCGCGAGCCCACGGGGCGCGGCCGGTGCTGCTGACCTCCGTGGAGCGCCGCAAGTTCGACGCAGAGGGCACCGCCCGCCCCACCCACGGCGACTATCCGGCCGCGATGCGGGCCCTCGCCCGGCAGACGGGCACCCCTCTCCTCGACATCCAGGCGCTGTCGCTTGCGCTGTGGCAGCGGCTGGGGGCGGAGGAGACGAAGAAGTACTTCAACTGGACCGCCACCGAGCAGGACAACACCCACTTCAACCCGCCGGGTGCGATCGCCGTGGCGCGTCTGGTGGCCCGGCGACTGCGCGATCAGCACCTGCTGGCGGCCGGTGACCTGCGCCGCCTGGACGACGCGATCCCCTCGTCGTGGATCACCTGGCCGACGGCCCCCTGACCCGTACCGCCCTCGCGAGGAGAACCGTATGACACACACATCCCAGAGGCGATCCCACCGCGTGGCCGCGACGGCCGCCTGCGCGGGGCTGGTGCTCGCCCTGACGTCCGCCGCGGGCTCCGCCCACGCCCACGGCCGCGACCCGGGGCGCCGGACCCTGCCCGCGGGCGACGGCTGGGGGTCGACCGGCTCCGGCACCACCGGCGGCGCCCGGGCCGACGCCGCACACGTCTCCACCGTCACCACCTGGGACGAGCTGAAGACCGCGCTCCGGAACGGCGGCGACAGCCCGAAGATCATCCGGGTCCGGGGCACACTGAACGCCACCGCCGACGGCTGTGCCGCCTTCGCGGCCGAGGGGTACGACTTCGCCCGGTACCTCGCCGACTACGACCCCGCGGTCTGGGGCCACGACGAACCGGTCAGCGGCCCGCAGGAGGACTTGCGCGCCGCCTCGGCCGCCCGTCAGAAGCCGGCCATCACCGCCGATGTGCCCTCCAACACCACGCTTATCGGTGTGGGCGCGCACGCGGGGATCGTCGGTGGCAGCCTGCAGATCAAGGGCGTGGACAACGTCATCGTCCGCAACCTGACCCTGGAGAGCCCCCTCGACTGCTTCCCCCAGTGGGACCCCACCGACGACAACGGGACGGGTGCCTGGAACTCCGAGTACGACAGCGCCGTCGTCCACGGCTCCACCCACGTATGGATGGACCACAACACCTTCACCGACGGCGCCCACCCCGACAGCACCCTGCCCACCTACTTCGGCAAGATCTACGAGCAGCACGACGGCGAGCTCGACATCGCCAAGGGCGCCGACCGGGTGACGGTCTCCTGGAACGCCTTCGAGGAGCACGACAAGACCCTCATGATCGGCAACAGTGACGGCGCCGCCGCCACCGACGCGGGCAGACTCAAGGTCACGCTCCACCACAACCTGTTCGCCGGGATCGTCGAGCGCGCCCCGCGCGTCCGCTTCGGCCAGGTCGACGCGTACAACAACCTGTACACCGTCACCGAGAAGCAGAAGTACCAGTACGCCTTCGGCATCGGCCACCAGTCCCAACTCGTCGCGGAGAAGAACGCGTTCACGCTTCCGGCCGGGGTGTCCGCCGCGAACATCCTCAAGAAGTGGAGCGACGCGCCGGTCACCGCCGACGGCAACTACGTCAACGGCCGCCCGGTCGATCTGATCGCCGTCCACAACGCGCGGCTGCCCGACGAGGCGCTGCGCTCCGGCGCCGGGTGGACGCCCACCCTGCGCACCCGGGTGGACGACCCGCGCGCCCTGCCCGGCCTCGTCGGCAGGCGGGCGGGTGCCGGGAGGCTCGGCTGATCCGCTCGCACATAAGGGGGCCCCGGTCCGTCCGGCGGGGCAGGCGGGACGGACCGGGGCCACGGAGCTGTCATCCGGCTATTCGAGCAGCTCCGCGTAGGCGCCCATGGCCATCGCGATGTCGGCCTGGGCCCAGAACCGGTGGTAGGTGAAGACCGGGGCGGCGCCGCCCGCGAGATAGGTCTCGATCTTCGACCAGGCCGGGTCGTTCTTGTAGAAGGAGCGCAGGGAGGTGAAGGTCGACGCGGAGTCGATCCTGTCGCCGTTGGGCATGGTCCCGCTCCAGCCGCTCGGCACGTACACCGGGTCGGCGAACCGCTTGTAGTCGGTACGGGTCTCGGGCACGGCGATCCCGAGCGCGTCCTGGTTGTGGTCCCACATCCCGTCGATCAGCTTCTTCGCCATCGTCTTCGCCGCCGCGTTGCCGGACTTGGCGCCGTAGTAGGTCAGGGTCTTGGCGTAGGCGGCGGCGACACCCACGTCGTCGGTGTAGTCGGCGACGGTGACGTGCAGGCCCGCGTTGGCCCCGGGGGAGGCCGCGTTCCAGGTGTCGGGCTTGCCGGACCACTGGAGGGTGGCCGGGATGCGGTAGGTGCCGTCGGGGTTGACGGTCGTCTTGGACAGCGCCCAGGCGACCCACTTGTCCAGGACGGTCTTGGCGGCGGTGTCACCGGTCTGCTGGTAGTACTCGGCGACCCGCTCCATCGACCAGGCCTGGAAACCGAACCACTGGTTGGAGGGCGGGTCGTGGTAGACGGGTGCCTCGTCGTAGAACATGCCGTAGAAGGTCGGCGTGCCGGCCGGCGCCGCCGCGTACCGGCCCTGCCAGCTGTTGGTGGCGCCGCCCGCGATGGCGCCCTCGTCGGACTGGAGCCAGCGGTAGAACTCCAGCTGCCGCTTGAGGCTGGTGCCCCAGTCCGCCGAGCCGGTGGCCGACTTGGGCTTCAGATCGGCGTACGAGCTGAGCGCCCAGGCGGCGAGGGGGTTCTGGTAGCCGCCGTGCACATGGCTCGACCCGATGCGCCAGGCCCAGCCGGCCGAGGTGTCGGTGGCGCCGCCCCAGGCGTAGTACCAGGACAGCAGGTAGCTGGAGCTGTTCTTGCCGCTGCCTGCCGGGCAGGTGGTGGGCCCGACGCAGTTGCCCTGCTGCTTGAAGTACTTGTCGTACATCGCGTACCGCAGATAGTCGCCCATCTTCGCGGCCTTGGCGACGGTCGCGGTGACCGAGGCGCCCTTGCCCTGCTGCTTGGCCCAGACGTCCGCCCAGTAGGCGGCCTGGACGGCGCGTGCGTCGGCGTCGGGGGCGTCGGTGAACTTCCACTGCTTGGCGTACGAGGCGTCCTTGGTGAACAGGTCGAGGTACCCGTTCTTCCCGCCGTACTTGAAGGTGTCGCAGGTCGGCTGCGGAACGGTCTCCCAGACGGACTCCTGGGGGCCGCGCTGGAAGGTGTTGATGTAGGAGGGCCCGGCCACGGTGGGTCCGCCCTCGCAGGTACCCGGCGCGTTGCCGTACCCGTAGACGTTGTCGACGTCTTCCAGCCAGTGCATGCCGTAGATGTCGTCGGTGCCGTACGCGCTCTTCAGCTCGCCCGCGATGGGGTCGTTGCCCACGGGGACGGAGGGGTCGAGCTGCGCCGGGTACTGGGAGGGGAGATCGCCCTCGGGCGCGTAGGTGGCCGGCTTGGACGCGTTGTAGAAGGAGTTGGTGGGCTGGTCGGTGTGGCCGGGGATCATGTACTTCTCCATGATGTCCCAGGCCCCGTTGAACTTGGACCAGTCCCCGCTGACCTTGCCGTACATGGCCTGCAACCAGATCAGATAGCTGTACGCCTCCGAGGTCGTCTCGTGCCCCTGGTCGGGCGCCTCAACGATCAGCGTCTCCACCGAGTGGTACGGGATGCCTTTGGGCGAGAAGTAGCCGTTCGCCGGGTCGGTGATCTTCCCGTACAGGGAGAGGAAGCGCGCGTCGTACGTCTTGGACGCGGCTATCTCCGTGGCGGTGACCTCGGCCCTGGCGTGGCCGGGGGCCGTCGCGGCGAAGACGGCCGCTCCGGTCCCGTTGGCGTCGGCGGTGACCGTCGCCTGCTGCGCGGTGTTCCAGTTCGCCGGGGTGAAGACCAGGCTGGCGCCGGACGTGAGGGAGAGCCCGGTGTTGCCGGAGGCGCGGGCGACGCTGACGGTCACGTTCGCGGCCGGCTGGGTGGACAGCTTCACGCCGAACGTCGCCGACTTGCCCTGCTGCACGGAGAGTTGTGCGGGCGAGGCGACGACGGCGGGGCCGCTGGTGACGTGGATGCCGACCGGCGCGGACTCGGCCGAGGCGCCGAGGCTGTCGTACGCCTTGGCGTACAGCGAGTAGTCGCCCGCCGCGAGCCCGGTCGCGGAGAAGGTATAGGGGGCGGTGGTGTCGGTGCCGAGGAGAGTGGTGTCACTGTAGAACTCCACCTTGGCGATCGACGCCCCGTCCGCGGCGGCCGCCGTCGCCGCGAGCGGCACCGGGTCACCCGCCGTGTACGTGGCCCCCGCGGCGGGGCTGGTCAGCACGGCGACCGGGGGCTGGTGGGCGCCGTTGCAGGGGGTGCCGTTGAGGGCGAACGCGGTGGGGGCCGTGTTGGTGCCGCTGTAGGTGAACTGGCCGCCCGTGGTGACGGCGGCGCCCGCGGCGATGGTCCTGTTCCAGTCGGCGGCCTTGACCGTGACGGTCCGCGCGGACTGCGACCAGGTGCCGTTCCAGCCGTTGGTCAGCTGCTGGTTGCCCGCGTAGGCATAGGTCAGGGTCCAGCCGTCGACCGCCGCGGAGCCCCGGTTGGTCACCGTGATGTCGGCGGTGAATCCGGAGCCCCAGTCGTTGGTCTTGTAGTCGACGCTGCACTGGAGGGCGGCGGCGTGCGCCGCCGGGAGAGCGCCGACGGTGGTCGCGCCCAGGGGCAGCGAGAGCACGGCGGCGTAGGTGAGCAGGCGGCGTAGGCCCGGCCTGCGTCTGGTGCGCGAGGGCATGGGGGGTGACTCCAAGCGGCTCGGTGACGGGGGGCGCGGTGCGGGGGCTGTGCGCGAGCTTTGAACCTGTGGGAGCGCTCCCAAAGTGCAGGAGGGATTGAGGGGATGTCAAGGGGGTGTTACGTGATTGGGGACCGCGGGCGCACATCCGGGACGTACGGCAACTCCCGTCGCGCAAGGGGCGGTTGAGGCGCCGAGGCGCGACGGCGGGGCTCGGCGAAGGGCGCGTCCGCCGTCCCGCGAACGCGCCCGGCCCCCTCCCCTATCTGCCGTCCGTCATTCCTCGGCGCTCAGGACCATGAAGTGTTCCGGGTGGGGAAGCGGGGTGAAGCCGGCCTTCGCGTAGATGTCGTGGGCGTCGAGCGTCGCGAGGAGCACCCGCCTGAGCTCGAAGGGCGCGAGGTGGTCGAGGACC
Source organism: Streptomyces sp. NPDC005878 (assembly GCF_040629815.1). Lineage (NCBI taxonomy): Bacteria > Bacillati > Actinomycetota > Actinomycetes > Kitasatosporales > Streptomycetaceae > Streptomyces > Streptomyces sp. NPDC005878. Next base: position 340,878 of record NZ_JBEXWK010000004.1, read on the forward strand.
GCTTCGACGAGCCGGGTTCCCAGGCCCTTGCCGCGGTGGTCACGGGCGACATAGACGTCGCCGAGCCAGGCAAACGCCACACGGTCGGTGACCACGCGCGCGTAGGCGACCTGCTCGCCGTCGGCGTCGTAGAGGGCGAAGGTGAGGGAGCCGCGGATCGTCTCCTCGACCTTTTCCCGGCTGCGCCCCCGGGCCCAGTACGTGTCGGTCGACAGCCAGCGGTGCACCGCCGCCACGTCCAAGCGGTCCGGATCCGTGGAGAGTTCGTAGCCGTTGTTCTCGCTATCGCTGATCATGCGGCGCCAGCGTAGTCACGCCACTTGGAATTTCCAAGTAGATTTCGGGAGCCGCTCGGCGGGGCACCGGCTCCGCCCGGAACGGCGTCAGCCCTCGATGCCCGTGGCGCTGTGCGGCGCGCCGACCGGCTTGGACTCCGGGGAGCCGCGCTGGCGCAGGTACACGGAGAGGATGACCATGGAGGCGACCGCCAGGAGTTCGGACTGCCAGTTCTGCAGGGTGCGGGACCAGAACTCGGGGGACGCCAGGTACGCACCCCAGCTGATCGGGTCCTGGAGCTGGCGCAGTTGCTGCTCGTTGTGGGCGGCCACTCCCGAGATCGACTGGGCGAGCCAGGACAGCAGGAACACCAGGCCCATGAGGAGGCCGAGCGAGCGGGAGTAGACCCGTTGGCGCCAGTCCTTGGTGCCGGCCCACCGGGGCGAGTCCTCCCGCGCGTGCTCGCCCATCCGCTGGTCGCGGTCGGACTCCGGGCCCTTCTCCCGCGGCTTCTTCGACTCGGGGGAGCCGCGCTGGACGAGCCAGACCGTGCCGAAGATGTACAGGAAGAACTGGAGGAACTCCGACTGCCAGTTCTCGGTGACGTCGACGGCGAAGTCCGAGGACATGACGTACTCGCCGAAGCTCAACTGGTGGAAGTCGCCGACGGCGAGCTGCTCGTTGAACTCCGCGTGTCCGGCGAGTGCCTGCCCCAGAAGGGTGAGCAGGAACGCCGTACCGAACGCCAGGGTGAGGCTGTTGTCCTTCCAGAGGCCGCCCCGCCGTTCGCCGTGCCGACTGTGCGAGGTCATCGGTACATCGCTCCGAGCGCGATGAAGTACCCCAGCCCGCCGAAGATCACGACGAGACAGGTGACGAAGAGTGCGCGCATGGTCAGCCGCCCTTCACGACGCAGCGGTAGGGCTTGTCGTCGCCCCGGGGCGTGCAGCCGGCCGCGACGACCTTCCAGCCGCCGCCGAACTGCGACAGGAACAGCTTCTGGCCTCCCGCGTCGAGTGAGGCCTGCCGTCCGTACACCTGGGGGCCGTGGTCGGGCAGGGCCTTGGGCAGCTCCTGGCCCGCCAGTGCCCGGCCGCACCGCTGCTTCTCGTCCTCTTCCAGCTGCTGCCGCGTGCGGGGGGCCAGCAGGTCGCACGCCGTCGTGTAGTCGCCCGCCGCCACGGCACGCTGGAAGGCCCGGCCCGCGTCGCGGGCGCCGTCCACCCTGCCCGAGGTCGCCCCGCACGCCGTGAGCAGGACGCCGGCCACGCCCGCGCAGAGCAGCGTCGCGGCCCCTCGGCGCAGGGTCCGGCCGGTGGCCGTCGGGGCGCCCTTCCTCGTCGTGCGGTCCTCGCGCGGGAGCGCGGTCGCGTCCATGGAACTCCTTCCAGGCGCAGACTCGGGGGCGAAACGTTTCGCTATCTGTACCCGCCAGGGGCGACGGGCGGTGCTCAAGGGGGCGCCGTTCCCCCGTCCGGCCCAGCCGGAGCACCGCGCCCGGCAGGGGGGCGAACCCGCTCGGACCGCGCCGGACGAGGGGCGGCGCCCGCTCAGGCCGCGTCCGAGTGGCGGCGCGCGGTCCGCGGGCGCGTGACGCCGTCCCGCTTCCCTTCGGGGACGCTGTCCAGCTTCCCTCCGGGGATGAGACGCAGATGGCGGGTGCGGGCATGGCGACGGGCCGACTGCGGGCCGCGCGTCAGCCAGTCCTCGACACGGTCCATTCCGTACAGCAGCGCTGCGACGGCGGGCAGCAACAGGCACGCGACGATGAACATGGTTCCGGACTCCTCCAGAAGACGGCCGTTCACGGGTGCCCTCATCCCCGCGCGCCACGAGCCGGCCCTGTGAAGGTCCGGTGACGGTTCCGGTACGCCGTCTACAAGGACGTCAGAATCTGGGGCGACAGGATCTTGACCATGGTGTTGGTCCAGCGCATCTGCCGCACGGTCCGCGGATGACAGAACGAGACGAGCTCGAGGAGTTCGGTGTCCTTGGCCGCCCGGGCGGCCTGGGCGAGCATCTCCCAGGACAGGGAGTTCTCCGACGCGGCCAGATGCAGATCGCGCAGATCCCGCAGGAGGAGCAAACCCGGCTCCGGCCGGCGCCCCATCGTCTCGGCGGTCTTCTCCCGCAGCGTCGTCAGGAAGCCGGGCGGGGATTCGGGCGGACCGCTGAGGTCGAGGTCATGGCCGCGGGCGGTCTCGGCAAGACGCCGGACGTGCTCGCGTGACCAGGCGGCGAGGTCGAGGGCGACATGGTGGACCTCGTGCTCGGTCCGGTGGCGTTCGGCCACGGCCAGCAGTTCCCCGGCCAGCCGGTGCTCACCGTGGTGGACCCCGCGCAGGACGAGTTTGATGCCGTTCACGCGACCGATCCTTCCCGCTCGTGCCCCTCGGGGCCTTCGGTCTGCGTCGCGCGGGCCGACGGCCCTCCCTCGGTGGCGGGCACGCGCGCCGGCCCCGCGGGGGCGGACGCCGTCGTGGTGGGCGCGGGGGCGCTCACGCCGTCCCCCCGCTCCACCAGGCGCAACGCCGCCGCGGCGGTCTTGAACAGCGGCTGCTTGGAGACCGGATCCCAGTCCGTGACCGTGGTCTCGTTGGCGGCGCGGCCCGGTGTGCCGTCCGCGGGGCCGTGCCCGGCCGCCGTGTCCCAGTAGCCGTAGTGGAAGGGCACGAACAGCAGGCCGGGGCGGATACCGGTGACGCGCAGACGTGCCCGCAGCGCGCCGCGCTGGGTGGCGACCTCCATCAGGTCCCCTTCGTGGAAGCCGAGCCGGTCCGCGTCCTCGGTGGAGGCCTCCACCCACACGTCCGGGGCGGCGGCGTCGAGTTGAGGTGCCCGGCCGGTCTTCGTACGGGTGTGGAAGTGGTAGATCGTCCGGCCGGTGGTGAGCTGGAACGGGTGCTGCTCGCTCGGCGCCTCGTGCGGCGGCAGGTACGCGCAGGCCTTCAGCATGGCCTTGCCGTCCGGGTTGGCGGCCCGGTAGTCGACGGCCTCCTGCGACGCGCCGGTGACGAGGTCCTTGCCGTACGACTCGCACACCTGCGGATGCGCCCAGCTGATCCCGTCGGTGTAGAGGCGCTCGGTGCCCTCGGGGAACTGGTCGTTGCACGGCCACTGGATGCCGCTCGCCCCGCGCAGCTTCTCGTAGCCGAGTCCGGTGTAGTCGCACGGGCGGCCGGCGCTGCACCGCTTCCACGCCTCGAAGGCCGACTCGGGGTCGTGCCAGGTGACCAGCGGGCCGCCGTCCTTGTCGCGGAAGTCCATACGGGACGCGTAGTCGAGGAAGATGTCCAGGTCGGGCTTGGCCTCGCCAGGCGGTTCGACGGCCTTCTCCGACAGGTGCACGGTCCGGTCGGCGTTGGTGAGCGTGCCGGTCTTCTCCCCCCAGGTTGCCGCGGGCAGGACCACGTCGGCCAGTTGGGCGGTCTCCGTCAGGAACAGGTCCTGGACCACGACGAAGAGCCGTTCCTGAGCGAGGATCGAGCGGACGCGGCGCAGTTCGGGCAGGGAGACCGCCGGGTTGGTGCCGCTGATCCACAGCATCCGGATCGAGCCCTGTTCCGCGTAACGGAACATCTGGAGGGCGTGGGTGGGCGGTCCGTAGTGCGGGATGGTCTTCGGCTCGACGTTCCACACCTTCGCCAGGTCGGCGACGTGCGCGTCGTTCTGCCAGTTGCGGAAGCCCGGCAGGTCTCCGTTGGCGCCGCACTCGCGGGTGTTCTGGGCGGTGGGCTGCCCGTTCATCTGGAGGACCCCGGCGCCCGGCCGGCCGAGCATGCCGCGGATCAGATGCAGATTGTTGACCTGTACCGCGGCGGCCGTGGCCTGGTGCGACTGGTAGACGCCCTGGAGGACCGTGGACAGCAGGCGTTCGGCCGAGCCGATGATCTCCGCCGCCTCCCTGACGCGGTCGGCGGGGACGTCGCAGATCGCGGCGGCCCACTCCGGCGTGCAGTCCTCGACGCCCGCCGCCAGTTCGTCGAAGCCCACCGTGTGCGCGCCGATGTACTCCTCGTCGATGTGCCCGGCGCGGATCACCTCGTGCAGGAGGGCGTTGAGCAGGGCCACATTGGTGCCGACGCGCGGTGCGAGGTGGACGGCGGCCCGGCGCGCGACCCGGGTCGGCCGGGGATCGACGCAGATGAGCCGCGGAGGGTCCTGGCCGTCGAGCCGGTCGAGGATCCGCATCCACTGCACCGGCTGGGTCTCGGCGATGTTGTGGCCGAAGAGCGCCATGACGTCCATGTGGTCGATGTCGTCGTAGGAGCCGGGCTGGCCGTCGCAGCCGAAGGACTCCTTCAGCGCCTCGGCCGCCGTGGCGGTGCACAGTCGTGTGTTGCCGTCCAGGTGGTTGGTGCCGATACCGGCCCGGGCCAGGAAGGCGAGGGTGTAGTACTCCTCCAGGAACAACTGCCCGGAGGTGTAGAAGCCGATCGACCCCGGGCCCTGGCCGTCGAGGAGTTCCCGGGACCGGGCCACGACCCGCCCCATCGCGGTGTCCCAGTCGCACTCGACGAGCCGGCCGCCCTCGCGGATCAGCGGACGCGTCAGCCGGTCCGGGGAGGCGTTCGCCTGCCACCCGAAGAGGTCCTTCGGGCCCAGACGCCCGTGATTGACCCGGTCGGTCGCCCGGCCGCGCACCCCGACGATGCCGCCGTCCCGCACCGCGATGTCCATCGCGTCGCCGTCGGAGTGGAGGATCGAGGCGGACCGCACCCAGCGCTCCACGTCGTCCGGCCGCACCCCCTCGGCCAGCCGGGTGTCCACCCGGGTCGGCCACGCCTCGTGTCGTCCGTACGGAGTACGGCTGCCCCAGGGCTGAGCGATCCGGTCCACCGAAGGGTCCACGCCTGCCTCCCAGCGACCACCTGCGGCACCCTGCGCGCCGACCGGTGATCGGTACCCCTGCCGGGCAGCCCCTAACGCCGACGCCCCCGTGTTCACCCCCGGGTCGCCATGCGGGGACGGCCCGGCGAGACCGGTTCTCGTATACGGCCGGGCCCTCGTGGACCGCCGTGCTTTCGGCGCGCGAGGCCGGTCGCCCGGGGGGAGGCTTGTCCGTACGGAGAAGATCACGACGGAGCACGCGACGAGAAGGCGAGACGGATGGCCATGCCGAGTTCCCACGCGCCCACAGCGCTTCCCGCCCGCGCCTGGATCCGCTGGCGGCGGGGGCGCGACCTCTCCCTCTCCACGCCCGTGTCCGGGGCGGAGGACGCCAACCGGCGGTTCCTCCTCTACGGCCTGCTTCCCCTGTGGGTCGTGCCGGGGCTCGCCGACTGGTGGATGCACCGGCGCACCCGCATCGAGGACACCTCGGGCGTCCGCGAGTCGGCCGTGCACGCCCTGATGATGACCGAGGCCGGTGTCCCGGTGACCATCGGACTGCTCGCGAAGATCAATCCGCTGGTCCTCTCCACCATGGGCGGCGCCGCGCTCGCCCACGGCGCGACCGCCCTGTACGACGTCAGCCTCGCCATCAAGGAGCGCGAAGTCCGGCCGATCGAGCAGCACATCCACAGCTTCCTGGAGGTGCTGCCGCTGACGGCGATGGCCTTCACCGCCTGTCTGCACCCCGAGGCGGTCAAGGCGACGCTGCGCGGCGGCCCGGGGCCCGACGACTGGAAGCTGCTGCCCAAGGACAGGCCGCTGCCCGTCGGTTACCTGGCGGCCCTGGCCGCCACCATCACCGTGGGCGTGGCGCTCCCGTACGCCGAGGAGATCCGGCGCTGCCTGCGCGCCCGCCGCCAGGGGTCCACCGCCTGACCCGTCCCCCGCCCGACGCCGGCCAACGCCCGATCAGGGCTTCCCAACCCCGCCTGCCCGGACGGGACTTCGGGTGCACGTTGCCCCGCCTGCGGCTCTTCCCAGGGAGCGCCTCTCCTTGTTACGATCCGGACCGGTTCGGAACTGAACTCCGACCGGCACCACTGATCCCGAGAGGCTCTTCCCATGTTGCGTGTCAAGGACTTCGACCACCTCGTCCTCAACGTCCAGGACGTCGAGCGCGCCCTCGCCTTCTACACCGGACCGCTGGGCCTCGAACCGGTGCGCGTGGAGGAGTGGCGGGCCGGGAAGGTCCCGTTCCCGTCCGTGCGGATCAACGCGAACACCATCATCGACCTGTTCGACCGGCCGCGCGGCGAGTCCAACGTCGACCACATCTGCCTCGTCGTGGACCCGCTGGACTGGCAGGAGGTCATCGACGCGGGCACGCTCGACGTCGTCGAAGGCCCCGTGCCGCGCTTCGGCGCGCGCGGCTCCGCCACCTCCGTCTACGTCAAGGACCCGGAGGGCAACACGGTCGAGCTGCGCTGGTACCCGCAGGACGCCGAGTGAGCGCCGGGGGCCGGCCGCGCGACCCGGCGATCGACGCGGCCGTCCTGACCGCCACGCTGGACATCCTGGACGCCCACGGCTACTCGGGCTTCGCGCTGGAGACCGTGGCGGGGCGGGCGGGCACCACCAAGGCGGCCATCCGCCGCCGGTGGCCCCGCCGCCAGGAGCTGATCATCGACGCCCTCGCCTCCGTCCTGGCCGTGCCGCCGGTCCCCGACAACAACTGCACCCGCTGCGACCTGACGCAGAGCGTGCGGCTCCTGGACGCCGCACTGCACGAACGGCTGCCGCGCGGTGTCCTGGCTCCGCTCGTCGCCGACTGCGCCCACGACCCGCAGCTGCACCAAAGGCTGACGGACCTCCTCGTACGACCCAGCCGGCAGGCCGCCACGACCGCCGTCGAACGGGCCGTGAACCGGGGCGATCTGCGCCCCGACGTCGATCCCGAGGTGCTCGTCGACCTGCTCGCCGCCTCCGTCTACCAGCGCGCGCTCCTCGGCGGGGCCGGCACGCCCGGCCCCTCGGCCGCCGACACCGTGGACCTCCTTCTGCGCGGGGTGGCCGTCGACTTCGACCACCTGGTCCGCGTCAGCCGGACACCTGCCCATCTGCTCGGCCACACCACCGGCCACGGGTGATCTCCACAACGGGAGGTGTACGCGGGCGTCCTGGGGTACTGGAGTTACGTCCACCATGTCCGGGGCCGGACCCCGGACGCACCGACCAGCGCCCGTGGCGCGCGTCCCCACGGAGGCGTCCATGCCCCTCCCCCGCTCATGACCGGCATCCAGGTGGGCGCCTGTTCCTGGGCCAACCCGGAGCTCGCGTCCTCCGGTTGGTATCCACCGGGCTTCCGCGACGCCGAGGGCCGGCTGCGCCACTACGCCTCACGGTTTCCGGTGGTGGAGGTCGACTCCACGTACTACGCCCTGCCCAGCGCCCACAACTCCCGCCTCTGGGCCGAACGTACACCCGAGGGCTTCACCTTCGACGTGAAGGCGTTCGCGGCCCTGACCGGGCATCCCTTCCCCGCCCGCGCCCTCCCCGCCGAGCTGCGGCCCCCCGGACCCCCGAACGTGCGGCTGCGGCCCCATGAGTTGCCCCGGGGGATCCTGGACGCGCTGTGGGCCCGGTTCCACGAGGGCATCGAACCGCTGCGCGCCGCCGGGCGGCTCGGCAGTGTGCTGTTCCAGTTCCCGCCCTGGTTCCGGCCGAGCGAGGAGGCGAAGGGCCGCATCGAGGAGTGCGCCAAGCGGTCCGAGGTACCCATCACCGTCGAGTTCCGGCACGCCAGTTGGCTCGTGGACCGGCAACTCGACGAGACCGTGGGTTTCCTGACGGCGCTCGGGATTCCCCTGGTGGGGGTGGACGCCCCCGGCCTTCCCCCGGTCGCCCGGGCCACCTCGCCGGACCTGTCCGTCGTACGGTTCCACGGACGCAGCCCCGAGTGGGGCACGGGCTCCAAGGAGGAGCGCTACCGGCACCACTACACGGTCGAGGAGCTGCGGTCCTGGGTCCCGCGCCTCCAGGCGCTCGCCGCGGGCAGCGCCCGTGTACACGCGCTGTTCAACAACTGCTGCGGGGACGCGGCGGTCCGCGCCGCCGAGACCATGACGGAGCTGCTGTCAGCGGGGTCGTGACCGCGAACACGGGTACGCCGGGCGCCCCGCGTTACCCCCGCTCCGCGATGGGCACCCGGAGCGCGAGAAAGCGAGGGCCCGGGCCACGAGCGGCCGGGGCCGACCCCGAAGGCAGGAGCGGCACATCATGCGCGCACTTACGTGGCACGGCAAGCGGGACGTGCGGGTGGAAACCGTCCCCGACCCCAGGATCGAGAAGCCGGACGACATCGTCGTACGGGTCACCTCGACCGGGATCTGCGGCTCCGACCTGCATCTGTACGAACTCTTCGGACCGTATCTGGACGCCGGCGACATCCTCGGCCACGAGGCGATGGGCGTCGTCGAGGAGGTCGGGCCGGAGGTGACGGAGCTCAGCCGGGGCGACCGGGTGGTCATTCCCTTCAACGTCAGCTGTCGCGACTGCTTCATGTGCGACCAGGGGCTGCACTCCCAGTGCGAGACCACCCAGGTCCGTGAGCGCGGCATGGGCGCCTCGCTCTTCGGCTACACCAAGCTGTACGGGCAGGTGCCGGGCGGGCAGGCGCAACTGCTGCGCGTCCCGTTCGGCAACAAACTCCCCATCAAGGTCCCCGACGGCCCGCCCGACGACCGCTACGTCTACCTCTCCGACGTCCTGCCCACCGCGTGGCAGGCGGTCGAGTACGCGGACATCCCCCAGGGCGGCACGGTCACCGTCCTGGGTCTGGGGCCCATCGGCGACATGGCCACCCGGATCGCACAGCACCGCGGAGCCCGTACGGTCATCGGTGTCGATCTCGTCCCCGAGCGCCTCTCACGCGCCAGCGCGCACGGCGTGACCTGTCTCGACGCCCGTCGCGGCGACGAGGTGGCGGAGACCGTCCGCGAGCTCACCGAGGGACGCGGCACCGACGCCGTGATCGACGCGGTCGGCATGGAGGCGCACGGAGCCCCGTTCGCCAAGGCGGCGCAGTGGATGACCACTCTCCTGCCCGACGCGGTGGCGCAGCCGCTGATGGAGCACGCCGGCATCGACCGGCTCACCGCCCTGCACACCGGCATCGAGCTCGTCCGCCGGGGCGGCACGCTGTCCCTGTCCGGGGTGTACGGCGGGGCCGCGAGCCCGATGCCGCTGCTGACGATGTTCGACAAGCAGATCCAGGTGCGCATGGGACAGGCGAACGTCTGGCGCTGGGTGAAGGACATCCTCCCCCTGCTCACGGACGAGGACCCGCTCGGCGTCGACTCCTTCAAGACCCACGCCATGTCCCTGGAGGAGGGGCCGAAGGCGTACGCGATGTTCCAGGCCAAGGAGGACGGGATGGTCAAGACGCTCCTCAAGCCGTGACGAGCCGGGCGGAGCATCCGACGGCCGCCGGGTCGCCCTCACGGGCCCGGCGGCCCTCGACGGGCTCTACGAGGCGCTCGTGGGCGGCCCCGGAGTCATCTGGTTGTAGCGGCGCGCGGCCCGGTCGTTCATGGCGCTGCCCAGCTTGCGGACCTTCTCGGCCCAGCCCCCGCGAGGTGCGTCCTTGAGGGCGTGCCCCTGCCGGATCGGCCCTCGCGCGCCCGCCTCCTCGTCGGCGGCCGGCAGGAACCTGTTCGCCAGCCCCGCGAGCCGGGTCACCGCCGTGGGGGCCACGCCGTGGGCCAGGTCGGCGGCGCGGGCCGCCGGGGTCAGGACGATCCGGGTACGACGGCGCTCCAGCGCCCGTACGATCCGCTCCGCCGCCCGCTCGGCGTCCATCGAGACGACGGGGGCGCCCGACAGACCGGAGAACCAGGCGAACTCACGGGAGGCCTCGCCCCCGAACTCGGCCTGGTAATGGGATCCGGTGCGCATCAGGCCCGGATGGGCCGTGGTCACGGAGACCCCGGTCCCGGCCAGTTCGCTGCGCAGGCCCTCGCCGAGCGCGCCCACGGCCGCCTTCGCGCACGAGTACGGCAGCAGATGCGGGACGGCGAGCAGCGCGCCCACCGACCCGATGAGCGCCAGCCGGCCTCCCGCGGAGCTCTCGCGCAGGTGAGGCAGCGCGGCGAGGGACACCTGGACGGCGCCGTCGAAGATGGTCGCCATGGCGTCGTGGAAGGCGTCGGCGTCGAGTGCCGCCACCGGGGCCACCTGGATGACGCCCGCGTTGGCCACCACCACGTCGAGCCCGTTCTGTTCGGTGGCCACCGCGCGTACCGTCTCCGCGACCGCCGCCTCGTCCCGTACGTCGCACACCCGCGTCAGGGGCGTGACACCGGTGTGCTGCTCGATCCACTGGGCCGCGCGTTCGAGCTCGCCCTCGTCACGGGCGACGACGGCCACCTGACAGCCGCGGACGGCCAGCCGGGCCGCGATGAGCAGCCCCAGTCCCCGCGAGCCACCGGTGACCAGCGCGGACTGTCCGCTCAGGTCCTTCTTCGATCCGATTCCCACCATGGGTCACACCTCCGTTCAGCCGGCTGTCGCCCGGGTACCCCTTCCGGCCCGTCGAAGACGCACCTCACCGGTGGAGCCGCGGTGGCCCGGCGGAAGGCTGGTAGGAATCGGGCCACGGGGGAACTGGTCTGTTCATGGAACAAGCACAGACCACGTCCGAGTCCTCGTCCACCACCCCGCTGCGCGCGGTGGCGCTGGTGTGCTCGCTGCGCCCCTCCCCCGCCCCGTCCAGCTCCCAGCTCCTGGCGGAGCAGACCATGGAGGCACTGGCGGAGCACGGTGTCACCGGCAAGGTGATCCGGGTGGCGGACCACGCCGTCAAACCCGGTGTGGAGACCGACATGGGTGACGGGGACGCCTGGCCCGGCATCCGCGACACCGTCCTCGGCGCCGACATCCTGATCCTGGCCACCCCGATCTGGCTGGGCCACCCCTCCAGCATCGCCCAGCGCGTCCTGGAACGCCTGGACGCGGAGATCGGCGAGACCGACGACGAGGGCCGGATGCTCACGTACGGCAAGGTCGCCGGTGTGTGCGTGGTCGGCAACGAGGACGGCGCCCACAAGGTGAGCGCCGATCTGTTCCAGGGACTCAACGACGTCGGCTTCACCCTGCCCCCCAACGCCGTCACCTACTGGGTCGGCGAGGCCATGCAGGGCACCGACTTCCAGGACCTCGACAAGACCCCCGAGAAGACGGCGGAAACGACGGCGACCCTGGCCGCGAACGCCGCCCACCTCGCCCGCCGCCTCAAGAGCGCCCCCTACCCGGCGGGCTGACCGGGCACCGGCCGTGGCGGCCGCCCGGGCGTCACCCCCTCACGCGGCCTCTCCCGGCGCGGCACACATGGCCTCGTCGCGCAGGTGCTCGCAGCACTGCCGCAGCAGTCGGCAGACGTGCATCTGGGAGATGCCGAGCTCCCGGCCGATGTTCTTCTGGGTCATGCCCTGGAAGTAGCGGAGGTAGAGGATCCTCCGCTCGCGGTCGGGCAGCGCGTGCAGTCCGGGCTTGGCGGACTCGCGGTCGATGAGGGTGTCGAGCGCCGGGTCCTCGGCGCCGATGGCGTCGGCCAGGGTGGACGGGCTGTCGTTGCCGCTCTGCTCCGCGTCGAGGGAGAGGGCGCGGAAGCTCTGGAGGGCTTCCATGCCGGCCCGTACGTCGGCCTCACTCAGGCCGGTGTACGCGGCGATCCGGTCGACCCCGGGTTCGCCGACTCCGGCGTCCTGCAACGCGCAGCGGGCCTCGCGGACCCGGTTGCGCAGCTCCTGGACGCGCCGCGGCACGTGGACCGTCCACATGTGGTCGCGGAAGTGCCGCTTGATCTCGCCGGTGATGGTGGGCACGGCGTACGCGATGAAGGCCGTGCCGTGCGAGGGATCGAACCCGTCGACCGCCTTGAGCAGCCCCAGGGCCGCTGTCTGGCGCAGGTCCTCGACCGTTTCGCCCCGGTCGCGGTAGCGCCCGGCGAGCCGTTCCGAGAGCGGCAGCCAGGCCCGGACCAGCTCTTCGCGCAAGGCGGCGCGTTCGGCTCCGTCCGGCAGGGAGGCGAGCCGTACGAAGGCTTCGTCGGTGCGGGGGGTGTCGTCATACGTCCGGTGGGTGTCGTGGCGAGAGGACATGACTTCCGCTCCTCGGAGAACGAAGGGGTCTCCTTCGGGAGGAACGGGGCACGGGCCCGGGCAACCGGGTCCCGTCCCCTGTTCCGGGGGAGCGTATGTCCGTCGCGGGGGCCGCTATGCATACCGGAGGCCCCCAATACGGACAATTCGCTGCGCGCCCGGCCGGTCACTCCACGAGAGGCGGCGCTTCTGCCAGTGCTCCTGCCGCACGCACCCGGGCCCGCTTCCCGGGGGGCGAAGCGGTCGCCTCTGAGCAAAGCTGGTGACAACGCGACACGGGAAGGGAGCCGTCATGTCCACCGACGCCATCGTGCTTCTCAAGGACGACCACAAGGAGATCCGCCGACTGTTCCGGGCGTTCCAGGCCGCCGGTGCCGACGCGAAGGCCACCAAGCACAACATCGTCGACAAGATCGTGGAAGCCCTCACCGTCCACACCTACATCGAGAACCAGGTCATGTACCCCAAGGTGCGCTCGCTCGTGCCCGACCTGGAGTCCGACATCCTGGAGTCCTTCGAGGAGCACCACGTCGCCGACGTGCTCTGTGCCGAACTGGACGCCATGGGCCCCGACGACGAACGCTTCGACGCCAAGACCACCGTCCTGATCGAGTCGGTGAGCCACCACATCGACGAGGAGGAGAGCGACTGGTTCCCGAAGGTCCGGGCGGCTCTCGGCCGCAAGGAGCTCCAGGAGATCGGCGCGCGCATGATCGAGGTCCGCGCGAACGCCCCCCGGCGCCCCGAACACCCGGGTGCGCTCAAGAAGGCCGCCACCGCCATGTTCGGATAGCCGTCCACCGCCCGGTCGCGACGGACGGCGGACGAGGAGCCGTCACACCGGTGACGAGGCGGTGGCGGACGCCGGCCCCGCGCCAGGAGCCGCGCCGTCCCGGCCGGGCAGGCAGTAGACGTGGAAGGCCCCGCCGATCACGGGCTGCGCCACGTTGCGCACCCTCACTCCCCCGCTGGTGCGGCCGTGTTCCGTACCGGAGTGGGCGTGTCCGTGGACGGCGAGGTCGGCGCCCGCCGTGTCGATGGCCTCGGCGAGAAGATAGCTGCCGAGGAAGGGATAGATCTCCGGGGGTTCACCGACCAGGGTGTCCGCGACGGGGGAGAAGTGCGTGAGCGCGATGCGGACCTCGCACTCGCGCTTTCCCAGCTCCTCCAGCGCGATGCGCAGGGTCTCGGCACGGTGGCGTGAGTAGCGTACGAACTCCTTCATGATGGGCTCGCCGAACTCCCCGGCGCACCGGCCCACGAACCCGCCGCCGAACCCCTTGGTGCCGGCGACGCCGATGAGGGTGTCGCCGTTGCCGACGACCGTCGCCTCGCCCTCCAGGACGTGCGCTCCGGCGTCTCTGAGGATCTCCGTGACGAGGTCGGGCTGATCGTCGTGGTGGTCGTGGTTGCCCAGCACCGCGACGACCGGGACGGCCAGGTCCTTGATCTCCCGGGCCACGACCCGCGCCTCCTCCGCCGTCCCGTGCCGGGTCAGGTCGCCGGCGAGCAGCAGCACGTCGGCGCAGTCCGGCAGCGTCTCGAAGGCGGGGCGGAGCGAGCCCTCGTTGTCGGGGCTCATATGGATGTCACCGACGGCCGCGATCCGGATCATGGGAGGTCCTCCGCGTGGATGGGCGGCCCCGTCTCCGCGACCACGATGTCGCAGTGCACGGGCAGGTCCGCCAGTTCTTCTCGGGCGATACGGAGAATGTCGTCGCGGCTCTGGACGGACGGCACGGTCCCCGTCAGCAGGACCGCCCCGCCCCGGGCCTCGGCCCGCACCCCCAGCTCGCCGCACGGTCCTGCGGCCAGCCGCTCGGAGAAGTGGGCCACGCGGTATTCCAGGCTCTCCGGCTGATGGGTCATGACGGCTCCCGCTGGGCGGAGGGGTGCTCGGGCTCGATGACGTGCAGCCGCTCCAGGAGGAACAGGAAGGCGGCGGGCATCGGTTCGTCCGCGCAGCGGCGCCGCACGTCGCCCCAGTCCACCTTCTCGCGCAGCGCGCGGGCCACCGGCAGCACGGCCCCGAAGTCGCAGTGGTGTTCCGAGAAGGCGCTGTTCAGGCTGACCAGTACGTCGGTCGCGGACAGCACCGGCATGTGCACGGAGTCGACGGACAGTTCCTCGGCGCGCGCCAACAGGTCCACGGTGACCGGGCGATGGGCCAGTTCGAAGATGATGTCGACGTCCTGACCGAAGCAACTGGTCTTCAGCAGCCAGTCCTCGGGCGGCAGTCGCACGGCCAGTCCCGCCGCGCGCAGGGTCGCCGCCACGGCGTCGGCCTCTTCGGGCAGGACGCAGAAGTCGGCGTCGTGCTGGAGCCTGCCGCTGCCGCCGTGGGCGTAGACCGCGACGCTCCCGGCCAGCGCGAACCTGTGCCCGGCCCGCTTCAGGATGGCGCCCACCTGTTTCGCGGCCTCCAGGATCGCCTGGCTGCGGTCCCGGGGCAGTTCCTGCTCATCGGACCCCGGTGCGGGGTGCGGGGCCGGCTCCTGTGCGGCGGGGGGCGGGTCGAGTGCGGGCGCGGCGGTGTCACGGGCTCGTGGCGGGTCCTGTCCGTTCGTCCTCATGGCCACTTCCTTCGCACTGCGGCGGACGCCGGGTGTCCATGTCCTTCCCCGGCCGGGTGTGTCCCCGGCGGGTGTACCGAACCGCGAATTCTGCCTCCCCGGTACCCGTCCTCGTCCCCCTGACACCCAGCGCGCAGGGGCTTGGGGGGCGGGCGTGCGGGGTGGTCCGCGCCACCGCGCGCAACGATGCGGAAACCGGCTCGGCCACCATGTACGCCCCGTACACACGCGGGCGGGCGGCAGTCGTCGCGTCGTTGCCGCGGCTGCCCGCCCGCCTGTCGCCGTGCCGGCTACTTCTTGGCGCCGGGCATCTGCTGGCCGGCCTTGCGGGCCCGGTCCTCGATGTCGGCGCGGGCCTCGCCCGCCTTGCCCTTGGCCTGGTCCATCCTGCCCTCGGCCTTCATGGAGTCGTTGCCGGTCACCTTGCCGGCGGCCTCCTTGGCCTTGCCCTTGACCTGACCCATCTTGCCCTTGCCAGCCATCATGAACTCCCTACGTGACGATGGAACTACTGACAGCAACAAGCTAGGCGCAATCCCACCGGCGCGCGCGTCGGCGAGGGCTGCGGGGCGTACGGGTGGGCCGCCCCGCCACGCACGGTGAAGTGCCGGGACCCCGGGGCCTGTCAGTCCTCGGCCACGACCCGTACGGTCTCCAGTTCCGTGTCCGCCGCGTCGGGCAGGTTCATCCCGGCCTCGACCCCGCTGCGCAGATACCGCACCACCGGCTCCGTCAGCTCCTCACCCGGCAGAACGACCGGGATGCCCGGCGGGTACGGCGTGATCATCTCGGCCGCGACGCGACCGGCCGCCTCCTTCCAGGACACGTCCTGCGTCGCGCTGAAGTACGCGTCACGCGGCAGACACGCCTGGGCCATCCGCAGGTTCTCGGGGTCGGGGACGTCGACCCCGGGTGTCGGCCGCAGGGCGTCGGCGTGCCCGGCGAGGTCCCGCAGCGCGGTGAGCAGGCGCCGCGCGGTGGCGGCGTCGTCCGCGTGGGTGATCTGCGCGCTGACCCGCCGGTGGTCGAAGAGGTGCAGGTCGAGGTGGTGCCGGGCGCGCACCCAGTCGGCGGCGCGGTAGCCGGTGATGCCGAGGTCCTGGAGGTCGATGACGACGGGCAGCGGATCGAACTCGGCCGCGAGACGCGGGCCGCAGAAGTCGTGCCTGTCGTTGACGTGCAGTCCGTCGATCGCCTCGATGCTCGCGCGCACCTCGGCGGCGAGGTCCAGCGCCCGGCTCATGAGGTCGTGGCCGTGCAGCACCATCTGGCGGCGCCAGCCGTCGATGCCCGCGTACAGCAGCGTCGAGGGGCTGGTGGTGCCGAGGAGGTCGGCCCGTGAGGCGAGGGCGGCGGGGTCGACGAGGGTGCCCTGGAGGTGGAAGACGGAGCCCTGTTCGAGCCCGCTGCCCATCTTGTGGATGCTGGTGACACAGACGTCGGCCCCGGCGTCCATGGCCCAGGACGGCAGGTCCGGGTGGAAGGGCAGATGCGCTCCCCACGCCTCGTCCACGATCAACGGGCGCGACCGCCGATGGCACACCTCGGCGATCTCCCCGAGGGCGGCTGCCGAGCCGTACGGGGTGGGACTGGTCACCAGCGCGCCCCGGGCGTCGGGGTGCTCGACGAACGCCCGCTCGAAGGCGTCGGCGGCGGGCGGGTGCGCGAGGTGGCGTTCGGGGTCCCACTGCGGTTCGATCCACACCGGCTCGATGCCGGAGAGGATCAGCCCCGCGATCACCGACTTGTGCGCGTCCCGGCCCACCAGGAGCTTCTGGCCGTGGGCGGCGACGGTGAGCATGGCCGCCTTGACCGAGAGCGAGCTGCCGCAGGTGGAGAAGAAGGTGTGCTCCGCGTGAACCGCGTCCGCCATCAGCTCCTCGGCCCGCCGCAGGACCCGGCCCCTGGTACGCCGGTCGTCCAGGCCGCCGCTGGCCAGCACGTCACCGTAGAAGACCGCGTCCCCCAGTACCGCCCGTACGGCGGGATCCGCGCCCCGGGCCTGTTTGTGGCCCGGCGGGGTGAAGGCGAGCTCGTCCGCCTCGTGGTACCGGGCGAGCGCCTCCAGTACCGGCGCCTCATGATGATCGAGATGCATGAGGAGCCGGGTGCCCCCCATGGGGCCGCCGGTAACCCCATTCACCACCAGTCCGGCCCGAACAGGACAGAACGGGCCGGTGCGGCCCGGGCACCGGATCCGTGTGACCGGCCCCGGGGCGGGCACCCGAGCAGAGCAGGGAGACCGGCGCGATTCCGGAACCCACCGCACAGCCCATGTGAACGGAAGAGAGATCCATGAGCCACCAGACCCCCGCAGGCAAGCACGACTCCGTCGACGACAAGGACGACAAGGACACCGCCCTGGGCGAGGTCCTGCACGAGCTCGAAGACGCGGCGAAGAAGCCGGAGGAGCCGGCGCACGGCCGCCGCGACCCCCAGGACGGCGAGGCGGGGGACGCGCTGACCCCCAACACCGAAGCGCAGAAGCGCGCCGGGCGCTGAAGCGTGAGGCGATGCCGGGTCCGCGCCGACCAGCCGCCGCGCTCCGCGAGTTCGGCCCGCCGGCCTCCGGCGCGGCCCCGCCTCACCCCTGATCGCGGCCACGTCACCGACGGCCCCCCGCCGATTGCGGGGTGACCCGCAAGAGCCGATGGTGAACACGGAGTCATCCACGAACGCCAAGGAGTCGACATGCCTCGCGGATCAAGTCCCAAGCGGGAACGCCAGTACGAGCACATCAAGGAGAGCGCCGAGCAGCGCGGCGAGGGCGGCAAGCGCGCCAAGGAGATCGCCGCCAGGACCGTCAACAAGGAGCGCGCCCGCTCCGGCGAGTCCAAGACCGCCAGCAAGAGCTCCACCCAGGACATGTCGTCCTCCAAGCGCGGCGGCCAGCGCTCCCACAGCGGCTCGCAGGGACCGACGTACGACCAGCTCTACGCCGAGGCCCAGCGCCGCAACGTCCACGGCCGCTCCAGCATGGACAAGGCCCAGCTCAAGCGTGCACTCGGCCACTGAACGGCAACCGGCCCCGGGGTGGGACGCCCCGGCGTCCCACCCCGCCGCACACCCTGATGGGACGCCCCGTGGGTGAGCGCTCCCCCGAGGTGTCGACCGGGCGTCGGAGGGCACCCGGTGCGCATGAATGAGACGCGGGCAACCGGGGGATCGTATTGGATCGAGACCGCTCCCGGCGGCACTCCCCTCCCACCCCTGGGCCAGGACACCGAAGCCGATGTGGTGGTCATCGGAGCGGGCATCGCCGGTCTGAGCACGGCGCGTGAACTCGCCCGCGCCGGGCGCGGTGTGGTGGTCCTCGAAGCCGGCCGGATCGCCCAGGGCGTCACCGGCCACACGACGGCCAAACTCAGCGCCCTGCACAGCCTGTCGTACGCCCGGTTGCTGCGCACCCGTGACGCGGAGGCCGCCCAGCTGTACGCGCGGTCGCAGACCGACGCCTTGGAACACGCCGCCGCCGTCGTGAACGACCTCGGCATCGACTGCGACTGGGAACGCGTCCCGGCCTACACCTATCTGCGCGACACCAGCCGCACCGGCGAACTGCGGGCGGAGGCCGAGGCGGCCCGGGCGGCGGGACTGCCCGCCGAGTACGTCCAGGAGACCGGGCTGCCGTATCCCGTGGCCGGCGCCGTACGGCTGGCGGACCAGGTCCAGTTCCACCCGCGCAAATACCTTTTGGCGCTCGTCGACGACCTGCTCGCCCACGGCGGCAGGATCTACGAACACACCACCGTCGTCGGCCTCGACGAGGGCGAGCCCTGCCGCGTCACCACCGATACGGGAGTGACCGTCACGGCCCGCGACGTCGTCGTGGCCACCCACTACCCCATCTTCGACCGGGCCCTGCTCTTCACCCGCCTGTCCACGCACCGCGAACTCGTCGTGGCCGCGCCCATCGCCGCCGACCGGGACCCGGGAGGCATGTACATCACCCCCGAGCTGAACACCCGCTCGGTGCGGACCGCGCCCTACGAGGACGGACAGCGGCTGCTGATCGTCACCGGCGAGAGCTTCACGCCCGGCGCGGCCGACACGCCCGCACGGTTCGAGCAGCTCGCCGAGTGGGCGCGCCAGCACTTCCCCGGCATCACCATCACCCACCGCTGGGCCGCCCAGGACACCGACCCCACCGACCAGGTGCCCATGGTCGGCCGCCTCCATCCACGGGCCTCGCACGCGTATGTGGCCACCGGGTTCGGCGGCTGGGGTATGAGCGGCGGCATCATGGCGAGCCGCCTCCTCACCTCGCAGATCACCGGCGACCCGCTGCCGTGGAGCGGTCTGTACGACCCGACGCGCGTACTCAGCGCCGTACGCCAGGCTCCCGCGTTCCTCCAGCACCAGGCGAAGGTCGCCCGCCACTTCGTGGGCGACCGGCTGCGCCCGCCGCAGGTCCAGGACGTCTCCGACATCGAACCGGGCAACGGGGCCGTGGTCCGCGTGAACGGCGAGCGGTGCGCGGTGTACCGCGACGACCAAGGTGAGGCACACGCCGTGTCGGCGCGCTGCACACACATGGGTTGTCTGGTCGCCTTCAACGGTGCGGAACGCACCTGGGAGTGCCCGTGCCACGGCTCCCGCTTCGACACCGACGGCAAGGTCATCCAGGGCCCCGCGACGCGTCCGCTGGGGCAGCGGAAGGTGTGACGGCACCGGCCCTTGACCGGTCGACAGCGGAAAGCCCCCCTCGGCAGTGCCGTGGGGGGCCTTCCGCTCTCCGAACAGAACCGCTGGACCCGCTGGGTCAGCGCAGCAGGGCCGGCCGGTCCCAGTGGCGGTGTGCGGCGACGGCCTCGGTGAACTTTTCGGCGAACTCCTCGCCGCCGGAGGAAGGCCGGGCCGTGGGATCGGTGACCACACCGTGGTCGGCGGCGACGCCCTGGCCCTTGTCGATGGAGATGCCCAGGCGGTCCAGGAGGGCGACCGCCGAGCCGAGGGCGCCGATCGGCTTGCCGTGGCGGTAGGCGTCCCGGACGAAGCGGACGGCGGCCTCCTCGGTGAGCAACGGGGAGTCGCCGGGCGGGCCGTCCGGCAGCAGGACCGCGTCGTAGAGCACCGAGGCGACGGTCGGCAGGGCCCGGTCGACGACATAGCCACTGCCGTCCAGGCCGGTGATCTTCCCGTCGTGCGGGGCGATGGCCTCCACGATCGCGCCCCGCGACGTCAGTGCCTCACGGATCGGCGCGAGGTGTTCCGTCTCCAGCCCGTCCGCCACCAGCAGTGCGATCCGGCGGGTGCTGAGGGAACCCGGGCCGCGCAGCGACTCCAGACTGAGCGCGGGGGAACTCCCCTTGTACCGGTCCGTGCCCTGGCTGGGGGCGGGGACACCGATGCCCTCGGCCACCTCCCGGGCCAGCGTCCCGTCCACCGAGGCCAGCACCTCGACGGTGCGGGCACGGACGCTCATCGCCTCGACCTTGCCCAGCTCGAAGCGGAAGGCCTCGACGATGTGCTGCTTCTCCCAATCGCTCATGCTGTTCCAGAACAGCGCGGCCTGGCTGTAGTGGTCCTGGAAACTGGCGCTGCGGCGGCGGATCTTCTCCCCGTCCACGCGTTCGGCGTGGTGCCGGTAGGCGTCCGCGTTGCCCCCCGCGACCGCGGGGCAGCCCCCGCCGAGCGAGTTGGGGGTGTAGCTGGTGGCGCCGGAGTGGACCACGCCCTGGTGCGGGCCGTCGCGATGGTTGGTGCGTACGGGCGCGAGCGGCTGGTTCACCGGCAGCTGGGAGAAGTTGGGGCCGCCCAGGCGCAGCAGCTGGGTGTCCAGGTAGGAGAAGTTCCGGGCCTGGAGCAGCGGGTCGTTGGTGAAGTCGATACCGGGCACCACGTTGGCCGTGTGGAAGGCGACCTGCTCGGTCTCGGCGAAGAAGTTCTCCGGGTTGCGGTCGAGGACCATCCGGCCGATGGGGCGGACGGGCACCAGCTCCTCGGGAATCAGCTTCGTGGCGTCCAGCAGATCGAAGTCGAAGGCGAACTCGTCCTCCTCCGGCACGAGTTGGACGCCCAGCTCCCACTCGGGGAAGGCGCCCGCCTCGATCGCCTGCCACAGGTCGCGGCGGTTGAAGTCCGGGTCGCGGCCCTGGCACTCCTGGGCCTCGTCCCACACCAGCGAGTGGACGCCGAGCTTCGGCTTCCAGTGGAGCTTGGCGAAGGTGCCCTTCCCGTTCGCGTCGACGAAGCGGAAGGTGTGCACCCCGAAGCCCTGCATCATCCGGTAGCTGCGCGGGATGGCCCGGTCCGACATCAGCCACATGATGGCGTGCAGCGTCTCCGGCTGGAGCGACACGAAGTCCCACAGGGTGTCGTGGGCGGAGGCGCCGGTGGGTATCTCGTTGTGCGGTTCGGGCTTCAGCGCGTGCACGAAGTCGGGGAACTTGATGCCGTCCTGGATGAAGAAGACCGGAACGTTGTTGCCCACCAGGTCGTAATTGCCCTGCGAGGTATAGAACTTCGTGGCGAATCCGCGGATGTCCCGTACGGTGTCGGCCGATCCGCGCGGCCCCTGCACGGTCGAGAACCGGACGAACACCGGTGTCTTGACGTCGGGGTCCTGGAGGAACGCGGCCTGGGTGAAGTCCGCGCAGGACTCGTACGGCTGGAAGTACCCGTAGGCACCCGCGCCGCGCGCGTGCACCACGCGCTCCGGAATGCGCTCGTGGTCGAAGTGGGTGAGCTTCTCGCGGAAGTGGAAGTCCTCCAGCAGGGTGGGTCCGCGTTCACCCACCCGCAGGGAGTCGTCGGTGTGGTCCACGACGACTCCCTGGTCGGTGGTGAGCGGGCCCGATGCCGGGTCGTGCGCCCGGAAGGCGTCACGCTGCATCCGCTTGGGGTCGGTCACCGAACGGTCCTCCCGGCCTTGTCGAACTCCGCTGTCAGTGCCTTGCAGAAGGCGGGCAGGTCGTCGGGCTTGCGGCTGGTGATCAGGACGTTCGACCCGTGGTCGCAGATCTTCACCTCTTCGTCGACCCACTCACCGCCGGCGTTGCGGATGTCCGTACGCAGACTCGGCCAGGACGTCAGGACCCGTCCGCGCACCACATCGGCCTCCACCAGCGTCCAGGGCGCGTGGCAGATCGCCGCGACCGGCTTGCCCAGGTCGAAGAACGCCTTGGCGAACGCCACGGCCTTCTCGTCGAGCCGCAGGAAGTCGGGGTTGGCGACGCCGCCGGGAAGGACGAGGCCGTCAAACCGTGCCGCGTCCGCCTCACCGACGACCTCGTCGACCGGGAACGTATCCCCCTTGTCGAGGTGGTTGAACGCCTGGATCTCCCCCTTCTCGGTGGAGACCAGCACGGGTTCACCACCCGCGGCGCGCACCGCCTGCCACGGCTCGGTCAGCTCTTTCTGTTCCACGCCCTCGGGCGCGACGAGGAATGCGATCCGCATGTGTACTCGGTCCTTTCGTGTGCGTGTGCCTGTCCGTGCCCCGGACCGTCAACCGGTCGACAGCGCTTCCAGGAGGTCCCCGACCTCCGGCGACGGCAGCGAGCGGGCCACGTCGGCCAAGGCGACCATGCCGACCAGGGTGTGGCCGTCGATGACGGGCAGCCGCCGGACCTGGTGGGTCCTCATCGTCCGGAAGATCTCGTCCACGTCGTCGTCGGCGCCGATGGTGACGGCCTCGCCCTGGGCGAGGTCACCGGCCGTCGTCGCGGCCGGGTCCTTGCCGGCGCCCAGCACCTTGACGACGATGTCACGGTCCGTGATGACGCCCTTCAGACGGTTGTCGCTGCCGCAGATGGGCAGCGCGCCCACGCCGAGCTCGGTGAGCTTGACGGCCGCTTCCAGGACGGACTCCGTCGCCGAGGCGCACTGGGCGCCGGGCGTCATGATGTCGCGTGCGGTGGTCATGTGCCTGCTCCTCACTTCCGTGTGCGGCGCGTCGGTCTGTCGGCCGCCGGGTGCCCCGGACCGCCCACCGGATAACGCGCCGAACGGGCCAGGTCGTCGATCGGCGGAAAAGAGCCCGCTCCGGCGCGGCCGGACGGCCGCCCGTCGCACGCGGCGACGACCCTGCCGCGCCGGTCAGCGATCGCGATCGCCGGTCGGCGATTCCTGCTGGGTGCCCGCCGTGCGCGTACCGGAGTTCCCGTAGCCGTGCAGTCCGTGCGGCTTCAGCCGCTCGCCGTCCTGCGGTACGGCGTCCGGCTCGCGCTGCTCGACGATCTCGCCCACCGGCCCGGACTCGGGGAGCCGGGGCTGCTCCTCCGGACGCGGCACCCGGGCCCGCCGCTTGCGCTGCCCACGCCACACCAGGGCGATGAGCAGCGCCACGAGGAGCACACCGACGACGAAGGGAGCCACGCCGACCGCCAGGTCCCGTGACGCGGCCAGTTCTGTGTTGCGCAAAGTCATGACTGGCGGATACCCGGCAGCCGTGCCCGAAACGGTGGTGGGTGAATTCGCCGCCGCTGAGTCCCCGATGCGCTCCTCCGCACCTCGCACAGCGCGCCGAGTGAATACGGTTCACACAGCGCCGGGCGGGTACCCGCAGGCCATGCTCACGTTTGGGGTCGAAGAAGAGTATCTCCTGGTGCATCCCACCACCGGGCTGCCGGTCGCGCGCTCCGAAGGCGTACGGGCAGCCGCCGGACTGGGGCCCGCCGTCGACGAGGACGAGGTCCAGCCCGAGCTGCTCCAGGCCCAGGTGGAGGTCGCCACGCCGGTCTGCCAGGCGCTGGAGGAGCTCGGCGGCCATCTGCTGCGGCTGCGGCACGCGCTCGGGTCCGCCGCCGAGGGCCTCGACTGCCGGCTCGCCGCGGTCGGGGCGGCCCCCGCCGTGGGAGCGACTCCCGTGCCCGTCACCGAGCGCCCGCGCTACCGGGCCATGCACCTCAACGCGGGACAACTGGTCGACGAACAGCTGATCAACGGCATGCACGTGCATGTGGGGGTTCCGGACCGCGAGGTGGGTGTCGCGGTCCTCAACCGCATCCGCGTCTGGCTGCCCACCCTGCTCGCCCTGTCGGTCAACTCCCCGCTGTGGGACGGCCACGAGACCGGATTCGCCAGCTGGCGCACCCTCGTCTTCAGCCGCTGGCCGGTCAGCGGGCCGCCGCCGCGCTTCGCGGACCTCGACGACTACGAGAGCCGCGCACAGGCGCTGAAGGCGGCCGGGGCCGTCATGGACCGGGGCCAGCTGTACTGGCACGCCCGCCTCAGCGAGAACTACCCGACCGTGGAAGTGCGGTGCCTGGACGTGCAGTTGCGGGCGGACGACGCGGTGCTGCTCGCCGCCATCGTACGAGCCCTGGTGGCCACGGCGATCCGTGAGCAGAAGGAGGGGGTGCCGGTTCCGGAGTGCCCGGGCGAGCTGTTGCAGGCGGCCACGTGGCGCGCCGCCCGGGACGGCCTGACCGGCAAGCTGGTCACGCCCGACGGGCAGTTGCGCAGGTGCGGTGATGTCCTGTGCATGCTCATGAAGCACATCGGCCCGGCGCTGGAGGCGCTGGGCGACACCCGTGAGGTGGACGCCCTGCTCCACCGGCTGCTGCGCGAGGGAACCGGGGCGGACCGGCAGCAGAGGGCCTTCGCCGAGGGCGGGATGCCCGCGGTACGGGAGCTGATCACCAGCCAGAGCCTGCTGGCCTGAGGCCATGGTCCGGCGGCGGGGGGGGGTTCGCGGTGAAAGAACGGGCAACCGATGCGGAAGCCGGGTCGGAAGCCGATCGGACGCCGCCGGAAACCGAGCCGGACACCGAGTCGAAAGCCGATCATCGACCGACTCGAAAGCCGATCATCGGCTGCGAAGATGGAGCTGCACATCCACTTCCGGGTCGCCCGAGGCCGTACCGTCGTCGCTCACCGCGAAGGCCTGCGCGAAGGTGTCACGCAGCCGGCCGACGGCCCCGGGCCCGCCCTGCATGTTCACGGTGACGCTCTCCCCCAGCGTCACCGGTTCCACCTCGCCGGAGCGGTGGGAGGTGTCGACCATCGCGGTCCACACCGTCGGATGCGCGGAGATGTCACGCGTCGAAGGGGCGGTGACTCCCCGCTCGGAGGCGTACCACCGGTGCAGGCTCGCGAGGACCGCTTCGGCGTCGTCGGCCGAGCAGCCGCCCAGCACGACGTGCACGTGCTGCGCCGACGGCGCCTCGGTACCGAGGGTGGGTTCCATGATCTGTCCCTCCGTCCCTCCTGATCGGTCACCAGGGTCGACGTCCCGCAGGTACCCGTAGGGCAACGGTGAAACCGGCGCGGTGTCACTCTCTTCGCGCCGTCTCGCGTCCCGGCCGAGTGATCGCGTGGGAGCGGGGTACCCGCTGTCCGCAGAAGACCCCGATACCCACCAGAGACGCAGGAGGCAGTGCATGTCGCAGGTAGAGCAGTCCGTCGAGGTGGCCGTCCCGGTTCGCACCGCGTATGACCAGTGGACCCAGTTCGAGTCCTTCCCCCAGTTCATGGACGGCGTCGAGCGCATCGAGCAGCGCACCTCCACCCTCACCCACTGGGTGACGAGCGTGGACGGCGTGAAGCGGGAGTTCGACGCCGAGATCACCGAGCAGATCCCGGACGAGCGCGTGGCCTGGACCACCGTCGGCGGCGATGTCCGCCAGGCGGGTGTGGTGACGTTCCACCGCATCGACGACAACACCACCAAGGTGATGCTTCAGATGGAGTACGACCCCGAGGGCCTGGCCGAGACGGTCGGCGACAAGCTCGGTTTCGTGAAGCGCCAGGTGACCGGTGACCTGAAGCGGTTCAAGGAGTTCATCGAGTCCCGCGGCGCCGAGACCGGCGCGTGGCGCGGACAGGTCTGAGACAGCCCCGGGATCCGCTCCCGGGACACGTGCCCGACCCCCTGCTGTGCCGGATCCGGACAGCAGGGGGTCGGGCACGTTGCGGTGGCACCACCGCCGGACATGCTTTTCGCGCGGTGAGGGCAGACCCGTACGGTGGCGCGATGACGACTCGCATGATCATTCTCAACGGCGGTTCCAGCGCGGGGAAGACCGGGATCGTACGGTGCCTCCAGGCCGTACTCCCCGATCCGTGGCTGGCGTTCGGCTGCGACTCGTTCGTCGACGCCCTGCCCGCGAGGACGCAGAGCTCGGACGAAGGGATCACGATCGGCGCGGACGGCGGGGTGAGTGTCGGGGCGGACTTCCTGGCGCTGGAGGCGGCCTGGCGCGAGGGCGTCGCGACCATGGTCCGCGCGAGCGCCCGAGTGATCATCGACGACGTGTTCCTCGGCGGCGCCGACTCCCAGCAGCGGTGGCGGAAGGCCCTCGGCGGACTGCCGGCGCTGTGGGTGGGCGTCAGGTGCGACGCCGCCGTGGCCACGGGCCGCGAGCTGGCCCGCGGAGACCGCGTACGGGGGATGGCCGCGGCACAGGCGACGGCGGTGCACGAAGGCGTCACGTACGACCTGGAGGTGGACACCACACACACCGAGTCCCTGGTGTGTGCGCGAACGATCGCCACCCACGTGGCCTGATCGCGGACAGAACCGACCTCCAGCCCTGCCCGGCCGCGCCACTCGGCTAGTCGGCACGCCCCGTAGCGGCGACGGTCACCCCCAGCCCGATCATCGCGAGCCCGCCCGCACCGCCCACCATCGACAGCCGTCGCTCCGACCGCGCGAACCAGGAACGCGCCGCCGACGCGCCCAGGCCCCACAGGGTGTCCGTGATCATGCCGATGGCGACCGGAACCAGTCCCAGCACCATCATCTGTACGGGAACCCGGCCCGCCGAGTGATCCACGAACTGCGGCAGTACGGCCGCGAAGAAGACCACACCCTTGGGGTTGGTGACGCCCACGAAAATACCGTCCAGGACGGTACGCAGATCGCCGCGCCGCTCCTGCGCGGGCGCCGCCATGTCCGCCGCCCGCATCTCCTTGCGGTGCCGGAGGGCCTGTACGCCGAGGTAGACGAGGTACACGGCCCCCGCCAGCTTCACCCCCACGAAGACCGTGGTCGAACGCTCCACCAGCGCGCCCAGTCCCCAGGCGACCGCGATGACCAGGAGATACGAGCCGAGCAGGTTGCCGAGGACGGTCGCGAGCGCGACCCTGCGGCCGTGTGCGAGGGCTCGGCCGATCACGAACATCACGCTCGGCCCCGGAATCACGATCACCAGCAACGACATGGCCGCGAACGCGAGCACGCTCTCCATGGACACCATGTATCCGTCCCTCCTGTGCTGTCCCCCGCAGGCCATCCAAGCAGGGAGCCGCTCCTTCGCTCCAGACGCGTCCACGCACCGATTCCGTCACGGCCCGACCACTTCACCCGCCCAGGTGCGCCAGGAGTCCTTCGGCGGTGGGGTAGGGCCGCTCCGGGGGCAGGAGGTGGCGGGCGGTTTCCAGAGCTCCGTCCCGTACGTGGCTGTGGATCGTCCGGGCCAGCGGGGTCACGTCCTTGATGGACACGATCCACTCGTCGGCGTAGAGGTGTGCCGCCTCGCCGGAGAGGCCGAGCTGGAGCGAGCGGTGGGCCAGGGGCTGGAGGCGCAGGTCGCGTTCGGGGTCCCACTGCACCCGTGCCGGAGCCTGCTTCAGCCGGCGCTTCCACTCGGCGTGGTCGGCGTGCAGGTCCTGCACGTAGTGGGAGAGGCAGGCGTGTGCCAGGGCCCACGCGAAGCCCTGCCGGGTGATCTCCACGGCCAGGACGGTCTCCTGGCCTTCCTTGGTGCCCCATCCGCAGCGGTACATCATCCATAGGAACGAAGGCTTGATCCAGGTCATCCGGTCCCGTTGCCACGCCTCCGGGAACCGGCCCTCCCGGGCCGCGGGCAGGCCGATCCCGGGGGCGTACGCCTGGTAGACGGTGATGGTGGAGTCCGTGTACTGGGCCCGGATCTGGTGCTTCGGTTCGTCCATGATCAGTAGAGTGGAGACACCGCTTCCCGTACGCCATCGAATTTCGATGCGGCCCAGGGCGATGGGAGACGGGGCGGCGTCAGGTGACGCTCACCGTCTGCTCCCCCTCCCCCTGCCGCTCCACCGTCCCCTTCCGCCGCGGCAGCAGCAGCGGAGTGGCCAGCAGCAGGACCCCCGCCGCCGCGATCGCCGTGCGGGGGCTGGTGGTCGCCGCCAGCAGGCCCCACGCGGCGGTCAGCGCCGCGATCGCCGCGCTGCTGCTGATCGACCACGCGGCCAGCGTGCGGGCCAGCTTGTCGGGGTCGGTGTGTTCGAGGCGGTAGGTGGCCAGCAGCGGGTTGAACAGGCCGCAGCACGTCACCAGGCCCAGCTGGACGGTGATGATCAGGACGATTCCGGGCGCGCCGGGGCCGACGAAGGCCAGCCCGACGGGCCAGCACGCGCGCAGCACCCCGGCCGTGAGCATCACCCTGTGCTGCCCGTAGCGGGCCGCGAGGGGGCGGGCGAGGCGGGAGCCGATCAGGCCGCCGATGCACGGGGACGCGAACACGAGCCCGTACTGCCAGGGCGCGTAGCCGAGACGGTCCAGCAGGAGGACGGCCATCAGCGGCTCGGTGACCATGATCAGGCCGTTGACCGCGAGGGTGTTGAGGAACAGCGGGCGCAGGGTGGGGTGGCTCAGGATGTGGCGCCACCCTTCGAGGAGGTCGCCCGCGCGCAGCCGTGGTGCGGCGGCCCGTGGCGGGGGCGGTTCGGTCCCGCCGATGGCGCGGATGCCCAGGGCCGAGAGCAGGTAGCTGACCGCGTCCGCGATCACGGTCGTCACCGGGCCGAGCAGTCCGATCGCGGCGCCGCCGAGCGGGGGGCCGACCGTGGTCGCGGTCCACGTCGTGGACTCGAAGCGGCTGTTCGCGACGAGCAGGTCCTCCGGTGGTACGAGCGACTTGAGGTACGCGCCGGAGGCCGCTCTGAAGGCGATGTCGGCGGCGGCGGTCACAACGGAGACGACCAGGAGCTGGACGAAGGTGAGCCGGCCGAGCGCGAACGCCAGGGGGACGCTCATCAGGACCGCGAACCGGATCAGGTCCATCGCCACCATCACCGGCCGCTTGCGGCGGAACTCCATCCACGGCCCCAGCGGAACCGCGACCAGGGCGCCCACCGCCCGCCCGGCCGCGGCCAGCGCCGCCACCTGGAGCGGCCCGCAGTGCAGCACGACGACCGCGATCAGGGGGAACGCGCCGAAGCCGAGCCCCGAGCCGTACGCGCTGACCGCGAACGCCGCCCACAACCATCCGAAGCGCCGCCCCAGCGCCCGTCCACCCCGCATGCCGCGCCACGCCCCTCGCCCGATCCGTACAACCCCGCGCCGACCTCCGGCATCAAAGCGAGGAGCGGACGTCGAAAGCAAACAACCGTACAGCCCCGGCCGCACAACCGATGGTTGTCCCCCTACGATCGCGGGCGTGGACCTCGACGCTGTGCGCACCTTCGTGACGGTTGCCGACAGAGGGCGCTTCCAGGACGCCGCCGCGGCGCTGTCGGTCACCCAGCAGGCCGTCTCGAAACGGATCGCCACGCTGGAGAAGAGCCTCGGTGTCCGCTTGTTCACGCGCGGCGCGCGGGGCGCCACGCTCACCATCGACGGGCAGGCCTTCCTGCCCCACGCCCGCGACCTCCTGCGGGCCGAGGAGCGGGCTCTGGCCTCCGTCCGGCCCGGCAGCCGTGCGCTGCGCGTCGACGTGATCGGGCGGCGGCTCGCCCCGGCCTCCCTGCTGCGTGACTTCCGCCGGGTGCATCCCGGGGCCGAGCTCGACGTCGTGACGCTCTTCGACGTGGACGCGGCCGTGGACGCCGTCCGCTCCGGCACGATCGACGCGTCCTTCCGCGCCGTCACCATGCCCGGCCGCCGCCTCCCCGAGGACATCGAGGCCGCGCGGGTCTTCGACGAGCCGATCCACCTGCTCACCGGCCCGGCCCACGCACTCGCCTCCGCGCGCGCGGTCACCCCGGCCGAACTCACCGGGCACCGGATCTGGATGCCCGGCCTCGTTCCCGGCACCGAGTGGGGCGCCTACTACGACGCCCTGGCCGCCGCGTTCGCCCTCACCATCGAGATCACCGGGCCGGACTTCGGTACCGAGCCCCTGCTGGACACCATCGCCGACTCCCGGTCCCTGGCGACCTTCGTCGGCGAGCGGACCCATCTGGTGTGGCCCGCGGACCACGGTCTGCGCCGCATCGCCCTACGGGATCCGGTCCCGGTGTACCCCCACTCACTGAACTGGCACCGGGACAACACGCACCCCACCCTCGCCGCGCTCCGCGCCGACCTCCGCACCCGGCGGGCCGGCCACTCCCCCACCGGTACGTGGGCGCCCGGCTGGGCCCAGCACGGGACAGACGGATGACGTGACGGACGAAATGACGGTACGGATGGCATGACGGTGCCGGGCGCCCGGCCCGCTCTGCTGGATCAGCCGGTTGTTCCCGTGCCCCTCCCCGTCCCCGCGCCGTTGCCCGTATCCGCCTTCGGGAGGGCGTCGAGCCGGGCGGCCAGGTCGGGGTGGGGCCCTGCCAGGTAGGGCCGGGTGGCGGTCAGGGGATGGATGAGGTCGGCCGGGTCCTCCTGGCCGAGGGCCGCGTCGAGTCGGCGGAGCGGTATCCGGGCCGCGGCCGGGAGGTCGGTGAGCGCGGTGATCTGCCCGGCGAGACGCCGCAGGTCGGCGGCGTTGTGGCGGGCCCAGGCGGCGACCGTGCGCTCGGCGGCGCGCTGTTCGCGGGTGGCCTGGACGCGCTGCTCACCGGTGCTTCCGGCGAGGCCGGGCCGGTTGCGCAGATAGCGGCGCTCGGCGGCCTGGCGGCTGGCGACGCCGAGGGGGTGGGCGAGGTCGGCCCAGCTGGCGCCGGCCTCGCGGGCGGTCTCGATCAGGCCGGTCTCCCAGCCGGCGAGCTGCTCACGGACCTGACGCAGCAACAGCAGGGACGCCAGCGCCTGTTCTGGGCCGTCGCCGCCGATGGCGGACGTGCCGCCGGGCCCCTCGTCCCGGGCCGCGCGCAGCGCGTTGTCGATGGTCTCCAGGGCCGCCGCGGCGGCGAGGAACGAGGCCGGACTCCGGGCCTCGTCACTCGGAGAGGACGGCTGCTGTGCGCCTGCCATGGGGGCCTCCTTCCCTGCTGTCGTCCTGTCGACGACACCGTGTTTGTCATCCATTGGATGACATGGTACAACGTTTTGCGTGAGGCGCATTGGCAGGTACTGCCCGAACCTTCTGGAGGTGTTTCACGATGTTGATGCGCACCGACCCCTTCCGTGAGCTCGACCGGCTGGCCCAGCAGCTGATCACCCCGGGCAACTGGTCCCGGCCGTCCGCGATGGCGATGGACGCCTACCGCGAGGGCGACGAGTACGTGGTGGCCTTCGATCTCCCTGGCGTCAACGCGGAGGCGATCGACATCGACGTCGAGCGGAACATGCTGACCGTCAAGGCCGAGCGCCGCCCCGTCGCCAAGGCCGACGGCGTGCAGACGGAGCTGTCGGAGCGGCCGATGGGCGCCTTCTCCCGTCAGCTCGTCCTCGCCGACACGCTCGACACCGAACGCATCAAGGCGGACTACGAAGCCGGCGTGCTGACCCTGCGCATCCCGATCGCCGAGCGCGCCAAACCCCGGAAGATCACCGTCGGCGGGGAGTCGTCCCGCAAGGAGATCCGCGCCTGAGCCGGTCCGGCCAGGCCGTACCAGGCTCGACCGGGGCCAGACCGGATGAGGCCGGGCCGGACCAGGCCAAGCCAAACCAGGCCGGACCAGGCCAGGCCAGGCCGGACGATACGGAGGGCGGACCGCCCCCGACCCCCGGTCCGCCCCCCTTCCCCCCCGCCCGGCGCGCCGCCCCGGCCCGCCGGGCCCCCTCCCCCGGTCCCTCGCCCCCTCCCCCCTCACGTCCTCGGCGACAGAAAGGCAATGACCGCAGTGATCTCCGACCTGCAGACAGCACCTCGGCCCGCACGGGCGATGACCTACGAGCAGCTGCTGGAGAAGGTCCGCTACGAAGGCGCGTATCCGACCCGGGAGCGGGCCGAGCAAGCCGTACGGCTGGTCGTGTCGGGGCTGGGACGCCAACTGACCGGTGAGGAACGCGTCGAGCTGGCCGCCCGGCTGCCCCACGAGGCCGCGTGCATCCTCACCGAGCAGGTGCCCGACGTGCAGCCGCTCAGCGGCTGGGCGCTGGTCAAGGACCTGGCAGGCCGCGCGGGCGCGCCCCTCGCCACCACCCGCTGGGACACCGGCTCGGTCCTGTCCGCGATCGCCTCCCTGGCCGGCCCCGAACTCCTCACCCGCATCCTGAACCAACTCCCGGCCGGGTACGCGCTCCTGTTCGGCCGCGCCGAGCTGACCCAGGCCGCATAGACCGGGCGGGGCGCCGCCCTCCTCCGCATGGCCCGCGCCCCCTCCGCACCCTCACCTCGCATATTCCCCTGACCGTCGAGATCCGGCCGGAGCCGCACCACCCCCACCCCGCGGCTCCGGCCGTTGCGCTGCTGCCACGCTCCCGCGCCCCACGGCCGTGCGTGCCCCGCCTGTGCATGCCCCGGCCTGTGCGGGCCCCGGCCTGTGCGGGCCCCAGCCGACTCGCACCCCCGGCCCGCCCCGCCCGTACCGGTGTCCGCCGAATGGGTCACCCGCCTCGCCCCCAACGCGCGCCCTGCTTAGGCTCCTGGTGCGGTCCGGCCCGTTCGGGGGCCGGTACGCGGCCGGGCCGGACGCAGACGTTTTCGCACCGGGGAGCGGGGCAGGCGCGAGTCGTGCTTCGGACCGGAGGCACGCCCGCTGGACGCGTGTGTTCCGGGGTCGTCAACTCCGGACGCGCCCTGGCCACATGGGGTTCGGCGGCGTCACCCACACCCCCGACGTGCAGGAGCCCGAGCCATGCCCCACAGCCTCGCTCGCAAGCGGAACCACGACGACGCCCCTGACACCCATGACGCCTTCGCCCGGCTCAACTCCCTCGACGGGGGACCGGAACACGACGCGCTGCGCGAGGACCTGGTGGCGCAGTGGATGCCGATGGCCCAGCGCCTGGCGGCAAAGTACCGCAACCGGGGCGCCGAGTTGGAGGACCTGTACCAGGTCGCGGCCATGGGGCTGGTGAAGGCCATCGACCGGTACGAGGTGGCGCGCGGCGCGTTCGAGGCGTACGCGATCCCAACCATCAACGGCGAACTCAAGCGTCACTTCCGCGACTCCCTGTGGGCCGTCCACGTCCCCCGCCGCGTGCAGGAGGCGCGCAACAAGGTCCGCGCGGCCCGCCGGCAGCTCCAGGCCGCGCACCCCGGTGAGCCCACCATCGCCGAGCTGGCCGCGCACTGCGGCCTCGACGAGGACGACGTCCGGGACGGGCTGGAAGCCCTGGACTCCTTCAAGAGCCTCTCCCTGGAGGCCGAGTCAGGACCCGGGAGCGGCGCCGGTGAAGGGCTGTCGCTGGCCGACACCCTGGGGACGACCGAGCCCGGCTTCGACACCGTCCTCGACCGGGAGGCGGTCAAGCCCGCGTTGCGCGCACTGCCCGAGCGGGAGTCGCAGATCCTCTACATGCGGTTCTTCAGCGACATGACCCAGAGCCAGATAGCCGCTGAGCTCGGTATCTCCCAGATGCACGTCTCCCGGCTCCTCAACCGCACCTGCACCCGCGTCCGCCGCGAGGCGCTCGCGGAACACGCCGCCTGATACCCGCGGCGGCTTTTGCCGCGCCCTGCCGCAGGGGCACCCATACGCGTATCCA
Organism: Streptomyces sp. NPDC005878; assembly: GCF_040629815.1. Classification (NCBI taxonomy): domain Bacteria; kingdom Bacillati; phylum Actinomycetota; class Actinomycetes; order Kitasatosporales; family Streptomycetaceae; genus Streptomyces; species Streptomyces sp. NPDC005878. Next base: position 374,339 of record NZ_JBEXWK010000004.1, read on the forward strand.
TACCCGTACCCGATTCACCCGGAGAGACCAGTAGACATGCCCAAGGGTCCTGTTGCCTCGAAGAATGAGGGGGCACCGGCGTCGCGCCGCGCCCCGGCAGAGAGGCCTCTCCCCATGCCAGGACCTACCCGTCGTCCGCCCGGACCAGGCCGGGGCCGTGCGCGGACCGACCAGATGCTCCGTACGCTGCTCCGGCGTCGCAAGCGCTCGTTGAGCACCGCCGACGTGATGGTCGCCGACCGGCCCCAGGTGCGCCGCGCGGTGACGGCGGCGGCCCTCGGCAACACCATGGAGTGGTTCGACTTCGGCGTCTACGCCTATCTGGCCGGCACCATGGGCAAGGTCTTCTTCCCGGCGAGCTCACCGGGCGTCCAGGTCGTCTCGACCTTCGCCACCTTCGCCGCCGCCTTCCTGGTCCGCCCGCTCGGCGGCCTGGTGTTCGGCCCGCTCGGCGACCGCATCGGCCGCCAGAAGGTGCTCGCCGCGACGATGATCATGATGGCGGCGAGCACCTTCGCCGTCGGCTTCCTCCCCACCTACGCGGCGGTCGGTGTCGCCGCTCCCCTGCTGCTCCTCCTCTGCCGGCTCGTCCAGGGCTTCTCGACGGGCGGCGAGTACGCGGGAGCCACCACCTACATCGCGGAGTACGCGCCCGACCGGCGCCGGGGCTTCCTCGGCAGCTGGCTCGACTTCGGCACCTTCGTCGGTTACGCCCTGGGTTCCGGCCTGGTCACGGTCCTCACCGCAGTGCTCGGCACCGATGGGCTGGAGGACTGGGGGTGGCGGATCCCCTTCTTCGTCGCCGGACCGCTCGGCCTCATCGGCCTGTACATGCGGATGAAGCTGGAGGAGACCCCGGCCTTCAAGAAGGAGGCCGCCTACGCCGCCGCGGAGAGCGCGAACCCCACCGCCGAGGAGGCTTCTCCGACGGCGAAGGGAACCCTCAAGGAGATCTTCACCCGGCACTGGCACGCGGTGCTCATCTGCATGGGTCTCGTCCTGCTGTACAACGTCACCAACTACATGGTGACCTCCTACCTCCCCACGTACATGACCGTCGCCCTGGGCCAGGACGACACCACGGCGCAGTTGCTGGTGCTGTGCACCATGCTGCTGGTGGTCCTCACCATCACGACCGTGGGCCACACCTCGGACCGCTGGGGCCGCAGGCCGGTGTTCCTCGCGGGCAGTGTCGCCCTCATCGTGCTGGCCGTACCGGCGTTCCTGCTCATCCGGGAGGGCGGCATCCTGTTTCCGGCCCTGGGCTGCGCGATCCTGGGCCTGCTGCTCGTCTGCTTCGCGGGCACGGCCGCCTCCACCCTGCCGGCCCTGTTCCCCACCCGGCTGCGGTACGGAGCCCTGTCCATCGCCTTCAACATCTCGGTGTCGCTCTTCGGCGGCACGACGCCGCTGTTCGCCTCCGCGCTGGTGGAAGTGACGGGCAACGACCTGGTACCGGCGTACTACCTGATGGTGGCCGGGGTCATCGGCCTCGTCTCCACGCTGTTCCTGCACGAGACGGCGGGCAAGCCACTGCGCGGCTCCGGCCCGATGGTCGAGACCCCCGACGAGGCACACCGCGTCATCGCCCACAGCCGCACGGCGGCGGGCCGCCAGGCCCGCGACATCTGGATCCGCCTCCGCCACCCCTGGGCCCGGCCACCGGGGAACCGCCGCGACTGACTCGGGGCGCGCGGGCGACCTGTCCTGCCGAATCCCGGGTTGGGCGACGCCGATCGCGTGAAGAACCGGCTGGACCGTGGTCCACGCGGTACCTAGGGTTTCCGCATGAGGGACGAGCGTGAGCAGGACGTGCGGGCGGCCGTGGACGGGGAGCTGCGGCTCCTCGACCCGGAGGTGCGGGCCTGCGAGGAGCGGGTGCTGGAGCTTCTCGATCCGGAGTTCACCGAGATCGGGGCATCCGGACGCCGCTGGGACAGGAGTTCGATCCTGGCGGCGACGGGCGACGGCACGGTGTCCGACGATGCGCCGGTCCACGTAGCGGAGATGTCCGGCGTCGTCCTCGCCCCGGGCGTGGTCCATCTGACGTACGCCACCGAGCACGCGGGCAGCCGGGCCCGGCGGAGTTCGCTGTGGCGCCTGACGGAGTCAGGGTGGCGCCTGTACTTCCACCAAGGCACGCCGGTCGGCTGAGCCCCGGGCGGGACGGCTCCGAGGAAACATTCACCCCGTCTCGCGCAGGGCGTCGATCGCCCCCTTGGACAGCTCCACCCGTACCAGCGCGGCCGCCAGCTTGGGCAGGTCCTCCGCGGTGACGAGCTCCGCAAGCCCCTCGGGCGTCCCGGGCAGACCCAGCTCGCCGGCGGCGTGCCGCGCCCGGTCGTCGAACGCGGGGCGCAGCTCGGGCCACACGCCCTGGGCCTCGCGGCAGAAGATGTCGGCCCCGACCGGCCCGATCCGGGGGACCTCGCGCAGCAGCTCGCGCACCCGGCCGGGATCGCCGTCGGCCTTCTCGCGCAGCCGTCGCAGGTCTCCGCCGTACCGGTCCATCAGGAGCTCGGCTCCGGCGCCGAGGGCGGTGGCCGTGCTCTCGTCGTAGCGGCGGTAGTGCGCGCGGCCGAGCGCGTCCACGCGGTCCTGCCAGGAGGCCGCGAGCATCGCCTGGGGCGTACGCATCCCGGCCCCGAACAGCTCACGGGCCGCGGCGACCGCGATGTCGGCCTTGATACGGACGGAGAACAGCACGCACAGAGTCAGCAGCTGGTACAGCGGGGACGGCGTGTCCCGCAGGTGGATGCCCGCTTCTTCCGCGTGGGTCCTTCCGTACTCCCGCAACAGGCGCTCGGCCGTGACGCGCGGTGCCATGGTGCTCCTTCCGCCGCAGTGGGGACCACGGGGCCAGGTCAGGTCGGGTCTGATCCGGGCGGGGTACGAGGCCCTCGCGGTGGGGGGCGGGCGCTCCCAGGATTCTCCGGTTCTTCGTCGGTCAGCCGCCCGAGTACCCCTCTCCCCCAACCATCACACGCGTGACAGGCAGCAGCTCGGGGAAGCGGGCGCCAAGCCGTCCCCGGACGCCCCCGGGCGCCCGCCGGGTCCCCGCCGAACGGTCCATCCGGCTCGCCGCCCCGCGCTTCGCTCCGCCTGTCGCCGGTACCAGGGGGCAGGCTGGACAGCGTCAGCGCGTGCCCCAGGCCCTGTGTACGGAAGGACCCGCCCCATGCAGACCGTCACCTTGAACAACGGTGTCGAGATGCCGATCCTCGGCTTCGGCGTCTACCAGATCCCGGCCGAGGAGACCGAACAGGCCGTCACCGACGCCCTCGCCGCCGGTTACCGTTCGCTCGACACCGCCGCCGCCTACTGCAACGAGCAGGCCGTGGGGCGGGCCATCAGGAGCAGTGGCATCCCGCGCGAGGACCTGTTCGTCACCACCAAGCTGTGGGTCTCCGACGCCGGTGAGGACAGGGCCAGGCGCGCCTTCGAGACCTCGCTGCGCAAGCTCGGCCTGGACCACCTCGATCTGTATCTGATCCACCAGCCCTACGGCGACGTCTACGGCTCCTGGCGGGCCATGGAGAGCCTGCACCACGAGGGGCTCGTCCGGGCCATCGGCGTGTCCAACTTCTACCCCGACCGGCTCGTGGACCTCATCGACCACAACGAGATCACACCGGCGGTCAACCAGGTCGAGACCCACCCCTTCCACCAGCGCACCGCCGATCAGGAGCTGATGCGCCGGCGCCGGGTCCAGATCGAGTCGTGGGGACCGTTCGCCGAAGGCCGCAACAACCTGTTCACCCACCCCGTACTCGTCGGGATCGCCACCGCGCACGGCAAGTCCGTGGCCCAGGTCGTCCTGCGCTGGCTCATCCAGCGGGAGGTCGTGGTCATCCCCAAGTCGGTCCGCGCCGAGCGCATGGCGGAGAACTTCGACGTCTTCGACTTCCAGCTCACGGCCGACCAGATGGCCGCGATCGCCGCCCTGGACACCGGGGCCTCGCTCTTCTTCGACCACCGCGACCCGGTGATGGTCGGCCGCCTCGGCAACAGCACCCTCGACGACTGACCGGCGGGCCGCACCACACAGGGACGGCGGAGCCTGTTCTCCGTTCCCGCGGCCGATGGTGTACGAAGTCATGCGTGAACGAACAGTCCCAGTCCCTGCCCGCGACCGTCCGCGTCTTCATAGCGCTCGCCCCGCCCGACGACGCCAAGGAGGAGCTGGCGCGCGAACTGGCGCCCGCCTACGCCGCGTACCCCCGTCTGCGGTGGAACCGTATCGAGGACTGGCACATCACCCTGGCGTTCCTCGGCGAGCTCCCAGTGGCGACCGTCCCGCTCCTCCAGCCGCCGCTCGCCGCTCTGGCGGCGGCGAGCCGGCCCCTGGGACTCGCGCTGCGCGGCGGCGGGCACTTCGACGAGCGGGTGCTGTGGAGCGGGATCGAGGGGGACCTCGAAGGGCTGCGCCTGCTTACCAAGGAGGTCCGCGACGTGATCAGGGCGTGCGGTGTGGCCTTCGAGGACCGGCCCCCGCGCCCCCATCTGACACTGGCCCGCGCACGCCGTGACGACACCTCCAGCGTGGTGGAGCTGGCCGCCTCGCTCGCCGGCTTCACGGGCCGGACCTGGGAGGCGGAACGCCTGCACCTGGTCGCCAGCAACGTCGGCCGCGGCCCGGGGCCGATCCACTACCGGGACATCGCGGCGTGGCGGTTCGGCGCGGGTCCGTCCTGACGTCCCGGCCCGCCGCCGCCGCCCACGGGCGGGGGCCGGTGTGCCGGTGTACCTGTGTGCCTGTAGGAGCGGGCGGCGATTCCCGGTGGGGGTCTCAGCCCGCGAGGCGGGCCATCCACTCCTCGACCTCGTCCGCCGACCGCGGCAGCCCCGCCGAGAGGTTCTCGTGGCCGTCGGCCGTGACGAGGAGGTCGTCCTCGATGCGGACGCCGATACCGCGCCACTCCTCCGGGACGGTCAGGTCGTCCGGCTGGAAGTACAGGCCCGGCTCGACGGTGAGCACCATGCCCGGCTCCAGGACGCCGTCGACGTACTCCTCGTTCCGGGCCTGCGCGCAGTCGTGGACGTCAAGACCGAGCATGTGGCCGGTCCCGGCCATGGTGAAGCGGCGCTGGAGGCCGAGTGCGTAGGCGCGCTCCGCCGGGCCCTCGATGAAGCCCCACTCGACGAGCCGGGCCGCCAGGTGGCGCTGGGACGCCTCGTGGAAGTCGCGGTACGCGGCGCCGGGCTTGACGGCCGCCATCCCGGCCTCCTGTGCCTCGTACACCGCGTCGTACACCTTGCGCTGAAGCGGCGTGAAGGTGCCGCTGATGGGGAGCGTGCGGGTGACGTCGGCGGTGTAGAGGGTGTGCGTCTCCACCCCGGCGTCGAGCAGGAGAAGCTCCCCGGGGCGGACGGGACCGTCGTTGTCGGTCCAGTGCATGATCGTGGCGTGCTCACCGGCGGCGCAGATCGTGCCGTAGCCGACGGAGTTGCCCTCCAGGCGCGCGCGGCGGAAGAACGTGCCCTCGATCCACCGCTCGGACGACGCGATCGCCCGGGAGAGCTCACCGATGGCATCGGTGAAGCCGCGCATGGTGGAGTCGACGGCCTTGCGCAGCTCGCCCACCTCCCAGTCGTCCTTGACCAGGCGCAGATCGCTGAGCGCCTCCTCCAGCTCGTCGTCGCGCTCCTCGTCGGTGGCGACGGCCGCTTCCAGGGCCGGGTCGATCCCGCGCACGATCCGGGTCGGCGCGCTTGAGGCGGCGAGGTCGTCGGCTGCCGTGCGCACGTCACGGCACGGCAGTCCGAGGACGACCTCGGACTCGGCCAGCGAGCGGCGCCTGCCCATCCACAGCTCCGCGGTGGAGCCGGTCCAGAACTCGTTGTCGTCCCTGCTGTCCCGGGGAAGCTGGAAGCAGTAGGCGTCGTGGCCGCCGTCCGCCCGGGGTTCCAGGACGAGCGCGCCGTCGCGGGCCTGGTCGCCGGTCATGTGGACGTAACCGGAGTACGGGCGGAACGGGTAACTGTCGTCGTTGGAGCGGGCCTTGAGGTTCCCCGAGGGGATCACCAGGCGCTCGCCCGGGAAGCGCGCGGAGAGCGCGGCGCGGCGGGCGGCCGCGTAGGGGACCTGCTCGTCGGGCCGCAGGTCGCGTCGCTCGGTGTCCGCCCACCCCGTCCGCATCAGCGCGGACAGTTCCTCGGAGATCCCTGAGTAGAGACCGTTCTTCCGGCCTTTCGCCACGGCGTACACCTTCCTCTGGAGGGAGCTTGGGGTGCGTTCTGCGCGGACGGTACTCCGCGCCGCGCGGGCCGGGCGCCGAGGAGTGCCACTGGCACGGATCGGCCACGCCGAAGGAGCGGCGGTGCAGATAATGAGGCCCATGACGCACGCGAAACTCGGCGAGGCCCTGCGGCGCCTGGGCATCGGCTCCTCGGCGGCCCGGGTCTATCTGGCCCTGCTGGAACTGGCCCCGGCACCGCTGAGCGCGATCGCGGCGGCGGCGGGATTGGAGGGCGCGGACCTCACCGCGGCGTACGGCGAGCTGGTCGACGCCGGTCTGGCCAGCGCCGCCGAGGAGGGCGGGGACGTGGTGGCGCCGGTTCCGCCCGCCGCCGGCCTGGAGATCCTGGCCCGGCACCGGGCTGCGGAGGTCGAGGAGTCGCGCATCGCCGTCGGCGGCGCCTTCGAGTCGTTCCGGCGCCAGCGGCTCGCCGCGTACAACGACCACCTCGTCGAGGTCGTCACCGGTGACGCCGTCGGCCCCCGGATGCGCCAGGCCTGGGCGAGCGCCCGCGAGCAGATCCGCCAGTTCGAGTCACCGCCGTACTTCCCCCTGTCGGGCGCCACCGACGACGCGCTGGCCACGCTCGCGCGCGGGGTGACGCAGCGCGTCGTGTACTCGCGGGCGTCGCTGGAGTACCCGGGGCATCTGAAGGAGGCCATCGAGCCGTGCGTCAACGCCGGTGAGCAGGCGCGGGTGCTGCCGTCGGTTCCGGTCAAGCTCGTGATCATCGACGAGGCGTACGCGCTGGTGTCGTTGTCGATCAAGGAGGCCGATGTGCACAACTCCATGCTGGTGGTCCAGCCGTGCGGTCTGCTCTCCGCGCTCATCGCCCTGTTCGAGCAGTCCTGGCAGAACGCCCTGCCCTTTCACGGCAGCACCGCCCGCCCCGGCGGTCTGCCCCCGGCCGACCGCCGGCTGCTGTGGCTGCTCGCGGGCGGGGCGGGCGACGACGTCATCGCCCGCGAACTGGGCCTCAGCCGCCGCACCCTCTTCCGCCGGCTCCAGATCCTGATGGCGCGGCTGGGCGCGGCGAACCGCTTCCAGCTGGCGTTGCAGGCACAGCGGCAGGGATGGCTGTGACGAGGATCAGCGGTCGGGACGGGAGCGTGCCCGGCAGGTTATGTACGCGTCGAACTGGGCGCACAACCAAACTATTTGACGCTTCATCAGTCCGTGGCGCGGCCGCCCCTGCTCAGAACTCGCGGTCGATGCCGGTGACGGCCGCGGGCCCCAGGGGCGCGTCGTCCTCCGCCAGGCCGGTGTCGCGCAGGGCGGCGGAGACCAGGTCCACGGCTTTGGCCTCGGCCTCGTCGCGCGTGGCGGCCTCCACTTCCAGCCGGACGGAGAACATGTTGCCGTCCTGGAGGGTGAGGAGGCTGAGCTCCTCGTTCTCGCCGAAGTCGGTGTTCGACGGGTCCTGCGGACGCAGCTTGCGCACCACCGCGGCACGCTGGTCGTCGGTGATGCCGTGGACGAACGTACCCGGCACGGTGATGACGTAGTCGGTCATGGAAACTCCTGCCATGCGGGCCCCCGCGGTCGCCGGGGGCATCCTCTTGGAATGCCCCGAGATGGCGATACCAACCACCTCACTCCCCCACTCGGGCCCCTCCTCCTCGGTCCTTCTCGGTCCTTCTCGGGTCGTCCGCGGCGAGTCGGCCCGGTCGGCCATGCGCACCGCATGGCCGACACGCCTGCGAACCACCCGTCCCGGGACGGGAATCCGGGGCCGGACGCCTCACTCTCCGGGCCGGTTCTCCTCCCGTACGCATTCGATGAGGTAGTCACCCGTATCCGGGTCGATGACCACGCCGTGGGCCTCGCTGTGGAAGCCGGGGAAGGCCCGGTCGAAGGCTTCCAGGGCGCCGAGGTAGCGCAGGACCGGGCCGTCGGGGGCGCCGAGGGCCTCTCCGGGCATCAGGACGGGGATGCCGGGCGGGGTGACCGTGACCATGGCGGCGGCCACCCGGCCCGCGGCCTCGGTGAGGGGCAGGCGTTCGGTGCCGCCGCGGATCAGCTGCTGGTAGCAGCGCTGGGGCGGGACGACGGGGCGGGGCAGGTCACGGAAGGCGGTGTCCAGGGCGTCGATCAGGTCGGCGCGGGTGAGGTGTTCGTGCATCTCCTGGCACAGGCCGCGCAGGGTGGCGTGCCCGTACCGCTTGGGGTAGGCATCGACGAGCTGGGGCAGCACCTGCCGCAGCGGGGTCTCCGCGTCGTGCAGCGCCTTGAAGTCCATCAGGGCGTCCATCAGGGTGCCCCACTTGCCCTTGGTGATGCCCATGGAGAAGAGGACGAGCGTGGTGTACGTGTCGGTCTTCTCCACGACGATGCCGCGCTCGGCGAGGTAGGCGGTCAGGATGCGCGCGGGGATGCCCCACGGTTCGCTGCGGCCCGTCGCGGTGACCCCTGGGCAGGTCAGCGTGACCTTGATCGGGTCCAGCATGCACTGGCCCTCGCTCAGACCGGGGAAGCCGTGCCAGTCGGCGTCGGGGTCGAGCTCCCAGCAGCGCGGCTCACCGGCCAGCAGCGCCGGTGAGGCGTCGGCGAACGGCGTACGGGACCCGGTGGCCGGATCCACCACGGTCTCGGGCTGCCAGACGCCGAAGAACCAGCTCGGCCGGTCGCCCGCGGCGGCGATACGGCGCCCGATGCGCACGACGGCCTGCCGGAACCGGATGGCCTCGGTGACCGCCTCGTTGACCAGCCACTGCCCCTGCGGCCCGTCCATCATCGCCGCGGCCACGTCCAGCGAGGCGATCGCGGGGTACAGCGGCGAGGTGGTCCCGTGCATCATGAACGCCTCGTTGAACCGGTCGTGCTCGACCGGGGCACGGGGCGACGAACGCACATGCACCATCGCGGACTGGGAGAGCGCGGCCAGCAGCTTGTGGGTGGACTGGGTGGAGAAGACGGTGGGCCGGTCCCCGCCCTCGAAGGTGTCCGAGCCGACGGCCATGCCGTACCGGCGGGCGTAGAGCGGGTGGAAGCGCGCGTACGCGAACCACGCCTCGTCGAAGTGGAGCCGCGGGGTGCTGGGCGCGAGGGCGCGCGCGGTCTGCACGGTGTCGTAACACAGCCCGTCGTAGGTGGAGTTGGTGATCACCGCGTACTGGGCGTCGGAGGAGACCGCTCCCGGGGTCAGCGGGTGGGCGGCGATCCGGGCGGCGACCGCGCCCGCGGCGGTCTCGCTCGCGGGGAGGGGGCCGGCGAGGCCGTAGCCGTTGCGGGTCGGCACGAGGTAGACCGGGCGCGCGCCGGAGATCACGAGGCCGTGCAGCACCGACTTGTGGCAGTTGCGGTCCACCAGGGCGATCTCGTCGGTGGTGACGCAGTAGTGGCCGACCATGCGGTCCGCCGTGGAGTCGCCGTGCAGGACGAAGTACGTACGGTCGGCGCCGAAGATGCGGGCGGCGTGGCGCTCGGCCTCGCCGATGGGGCCGTTGTGCTCGAAGAGGGAACCCAGCTCCCCCACGGAGATGGAGAGGTCGGTACGGAACAGGCGCTCACCGTAGTAGTCGAAGAACGCGCGGCCCACCGGTGACTTCAGGAAGGCCACCCCGCCCGAGTGGGCGGGGGTGTGCCAGGAGTATTCGTGGGCGTCGTCGAAACGCCGGAGCGCTTTGAAGAACGGCGGCAGCACCGCGTCGCCGTAGGCGTGCGCCGCGTGGGCGACCCGGCCGGCGATGAAGGAGGGGGTGTCCTCCAGCGGCCAGATGTACCCGACGACGGTCTCCGCCACCCACAGCGGCAGTTGCTCCAGACCGTGGTCGGAGTCCTCGGGCATGACGACGAAGACCGGCAGGTCCTTGAACCGGCGCGAGATCTGGCGCAGGGCAGCCGCGCCGCCCGCTTCGGTGCCGTGCGCGTCGCCGTCGGTGTCGGCGGGTTTGCCGTTCGCGGACGGCAGGTCCCACGCCACCACGGCGGCGGTGAGACCCGCCTCGGTCCGCAGGGCCGCGCAGGCGGCCTCCGCGGTCCGCGCCCAGCGCACTTCCAGGCCGCGGTTCTCCAGCTCCTTGCCGATCCGACGCAGTTGCTCCGCCCCCGGCCCCCCGCCGAGAGGATCCTCGCGCAGGGCCAGCAGGACACTACCGTTCACCATGACATCTCCACCCACATCGCACCGGACAGCTCACGTGGCAAGCATCCTGCGCGGGAAGGGGAGGCGGTCGCCGGAAGCGGTAAACCACCCATATGGGTACGGGGCGGTGTGGCGGCGCCCCGGCTCCGGGAGCGCTGCGGCCGGGTGCCTCCGTCGCTCAGTGGACCTGGCCGGACGGACGGATGACCACGGTGTTCACCTCCACCCCGGTGGGCCGGCCGAGCGCCAGACGATGGCGTCGGCGACGTTCTCCCCGGTCATCACCGTTCAGCGGCGACCGCGTCAAGTCGGCCCTGGTCGCGGCCGGTTACGGTGACCCGGTGACCGCCGGCAGCAGCACACGGCGTGCATACCCGCACCCACTTCGTCGACCCGCGTCTGGCGGTGGTCGAGGTCCAGGACGCGGGCGGTGACACCGCCGCCGGAGCCGAGGATCTCCACCTCGTTCCCTTGCGTGACCGCCCTTGCTCGACGGGGCCGCCTCCGCCAACACCCCGCGCCCCTCACCCCTCCAGCAACTCCGGCCCATTGTTGCGCACGCTGTTCACCGCCGGGGAGACCGGGCGGGCGTCGAGGTGGCCGTCTGCCGGGCGGCTCAGCAGGGCGCGTAGGTGGTCCGGGTCGTGGTGGTGGGGGTCGAGCCAGGCGTCGTAGTGGTCCTCCGTGAGCGCCAGGGGCATGCGCGGGTGTACGCGGCCCGCCGCGTCGCTGGCCTCGGTGGTGATGATGGTGCAGGTCACCAACCATGCGCCGGGGTCGTCGTCGTGCTTGACGGACCGGTCGCGCCAGTACGCGTACAGCCCGGCCAGCGCCATCACCTGGCCGTCCTCGGGGTGGATGAAGTACGGCTGCTTGCGGGGCTTGCCCGTCGCCGGGTCCTTCTCCTGCTGCCACTCGTAGAAGCCGTCGGCGGGCAGGAGGCAGCGGTGTTTGAGGAATTCGCGGCGGAAGGCGGGCTTCTCGTGCACGGTCTCCACCCGGGCGTTGATCATGCGGGCGCCGGCCTTCATGTCCTTCGCCCAGGGCGGCACCAGGCCCCAGCGCAGCGGCCGCAACTGCCTCCCCGCCGGTGCGGCGCCCTCGTGGCCGCGCCCGGTCCGCTCCAGGACGGCCCACACCTCGTCGGTCGGCGCGACGTTCCAGCTCGGCGCCAGCCGCTCCTCCGTACGCCAGTCGGTGACGCGGAAGAGCTGGACCAGGTCCTCGGGGCTACGGGTGGAGACGTAACGGCCGCACATGGAACCACTGTGCCACCGGTGACACCACCGGAAACCCGGGGTCGCGGCCTCGGCGGCCACCGGTGGACCCGGCAGGACGGTTGACCTCATGTGAGCTTGAGGTCTTACGGTCGCGGCATGACGATCAAGGAATACCCCCAGGAGACACTTGCCGCCCAGCCCATCGGCTACTGGGCCAGGGAGGCCGCGAGCCTGGTCATCGGCGGGTTGCGCACCGCCCTCGCCGTGGAGGACCTGACCCAGCCGTACTGGTGGGCCCTCAACCACATAGCCGGTGCCCCCGGCCACTGGACCCGAGCCTCCCTCACCGCGAAGCTCACCCCCTTCGACGACCAGGACACCGACTTCGACGCCGTCTTCACCGATCTCGCGTCGCGCGGCTGGACCGCGGAGACCGACGGCACGCTCGTACTGACGGACGCGGGCGAGGCGGGACGCCTGCGCGCCCACGACCGCAACGCCAAGGTGCACACACGGATGCGGACGGGCGTCGACGACGCCGCCTACGCGGCCACCATCGACGTCCTGCGCCGCGTGGTCGCCAACCTGGGCGGCAACGGCGATCTGCCCTAGCGGCGGCCGGAGCGGTCAGGGCGCCTGGGCCGGGGCCCGCTCCCCGAGCGGGCTCGGGCTCAGCAGCCGGTCCACCAGGAAGGACAGGATCTCGTCCCGGGCCCGCACCGTGGGGTGGCCGGCCTCGTCCACGAGGTGGGCGGTGACGACACTGTGCGGGGACGCCACCACATCGGCGAAGAACGGCGGCGGATCCGTGCGGGCGTGACTGCCGTCGAGGACGCGGCCGTCGAAGGCGTCCCCGAGGAGTGTGCGGTAGGCGGCGAAACGCCGGCCGGTGCACCAGCGGTCGTTGTCGAAGCGGTAGGCGAGGACCTTCAGTCCGTCGCGTACGACGCGGTCGCGGACCGCTGCCGCGTCCTCCTCGCTCATCTCCAGCCCGGCGGGATCGTCCAGTGGCAGCGAGGGGTGGTTGAGTACGGGTGCGACGACGGCCGGCTCCAGCGCCATGGTGAGCGCGAAGTTGCCGGTGAAGCAGAGCCCGATCGCACCGACCCCCGGACCACCGCACTCGGCGTGCGCCCGGCGCGCGAGCCCACGCAGCCACGCGGTGACGGGACTGGTGCCACCCCCGGCGAACGCGCGGAACTCGGCGCTGACGCACGCACGCCGTACGACCTCGCTTCCGCCGTCGGCCGTGGGGTAGGCACCGTCCACCCCGAACAGCGAGGGAACGTACACGGTGAAACCCGCGTCCCGTATCCACCGTGCCAGGCGCAGGACGTCGGGGCTGATGCCGGGCATCTCCGGCATCAGCACGACGGCCGGCCCGGCACCGGCCACGTACACCGTCTTCACCGCTCCGTCGATCTCCACGAGCATGCGGGAGAAATCCGTGATCGCGTCGTCACGGCTCTGGTTGGCAGCACTCATGCGGACAGCCTGGACGCGCGCGCCCGCATACCAGGAGGGGCCGGATCGCCATGGTCGAGGGTAATCTCGCCATGGGCCCGGCGGGGAGGAGGCGGCGGTGAGTGTGAGCGCGTTGCGTGTGGGGGTCCTGGCCTATCCGGGGTGCTTCGCTTCGGAGGTGTTCGGCGTACCCGATCTGCTGACGATGGCCGCGCACGTCGCCGGTCCCGACCGGGCGGGTTACGAGGTGTCGGTCGTCTCGCCCCGCCGTCGCGTCACCGCGTCGGGCGGCGTGGTCCTCACCGTCGCTCCGCTGCGCGAGGTCGACGTCCTCGTGGTGCCGGGTTTCGAGCTCGTGCCGGGCCTCGACATGGACGCCGTACTCGCCCCCCTCGCCCCGGAGATCGCGGCGATCCGCTCCCACAGCGCCGCGGGCCGCGTCGTGGTGTCGATCTGCGTCGGCGCGTTCCTGCTCGCCGAGGCGGGACTTCTCGACCGGCGCCGGGCGACGACGTCCTGGCTCTTCGCGGACGAACTGTCCCGGCGCTGCCCGGGCGCCGAAGTCCGCCCCGAGCGGCTGGTCGTCACCGACGAGGGCGTGACGACCACGGCCGCTTTCAGCGCGATGTACGACTTCGCCCTGGAGCTGATCCGCCGGCACAGCGGCGCCGACGTGGCACGGACGACCGCGCGGGTCGCACTGGTCGACGACGCCCGTACGTCACAGACTCCCTACGTCGACGCGCGACTGCTCCCGTGCCCCGGCAACGAGTTCTCCCACCGGGTCATGCGGCGGCTCGACCAGACGCTCGCCGCCCGGTACGACCTCACCGCGCTGTCGGACGCCTTCAACGTGAGCACCCGCACCCTGCTGCGGCGCTTCGCCGACGAGACGGGCCAGAGCCCACTGGAGTACCTCCAGTCCTCGCGCGTCCGACGCGCCCGCCACCTCCTGGAGACGACGGACCGCACGGTCGCCGGCATCTCCTCCGCGGTCGGCTACCAGGACCCCGCGACGTTCGCATCCCTCTTCGCCAGACACACCGGCCGCCGCCCCAGGGATTACCGGGCGGCGTTCCGGAGGGGTGGAGGCTGACATCCGAGAGGTGGCCTACGTGTGCGGTCGGCGCGACACGTGGCCGCCTGGGTGGGCGAGACGTGAAGGGCCCAAGGCGAGGCGTGGAGCGCTGCACCCCAGATCTCGGTCCCCCGCCACATCGTGAAACACCCACCCCCCACCTCGCACCCATGTGCGACACTCCCCCGCATGCTGGGTGTAACCGATCTTCCGACATACCTCGTGGGCCTGGTGCTGATCATCCTGGCGCCGGGGCCCAACTCCCTGTACGTGCTCTCCGTCGCGGCCCGGCGTGGTGTGCGCACCGGGTATGTCGCCGCCGCCGGGGTATGGACCGGGGACACCGTGCTGATGACGCTCTCCGCGCTCGGGGCCGCGTCGCTGCTCCAGACGACGCCCCTGCTGTTCGCCGTCGTCAAGTACGCCGGTGCCGGGTATCTGTCCTGGATGGCGCTCGGCATGCTGCGCCAGGCGCTAGGGATGTGGCGCGACCGCCACACCGTGGCCGGGCCTGCCGGCGCCGACGAGCTCCAGCAGGAGGCCGCCGTCGAGCGGCCCTACCGGCGCGCGCTGATGCTCAGCCTGTTCAACCCCAAGGCGATCCTGTTCCTGGTCTCCTTCTTCGTGCAGTTCGTGGACCCGGGGTACGCCTATCCGGCGCTGTCGTTCCTGGTGCTGGGCACGCTGCTCCAGCTGGCGAGCTTCCTTTACCTGTCCACGCTGATATTCAGCGGCACCCGGCTGGCCGCCGCGTTCCGTCGCCGCAGGCGGCTGTCGGCGGGCGCCACGTCGGCCGCCGGCGTCCTCTTCCTGGGCTTCGCCGCGAAGCTGTCGTTCAGCGGGGTGTGAGTTTCACCGGTTCTCCGCACTCCGGTTCTCAGTACCCCGTACTCGTACGAAAGGGTGGGTCCGTCGCCACGGACCCACCCTTTCGTTACCCGGCGGTAAAGAATTGATCAAACACCCTGGCGGGACGGTGTGTGATGCGCGTAGACCTTGCCCATGCGCACTGTCACCAAAACCGCAGCAACCGTCGCCGCCCTCGCCGTCACCGGCGCCGCCTTCTACGGCGCGGGCGCGGCCACCGCCGGGAACGGCACGCCGAAGAGCGACAAGGAGATCCCCAACATCACCAAGGTCGAGGACAAGATCAACGCCTACTACGGCGGGGCTCCCGACTCGACCGGCGCCTACCAGGCCTCCCCCACCAGCAACTACGCCAAGCAGGTCGCCTCGATCGAGGCCCGCGCCAAGCGTCAGATCACCCACGCCGCCGAGCACCCCGGGCGCGACGGCCGCAAGCCCGCGATCGTCCTCGACGTCGATGACACGACCCTGCTGACGTACGACTACGAGAAGAAGAACGGCTTCGCGTACAACGCCACAGCCTTCAACGCGTACGTCCAGAGCGCGCGGTCCATAGCCGTCTTCGGCATGCCCGACCTGGTGAACTACGCGGCCAAGAAGGGCGTCACCGTCTTCTTCCTCACCGGCCGCGACGTCTCGCAGCGCGACGCGAGCGCCACCAACCTCACCTCGGCGGGTTACGGCGTCCCGGTCGACAGCGCGCACTTCTTCCTCAAGGACAAGGTCAACCCCCCGGCCTACCTGAGCTGCGGCAAGCCCACCTGGACCTGCTCCACGGTCGACTACAAGGCGGGCACCCGCCGGCACATCGAGAGCCTCGGCTACCGCATCGTCGCCAACCTCGGCGACCAGTACACCGACCTCGCGGGCGGCCACGCCGACCAGACGTACAAGATCCCCAACCCCATGTACTTCCTGCCGTAGGCACCCTGCACTTCCCGCCGTAGGCGGACCGGCCGGGGCGCGCCGTCACACCGCGCAACCCGGCCGGTGGCCTTTCAACCGCCGTACGGCAGCCGCCCGTTCACCGGGCCGGCTCCCCGTCCCCTGTCGCCGCGCCGAACCACGTGGGCACGTGGGCGAGCAGGTCCCCCTGATCGTCGCCGACCCACGCCACATGGCCGTCCGGCCGCAGCAGCACCGCGGGCACGTCCAGTTCCGCGCCGGGGTCGACGACATGGTCGACCCGGTCCGCCCAGCCCTCCACCGACAGCAGCCCGGTCCGGTCGAGCAGCAGACCGCGCCCGCCGCGCATCAGCTCGTACAGCCGCCCCCGCGTCAGCCGTACGTCCCGCAGCCGCCGGCCGAGGAGTGCGTGGCCCCCGCCGAAGTCGTAGGCGACGTCGACCGCGGTGATCATCCCGGTCACGTACCGGTTCACCTCCTCGAAGTCCATCAGCTTCGCGAAGAGGGTGCGCAGGGCCGTCGCGCCGGCGTCGCTGCCGATGAGCGTGATCTGCGCGCGGGTGTTGTCCAGTACGGCGGCGCCGACCGGGTGCCGTTCCGTGTGGTAGCTGTCGAGGAGCCCTTCGGGAGCCCAGCCGTTGACGGCGGCGGCCAGCTTCCAGCCGAGGTTGAACGCGTCCTGCACCCCCAGGTTCATCCCCTGGCCGCCGGTCGGCGGGTGGATGTGGGCCGCGTCCCCGGCAAGGAACGCGCGGCCGACCCGGTAGCGCTCGGCCTGCCGGCTGGCGTCACCGAACCGGGAGAGCCAACGCGGTGAGTGCACACCGAAGTCGGTGCCCGCGTACGCGCGCAACTGCCGCTTGAAGTCGTCGAGGGTCGGCTCGGCCGTGCGGTCCTCGGCGACGCCGTCGGCGGGCACGACGACCCGGCACAGCCCCGCGTCGTCGGGAGGGGTGACGCTGAACCGGAACTGCGTCTTGTTGACCTCCGCCACGGCGGCGGCGACCGTGGCCGGGTCCTCGGCCACCTCCATCTGGCCGAGCAGGGTCTCGACCTTGGCCGGTTCGCCGGGGAAGGCGACGCCGAGCAGTCCGCGCACGGTGCTGCGACCGCCGTCGCACCCCACGAGGTAGCGCGAGCGCACCCCGGTGCCGTCCGCCAGCTCGACACTCACCCCGTCCTCGTCCTGGCTCAGCCCGACCACCCGGCAGCCGCGCCGGATCTCGGCACCGAGTTCCAGGGCGCGCTCGGTGAGGATCCGCTCGGTGACCGGCTGCGGGGTGGCGACGCCGTACGGATGGGCCGTGTCCAGCCCCTCCGGCCACCCCTTCACGACACCGCCGAACAGGCCGCCCGCCTGGAACTTCTCGCTCACCGCGAGGAACCGGTCCAGCAGGCCGCGCTGATCCATCACCTCGACGCTGCGCGCGTGCAGGCCCTGTCCACGCGACTGGTCGGTGGGTTCGGTCAGCTTCTCCAGCACGACGACACCCACCCCGTGCAGCCGCAGTTCACAGGCGAGCATCAAACCGGTCGGTCCGCCGCCGACAATGGCCACGTCGATCATCAAAGTTTCCCGTTTCCGCAGGTCCTGGCATCGGTCTGCGATTCTGCGGGATGACCGGGGCCTTGCCGCAAGCCCCCCTGTGCGCTATACCTTGAGAGTGGCGAGGAGCGAGTGAGCTTCTCGCCTTCGTCGTTTCCGGGGCTTCGTCGTTTCCAGGGCAGCGAAGTCTCCGAAGCCGCGTCGTTCCCGGCGTCCTCGTTCCAGGTGTCATCCCCTCCTTGCCGCGTCGGATACCGGCCGCTTCGGGCAAGCGAGTGAACCCTCCGATCCCGGCGCGCGGGATCGGATCCCACCGGTTTTCATGTCCATATGACCAACACCAAGAAGTATCTGCTCGCCGCTCTTGTCGGCACTGCCCTGACCCTCGGCTCCGCCGCACCCGCCATGGCGGATCACGGCCCGGACAACGGATACGGCGGCCACGGCTCTTACGACCACCGTGACCACGACGACCACGGCCGGGGCGATCACGGCCGCGGTGGCCACGGCCGCGGTGACCGCGACCGCGACCACGACCGTGACCGCGGCGACTCCCGCGGGACGGAATGCACCAACCACGGAAGCGCCTACGCCGAGGGGTACGTCGCCAACTCCCCCGGCGTCCTCTCCGGCAACCTGATCCAGGTTGTCATCGACGCGCCCATCAACATCTGCGGCAACAGCGTCGGCATCGGCTGAACCGCCCGACCTGCCACCGCGACCCCCCTCAGTCCAGGAGGAGGGGATTGGGCAGGACGGCCTCGGGGTGCATCCGCAGCAGAGTGTGGAGCACCCCGGACAGCCCCGACATCAGGCTCGGCGAGAAGGCTTCGCGGGCCAAACCCCCCACCGGCCCGCGCTGTTCGAGACCACTGAGGATCTCGCCGTCGAGGGCCTCGGCGTCACCGACGCCCACCGACGTCAGGAACTCCCAGAGCCCCAGGTCGCCGTGGCACAGCGTGTGGCTCCAGCCGAAGCCCTCGGCGGCGCAGGCATGTGCGGCGCGCCGGGCCATGTCCAGGTGGGCGGGGTCTCCGGTACGCCGGTGGAGGTCGAGCATGCCGATACCGATCCCCGCGCTGCCGTGGCACCAACTGGTGAAGAAGTCCTCCTCGGCGCCGACGCGCACATCCAGCCAGTTGCCCTGCTCGGGCCGGTAGAGGGACTCCTGGAAGGCGAAGGCCCGTTCGGCCAGGTGCGCCCAGTCGCGGCGGTCGGCCGCGGAGCCCGCCCTGCTCAGTGCCAGCCGCTTCAGCGCCCAGCCGATGCCGGTGGCGCCGTGCGCGAAGCCGCCGATGCCCTCGGGGTTGAGCCGGGTCGTCCAGCGTGCCCCGGCGCCGTCGACTTCGGCCAGCCCGGACAGCCGGCGGCCGATGTGCGCGGCGGCGTCGAGCCAGCGGTCCCGCCCGGTCGCCTCCGCCAGGTTGAGCAGCGGGACCACGCCCCCGGCGGCCCCGTTGAGGAGATCCACCTCCACGTCGTCCTCGACCAGCGGCCCCCGCGCGAGCAGCGTCGCCCGCTGTTCCGCCCGCTCCAGCAACCATTGCTCCCCGAGCACCCGGTGCAGCGCCAGCCACGTCCACACCTGCGAGGCCGCCCCGCTGAACGCGCCGGCCGAGGGGGTCGGCGTGAGGTCCTCGGTGCTGATGAGCACCCGCAGCGAACCCTCGAACGCCTCGGCCACGCCCGGTACTTCGTCCGCCCGTCCGGCCCGAGCCTCGGTCACGTACTCCGCGAGTGTCAGCGCCACACCCCCCTGCCCGGTGTACAGATCGGCGGGCAGCACCCTGATGGACCATCCGGCCGGGGTGAAGACCGGGCTGATCCAGGTGACCGTGCCGTCCTCGCCGCGCACCGCGCCGTCGCACAGCCGCCGGACCATCCGGGTGGCCAGGTCGCGGCGCCGGCGCTCCCGGTCCCGGGCGTGCGGTTCGTGGGCGGCTGCCCGGACCCGCTGGGGCAGTGAGCGCTCGTTGAGGTACGCCCCCACGAGCGCGTCCTGGATCACCGCCTCCTCCAGGGGCAGGTCGGCGGTGCGCCAGTCCTCGACCGTGGCCCGGACGACGGCCGCGTCCACCACGAAGGTGGACATCGGGACGTCCCCGGCCAGCAGGTCCGCTATCTCGCCGTCGATGGCCGCACGGTCGGTGGGGGCGCCGGGCAGCACCTCCGCGTTGCGCCGCAGGATGTCGCGGGCGCGCTCGACGGCCGCCGCCTCGTCGTGCAGGGACGCGGGGTGCCACAGCATCCGGCCGATGTCGACGTACGCCTGGGTCGGCCGCAGGATGCGCCGCACCTGGGCGCCCTCGAAGCGGCGCAGCATCCGGTACGGGTCGGTGCCGGGGCGGCGCAAATGCGCGGTCATCTCACGGAAGCCGACCAGGATCCGGTCCCAGTACGCGCTCAGCACCGGGGTGGGGCTGGGGTGGTTGCCCGCGGTGGGCATGGCCACCAGGTCCACCTCGAAGCGGGCCGCGGCGGTGCCGCCGTCCGCGATCACGGGGTTGGGGATCAGCGGCTGCTGGCCGGGCAGCGCCCCGATCCCGGAGATGTCGACTCCGCCCAGCGCGAAGCCGGTGCCGCGTACGGGCAGGAGACCGGTGCGCAGCACCGTACGGCGGATGGCCGCCGCGGCCACGTCCACCGCGTCGCCCCGGCCACTTGCCGGGAAGGGCGCGGGGGCGTCGAAGAGCGTCTCCGCGTCCACGATCACCGGCACCGGGCCCGCCGCGATCATGTTCTCGGCGTGCATGTCGGTGCCGCCGGTGAAGCGCAGGACGGCGAGCCAGTGGCCGACGTTGCGGTAGAACGCGGCGAGTTCGGTGTCGTCCGCGCAGTAGCGGTGGCGTACGAACGCGGACCAGCCGTAGCCGTCGCGCACCAACGTCCTGGGGACACGGATGCGTGCGTCCGGTTGCGGTGCGTCGGGGAAGTCCGCGAAGACGTCCTCCAGGAGCCCGCCCAGCGCCACATCCGCCTGTGAGGGGCGGGGCTTGTACATGACGCTGCCGCCGTCGAAGTCGACCCGGCTGACCGTCAGGCCGCCCCGGTGGGTGTCACCCTCCCCGAAGACGACCGCCCGTATCTCCCCGGCGGGTGTGCCCAGCAGCGTTCCCAGGAGTTCACGGTCCGAGGCCAGCCGTGCGGCGAAGCCGGCGGTGGCCGCCACCGACTGCCGCGCGACCGACGCGATCCGCCGCCCGAGTGTGGGGTAGCGGTCGGCCAGCCGGTCGAGATAGCCCTCGTCCTCGGCCTGTTCGATGAAGGCGGCCCAGGTCGCGGTGTCATCTCCGGCCCGCCCGCCGCCTTCCGTCATGCGCAGGGCGTGCAGTTCGATCAGGAAGAGCCGGGACAGCTTGGCGTGCAGGGAGCCGAGCAGGGCGGTGTGGCCCGCCTCCAGCACCACCTCGCGTTCCGCACGGGACAGGTCGTCCACGGCGGCCAGCCGCCGGGCCAGTTCCCTGCGCCACGGCCGGGCGATGGTGCGTACGGGACGGACGAACCACTCCGCCTCGTCTCTCTTCTCCGGCGCCGATCGGTCCAAGGCCCGCCCCTTCCCCGTACGTCACACGTCGGCGCCGTCGAGGCGCTCCCCTGGGTGCTCCATCAGGTGCTGCGCGCGATGCGCCACGTGGTGCTCCGCGCGATGCGCCACGTGGGGTGGGAAACCGCGTGACCAGCCCCGGTCCGCCAGTGCGCCGCGGCATGGTGAGCGGTCCCCCACCCGTCGTTCCGTATGTCCTCGCGCTCCTGTCCGCGAGCGTCACTCAGCGGCGGCGCGCCCGACGGGCGCGGTCGCCAGGACGCTCAAGAGGCGTGTCCCGCGAAGGATCTGTGCGGGAACGCTCTTCGGTGATCAGCAACACCAGCTTCCGCGCGAGCCACTCGGGCTGGAGCAGAACCCGTACAGGGAGTCGCTCGGGTCGGTCAGCGCGGCCTCGGCGGTGGCGCCGCCGACGTAGAGCGGACCGGCGGGGTTGGACTGGCCGTACGCGCTCTCGGCGCCCGACAGCCAGGCGTTGAGCACGGCGGTTGCGGGAACACTGGTCTGGGGCATCTGCGGCCTCCGGACGTAGGAAAGTGGGCGGACTGCCCAGTGCCGAGTATTGCCGGATCCGAACATGTGTCAGATGGCTAATCCGGCCACAGTCCTGGGAGCCCGATGCGGGCAAGGACGGCCCCTGGGACGCCCGTTGACGGCGGTACGGAGCGTGGAGGCCGTCCGCTTCCGGGCGCCCGGGGGGCTTTATTCGGCCTGCGACTTGATCGAGTGGGATGGCCGCATTGCGCCTTGACGTTCGCGGCGGGCACCGCCTTCAGGGGGTACCCGGCCCCGTCGCGCAGGCCAGGGTGGTGCGCCGGCGCGTGGGACGGGGCCGTGGGTCATGGGTGCCTGCCCGCCGCCCGATGGCGGACAGGCACCCGCGGCGCACGCCGAGACGGGGGACCTCCGCGTTCACCGCACCCGGCGGCCGGGGCCAGGAGAAAGCCGCGCCGCCGGAGCCACTGGGGCTGAAACGAGCGTGACAGCCGCCGTCCCCGGCTCAACAGCAACCCCTCGGCCAACAAAGCCGGGTCGATGGCCGACGCGCGCACGATGACGCCGCCCGCCGCGCCGAACGGAACGTCCGTCCGCCCCCTTTGTCCTTTCCCCGAGCGCCCGCGCCTCAGCTCGCCGCCTGCTTCACGAGCGCGGCGATGCGTGCCTCCACCTCGGGTGTCACCTCGGTCAGGGCGAAGGCGGAGGCCCACATCGTGCCCTCGTCGAGCTGGGCCTGGTCGCTGAAGCCCAGGGTGGCGTAACGGGTCTTGAACTTCTCCGCGCTCTGGAAGAAGCAGACGACCTTGCCGTCCAGTGCGTACGCCGGCATTCCGTACCAGAGCTTCGGCGCGAGCGCCGGGGCGTTGGCGGTGACGACCGCGTGGACGCGCTCGGCCATGATCCGGTCCGCGTCCCGCATCTCGCCGATCTTCGCGAGGACGTCCCGCACCGCCTGGGCCGCCTTGTCCGCGCGCGAGCCGCGTCTCGACGCCGACTTCAGCTCCTGGGCGTGGTCCTTCATCGCGGCCCGTTCCTCGGCCGAGAACCCTTCGTACACACGGCTGTCAGTGCTGCTCATGATCCGTCTTCCCCCTTGATGACCTCGATGGCCGACTTTGAAGAAGACCATAACCAGGGGCACTGACAACGGGCCGGACAGCGGGCGGGAGAGGGCAGCGGGCGGCACTCGGGCGGTGACTTCGCCCGGCACCGCCCTTACCGGGCCGCGTCGTTCACGACGCGGCGACGGCGAGCGCGGCGCGCCAGGCGGGGCTGTCGACGTAGTGGTTGTCGTAACGCTCGGAGGACTCCGCGATCTTCTTGGGGTCGGTCTCGCCGCGCATCACGCTGCCGAGCAACCGCAGGTAGTCGAAGCGGTCCATGCCGGGGGTGAAGGTGAACAGGACGTCGGCCTCGCAGCCGGGGGCCGCGGCGAAGGCGTGCGGGGTGTGCGGGGGCACGGCGAGGAAGTCTCCGGCGTTCAGGATGGTGACTTCCTCCCCGACCAGCACCTGGAGGGAGCCGCTGATGACGAAGAAGAGCTCCGTCGCCTTCGTGTGGAAGTGCGCGGGTGCGCCCACGGCTCCCTTGGCGAAGGTGGAACGGTAGGAGGTGAAGCCGCCGTTCGGCGCGTCGGTGTCGGCGAGCAGGGTCATCACGCTGCTCGGGTCGGCGCAGGTCTCGGCGTCGGCGGCGCGGGTGAGGTGCGCGGCGGAGGCGGCGTTCATGCTGGTCATGGTGGTTCCCCGTTCGGTTCGCAGCGGACTCGGTGTCGCCGTGATCACTACTTTACGCAGCAGATAGACCTGACAGACAGTGCAATTTCCCACCGGAATCCGAGGTCAATTACATCCGAACCACACCCGCCGGCCACGGTTGTTCGGTGAGTGGAGGTGGGGCGGGGGACGATCGTCGGCTTGCGGGGCGGGGCGGCCGGGTACGCGGGACCCTGGAGTGCACACTGCCAGTGAAGTCCACGGAAGGGACACCCGATGACCATCGCGGTGACCACACCGACCGGACACGTGGGTTCGCGTGTCGTCCGGCTGCTGCTGCAAGCCGGCGTCCGCCCCCGCGTCCTGGTCCGCGACCCGGCCCGCCTGGACGACGAGACCCGCGCGCGCGTCGACGTACGCCAAGGCGATCTGACGGACGCCGAGTTCGTCCGCCGGGCGGTGGCGGGGGCGCGGACCGTCTTCTGGGTGGACCCCACCCCGCACACCGCGGCCGACCCGGTCGACACCTCGCTGCGTACCGCGGCGCCCCTGATCGAGGCCGCTCGGACGGGTGAGGTGCGGCGGGTGGTGCTGCTGAGCAGCATCGGGGCGGAGAAGCGGCGGGGAGTCGGGCACATCGACGCGCTGGCCGGGATCGAGGAACGGCTCGACACCACCGGAGCCGACGTCCTGCACCTGCGCTGCGCGTACTTCTTCACCAACTTGCTGTTCGACCTGGACGGGATCGCCGAAGGGGTCCTGACCACCGCGTTCGATCCCGACCATCCGATGCCCTGGGCCGATCCGCGCGACATCGGCGACGTGGTGGCGGCCCGGCTGCTGAACGACGCCTGGCGGGGCCGGGTGGTGCAGGCGGTCCACGGGCCGGAGGACCTCACCTTCCGCCAGGTCGCGCGGATCCTGACCGACGCGCTCGGGCGTCCGGTACGGGTCGACCCCGTCAGCGACGACACCACGCGGGACACGCTCCGCGCGGCGGGACTGCCGCCCTCGGCGATCGAGGGCATGGTCGGGATGACGGCCGGAACGCGCGACCTGAAGCCCGAGCAG
The DNA here is from genome assembly GCF_040629815.1 of Streptomyces sp. NPDC005878. Taxonomy (NCBI): domain Bacteria; kingdom Bacillati; phylum Actinomycetota; class Actinomycetes; order Kitasatosporales; family Streptomycetaceae; genus Streptomyces; species Streptomyces sp. NPDC005878. The sequence continues at coordinate 398,571 of NZ_JBEXWK010000004.1, forward strand.
CCCCGCGACCTGCTCACCACCACCCCCACCTCCCTCGGCGGCTGGGCTCACGCCCATCTGCGACCGCTGCTGGAGAAGTGACGGGCCCCGGGGTCACGCGCCCGCGCGTACCCGGGCCGTCTTCCTGCCGGTGCCCCCTCGTCGGCGGCCGACCAGGTCACGGGCGGCCTCCGGCCACGCGCCGTGGTCGAAGGCGAAGCCCGCGTCGAGGAGGCGGCCGGGGACGACACGGCGGCTCTTCAGCAGCAGCTCGGTGTCCGTGCGCAGGACGTACGCGCCGAGTTCCGCCATCCCCTTCGTCGCGGGCAGGCCCAAGGGGGCTCCCCATGCGGTGCGCAGGGCACGCATGAAGGCGCGGTGCGGCAGCGGGTCGGGGGCGGCCAGATTGACCGGTCCTGAGATGTCCTCGCGGTCGGCCAGGAACCGGACGGCGCGGACGAAGTCGTCCTCGTGGATCCACGACACGTACTGGGCGCCGCCCGCGACGGGCCCGCCGAGGCCGAGCCGGGCCATCCACGACATCACGTCGAAGACACCGCCACGGTCGGGGCTCATCACCATGGCGGAGCGCAGCGCGACCTTGCGCGTCCGCGGGGTGTCTGCCTCCTGCTGCGCCCGCTCCCAGGCCTTGGCGATCTCGACGCTGTAGCCCCAGTACGCCGGGACACCGGTTTCGGTTCCGCCGATCACCCCGGTGGCCTCGTCGTTCGGCGCGTCGTAGCGGTGGGCGTAGACGGTGGCGGTGCTCATCTGGAGCCAGAGGCGGGGCGGCCGGTCGGCGGCGGCGATCGCCCGGCCCACGACCTGCGTCGAGCGGACCCGCGAATCCATCATGGCCCGCAGGTTGGCCGGGGTGTAGCGGCAGCTCACACTCCGTCCCGCCAGGTTGATCACGAGGTCGCTGCCGTCGATCGCCTGGGCCCACGGCCCGATGTTCTCGCCGTCCCAGTGGACTTGGCGCTCCGCCGCGGGCCGCCGGGTGAGGATCACGACCTCATGACCGGCGGCGGTCAGCGCACGGTCCAGCACAGCACCGATCTGACCGGTTCCGCCGGGAACGACTACCTTCATCGACTTCCCTCCCTCCGTTGCCGCGAGCCTAGAGGAGAAGTTGAACGCGTTCAAACAGGGGGGTGGGGGTGGGGCGCGGCCTCGGCCGGGCGGGCGGGACGCCAGCCCGCCCGCGCGGCCGCCCGGCGGAGGACGTCCCGCCCCCTCACCAGGTCTTGCCCGCCTGCTCCCGAGTCGTACGGTTGATCCGGTTGAAGAAGTTGGTCGTCGCGATCTCCAGGATGATCGCGGCCACCTGCTCCTCCGTGAAATGACCGGCGACCGCGTCCCAGATCTCGTCGGTCACGCCCGCCGCGCCGTCCTGGATACGGGTGGCCGCCTCGGCCAGCGCGAGGGCCGCGCGCTCCTCATCCGTGAAGAAGGGTGTCTCGCGCCAGGCGACCACGGTGTGCAGCCGCTCATCCGTCTCCCCGGCCTTCCTCGCCCCCTCCACACCGGCCCATACGCACGGGCTGCAGCCGTTGATCTGGCTGACGCGCAGGTGGATCAGCTCCAGCAGGCGCCGGTCGACGCCCCCAACGTGAATCGCCTTGTGGAGGTGCTGGATCGCGGTGATCAGATCGGGGTTCGCCGCACCCTTCATACGTGCTTCCATCAGCCTTGCTCCCTCATCGGTTACGTGCGCCCTTCCGGGCTCGTCAACACCCATGACGGAGCACTTGCGAGGAAGGTAACAACATGTCCGACAGCACCCCGACGGACCCGGTGGCCGACGCTTTCGAGGCGCGGCGCGCGCGGTTGCGCGCGGTCGCCCACCGCATGCTCGGATCGCACGCCGACGCCGAGGACGTCGTGCAGGAGGCGTGGCTGCGGCTGTCCCGTCAGGACGCGGCGGGCCTCCACAACCTCGACGGCTGGCTGACCACGGTGGTCAGCCGGATCAGCCTCGACGTGCTGCGGGCGCGCCGGGCGCGGCCCGAGGCGTCGTACGGCGACGGGTTGCCCGAGTTCGTGGTGACGGTCGACGACGGGCCCGTCCCCGAGGACGACGCGGTGCTCGCCGACTCGGTGGGGCTCGCCCTCCTCGTCGTCCTGGAGTCGCTCCGGCCGAGCGAACGGCTGGCGTTCGTGCTGCACGACCTCTTCGCGGTGCCGTTCGCCGAGATCGGCCGGATCCTGGGCAAGTCCACGGACGCCACCAAGATGCTCACCAGCCGCGCCCGCGGGAAGGTGCGGGCGACCGACCGGCGGCCGGCGGCGGGACCGGAGCAGCGCGCGGTGGTCCAAGCCTTCCTCGCGGCCTCCCGCGACGGAGACTTCGAGGGTCTGCTGCGGGTGCTCGACCCGAACGTGAGACTGGCCGTCGACACCCCCGCCGGTGTCGTCGTCACCCTCGGCGCCACCGAGGTCGCCGCGGGCGCGAAGCTGTCCGCGGGCGCGGCGGTACGCGGACGGGCCGTGCTCGTCAACGGCCTGCCCGGCGTCCTCTCCTGGCGCGAGGACGGCACTCCGCTCACGGTCCTCGCGTTCACCGTCACCGACGGCCGGATCACGGAGATCACCGCCCTGGTCGATCCGGCCAGGCTCGCGCTGATGGACCTCCCCACGTCGGTGTGAGGGCGGGGGGCGCCAGACGTGGGCGGGATCCAACCCCGCGTCCCCGCGGGCGTACGAGAAATTGGGTGGATCAGCGCCACCGCGCACCCCTATCGTGCTGCCGAGCCATATCGCCCAGGCAAGGACGTGCCGTTGTACACCAAGTGAGACCCCCCGACTGCTGAACCTTCGCGCGTCGCGCTCGTGCGCCGCGCTGCTTCCTGCTGCGGACTTCTCACTGAAACCGGTGTACTTCTGTGCTCACCACCTGGGTGGTCATGCCCACCTGCCTGCCTGTCGTCCTGCGCCGCTGTCACACGTGCGCGTCCGACCGCTTCCGGGCGAACGGCAAATTCCGCGTCAACGCCCATCACAAGCTGATCGACGTCTGGCTCCTCGCGCTCTGTACCTCCTGCGGGGACACCACCAAGATCACGATCCTGGAGCGGACCAACGTCCGTTCCGTACGGCCCGAACTGCTCGACCGGTTGCACGACAACGACCCCGGTCTGGCGGCCGAGCTGCTCCAGGACCCGCTCGTGCGGCGCCGTAACCGCATCGCCCTCGACTGGGACGACGCCTGGCGCCTCGACACCGGGGGGACGGACCATCTGGACCGTGAGGTGATCGACGTCTCGGTCCGCTTCGCGGCACGGATTCCCGTCCGGCCGGTACGGCTCATCGCGGATGGCTGCGGCCTTTCGCGGGCGGAGGTCGAAAGGCTGCTGGCGGAGGGGAACCTCGTGTCGGCGGTCCGGCTGAGCGGCAAGCTCACCGGCGACTTCACGTTCACGCTCAAGCGCTGAGCCCGGAAGGGGTGATGGGGGCCTGTCCGGCGGCTTCGCCGGACAGGCCCCCCTACGCTGGGCACCATAGAACGCTACGAGGAAGGGAGCACACGGTGAGCGAGGACGACACCGCGGTCGCGGCGGTCTGGGACGACATCGAGCGGTGGTACGACGCCCAGGGCGCCGCGCAGGTGCTCCAACCCCCCGCGACGCAGGAGCAGATCGCCTCGGTCGAGTCGACGCTGGGCGTCGAGCTTCCCGCCCAGGTGAAGGCGTCGCTGCGCCGGCACGACGGGACCCCCGACGGCGGCTGGCCCAAGGGCCGACTGCTGTCCTGTGACGGCATCCTCGGCGAGACAGGCGTCTGGCGGAGTCTCCTGGCCGACGGCACCTTCGACGACCACAAGGACTTCCACTCGGGTGGGGACGCGCTCAAGCGCGGCTGGTGGAACACCGGTTGGGTCTGCCTCGACGCCGACGGCGCGGGCAACGGCTCGGTCCTGGACCTGTCGCCCGGGCCCGCCGGGAAGGTCGGCCAGGTCATCGACATGGATCACGAAGTGGGACCGAGCGGCCCCCTCGCGAACGACTTCGTCGGCTATCTGACCGATGTGGCCGCGCGGTTGAAGGAGTTCTCGGTGGTCGACGGACAGCACGTGCAGGAGCGGTAACCGGGGCGGCACGGTGGAACCGGCCTCACAGGGCCCCTGGTTCTCCCACCGCGCCCGGCGCCCTACTGTTCGGCGTCGCCACCCCCGCCCCGCTCCCGCGCGAGTTCCGCGACGATCTCGGTGCCGAGTGCGTACGCCGGGACACCCGCCGTGATGAGGGCGGTCTCGGCGACGCCGATGAGGTCGGCGATGTCGGCTCCCGCGTGGAGCGCGCCCCGGGCGTGGATGCGGGCCGGGTGCGCCCGGCCGAGGGCCAGCAACTGTCCGAAGTGGACGAGCTGCTGCACCCGTCCGCCCAGCGGGTTGTCGGTCAGCACGATGTGGCGCAGGGCCGCGATGGCCTCCTCGGTCGGCAGCCGGCCGAACCGCTGGGCCAGGTCCAGGCGTTCCTCCACGCCCCCGGGGACGGTGCCGAGGGTGGAGCGGTAGCGGTCCCGTACGGCCTCCGCGCGGGAGGCGAGACTGTCGTCGGTCATGACGCCACCCGCGCGATCGCGGCGCGTACGGCTTCCTGGGCGCCCGGCGGGAAGTCCACGGCTCCGCCGATCGCCGCCGCGGCGATCTCGGCCTCGGCGCTCTCCTCGATCGCCACGACGAGGCGGGCGGTGGCCGCCGAGTCCGGGCCGAACGCGAGGAGACCGTGGTTGGCCAGCAGGACGGCGGCCGTGGTCGGGCGCCGGTCGAGGATGTCGGCGATCCCGCGCACCGAGACGTCCGAACCGCGCGGCCCCCAGAGCACCACGGGGACGTCCTCGGCCTGTCCGGAACGCAGCATCGGCTCGGTGCGGCAGGGCAGCGGCCGGTGGGCCACGGCGAAGGCGGTCGCGGACGGCGAGTGGGTGTGGATGATCGCGCCGACATGGGGCCGGGCCCGGTAGACGACGCTGTGCATGGCGATGATCTCGGCGCTGACGGACTGGAGTTCCCCCTCCAGGACCTGCCCGTCGAAGCTGACGGCCGCCAGGTCTTCGGGCCGTATCCCGCGCACGTATCCGGGAGTGAGCAGCATGCGCCCACCCTCCAGCCTGGCGCTCAGGTTGGCGTGCCCGGAGTGGGCCATCACCCCGGCCGCGAAGAGGCTCTGCGCGGCTTCCACCAGCTCGTCGGCGCGCGCCTTGACCACGTACGTATCCCTCATGACGGTGTCTCCCGGTGTGCCGGCAGCGGCGGCTCGTCCGCCGCTGTCCACGTGCGGACCACTCTTCAACTTGAACTAAGGTTCAAGTCAACTGCCGGGCACGGAAGGCATAAAAGGAGCGGAACGTGCGCATGACGATCGGCCGGCTCGCGGAGATCACCGGAGTGCCCGCCTCGGCCATCCGGTACTGGGAGCGCCATGGTCTGCTGCCGGCGCCCGAGCGGGTGAGCGGGCAGCGGCGCTATCCGCCGGAGGCCGCCGAGCGGATCACGGTGCTGCGCACGTGCCAGCAGGCCGGGCTGACCCTGGTCGAGATCGGTGAGTTCCAGCGGGAGCAGCCCCGCCGGAAGGCGATGATCCGCGCCAAGATCACCGAGATCGAGCAGCGCATGGTCGACCTCGACCACGCGCACCAACTGCTGACCCACGCGCTCAAGTGCGGCGAGGAGGACATCGTCAGATGCCCCAAGTTCCGCGAGCAGATGGCGGAGTGGCAGACGGCGGCGCCGGCGCCCTGAGCGGTGCGTGGCGGGCCCGGCCGGGGAACCCCGGCCGGGCCCGCCACCGTCGCTTCACTTGCCGAAGGACAGGAGCGTGCGGTCCTTCTGCTGGGCCGTGGGGCTCTTCACCCGGCCGTTGAGCAGGAAGAACCGGCCGCCGGACCAGGCCGGCCGAGGGGCCAGGAAGAAGGCGCGCTCGGTGGCGGCCGCTGCCGCAGGGGTCCGGAGCAGGGTCTGGGGCGTGCCGCCCGTCGCCGCGATCGTGGCCACCGAGGCCGCGTCGGCGGGCCCCTGGCCCGCCTGGACGTACACGACGGCTTTGCCGCCCTCGACCGCCAGCGGGCGCATGGCACGTCCGTGCGGCTCCTTCGTACGCCACTTCTCCTTGCCGGTGCCCAGGTCCACGGCGACGACCTCGTTGCTCTCCGGCTCGCCGACCACCGCTCCGCCGGAGCCGGAGGTGCCGAGGTACAGGGTGCCGGCGTCGGACGCGGCGAAGGTGCAGGCGTGCAGGTCGCCACTGCCGTCCCCGAATCCGTCGCACGCTCCGGTGACCTTGAACTTCGGCTCGACCTGCCAGCGCACCTTTCCGTCCGGCGCGAACGCCGTGATGTTCCACGTCTTGGCGTCGCCGTTGTGCGCGGCGACGACCAGCGGGTCGGTGGAGTAGACGCGTCCGACCGTCCAGCCCGGCGCGTACCGGTAGTTCCACCGGGACTTACCGGTGGCCGGGTCGAGCTCCTCGACCAGTTGCTGCTCCTTGGTGGCGCCGCCCGGGGCCGGACACAGGGCCACACCGAGCATCCGGGTGCCGCCGCCGATGCTGTACGGGCTGCACCCGGTGGTCTTCCACGTACCGAAGAGCTTCTTGCCGTCGACGGCGGAGAAACCGGTCGCGTAGGCACTGTGGCTGACGGCGACCGTGTTGCCGGTGACCGCGATCCGGAACTCGTTGGTGGTGTCGAACTCGTTCTCCTGGGGCACCTCGGTCTTCCACCCCACCTTGCCGGTGGCGAGGTCGATCTGCTGGAGGTACTTGCAGTGGGCGCGCGCGGTGTTGTTCTCCAGGGTGGCGATGACCACCTTGCCGCCCGTGGTCAGGTGGTGCGCTGCGCCGCACAGGGGTGTTTCCAGCTCCACGCGCCACTTCGGCGTACCGTCGCCCACCGCGTGGCCGGTGACCTCCTTGTACATGGCTCTGGCCACGATGTCCCCGAGCAGCCACGGGCCGGACTGCTGCCCTCCCGCCGAGGTCAGCGGGGTCTCGTTCTCCCGCACCCAGATACGTGCCTCGCCCGGTTTGATGCCGTCGTTGTACCCGTCGCCACCGCTCGCGCCACCGTTGCCGCTGCCGGTGCCGTCGCCGAGGTCGGCCGGGACCGAGGCGGAGGGCGAAGGAGGGCCACTGGCCGCGGGCCCGGCGGCTTTGCCGTCGTCACCGGAGGCCAGGTACACACCCCCGCCGACGACCATGAGCACCGCGAGAGCGGCGGCCACGATCACGACGGGTTTGCGGTAGAAGGGCCGTCGGCCGCCACCGCCGGGCGGGAGGGGCGGCGGTGTCCAGGCATACGGTGACGGGCCCGGCGTGCCGTAGCCACCGGGGTAGGGCGGCTGCGGCGGGTGGCCGGGGGCGGGTGACGGCGAGCCGTGACCACCGGGGTGGGCGGGCGCCTGCTGGTCGTGGGCGCCCGGCTGGCCGTGGGCACCCGGCTGGCCGTGGGCGCCGGGGTGGTCGTATGCCCCCGGGTGTCCGTATGCCCCGGGTTGGTCGTGTGCGCCCGGTTGCGCGGGACCCGGTTGCCCGTAACCGCCGGGCGTGGCATACGGGTTGCCCGGGACCGGTTCCCGCGGTGGTGGCTCACTGGGTGGGTGGCTCACAGCGACATTCCCCCCGAACTCGCTAGTGGTATCACCGGTTCGGTGACTCGGGGCTCTTTCTATCACTCCGCCCAGCGGGCCCCGGGCGTCCGCATCCGCACTCCGGCACATGAGGACCCACCCCCCTGCCGGGTCACCCGGCCCGTGACGTGGACAGGGTGTAGGTGCGGCTGGAGGTGTAGAACTCCAGGGCGGCCCGGCCCTGTTCGCGCGGCCCGTGGCTGGAGTCCTTGGTGCCGCCGAACGGCAGGTGGAAGTCGACGCCTGTGGAGGGCGCGTTGACGCGGATCATGCCGGTGTCGAGCCGGTCCAGCCCGTGCAGGGCGGCGTCCAGGTCCGCGGTCTGCACCGAGGTGACCAGGCCGTACGGGACCGCGTTGGTGATCCGTACCGCGTGGGCGAGGTCGTCGGCGGGCAGCAGGGCCGCGATGGGCCCGAAGACCTCCTCGCGCAGCAGCGGGTGTTCGGGCCCGGCGTGCTCCACCAGGGTCGGGGCGGCGTACCAGCCGGGGTGCCGGGGCGCGGCTCCTCCGGTGAGCACGGAGAGGCCGCGGGATGCCTCGGCGACGCGGTCGCGGGCGCGCTCGTCGATGAGGGGCCCGCAGACGGTGTCCGCCGACGCCGGGTCGCCGACCGGCAGCGACCGCAGCGCCGCGGCGAGTGCCTCGCGCAGCGGGTCGAGGGCGGCGCCGACGGCGATGACACGGCTGGTGGCGGTGCACTTCTGCCCCGCGTATCCGGCGACCGCCGCCGCGATGTGGGCGGCGGTCCGGCCCATGTCGGCGTCCGGCAGGACGATCGCGGCGTTCAGGCCGCCCATCTCCGCCTGGGCCGCCACGCCCCGCTCGGTCGCGGCCCGGGCCACCGCCCGGCCGACGGCGGTCGAGCCGGTGAACGAGACGACGTCGGCGTTGCGGACGAGCGCCTCGCCTTCGGCCGCCGCACCGGGAACCACCGTGAACACCCCTGCGGGCAGGGCCTGGTGGAGGAGTTCGGCCAGGCGCAGGGCGCAGGCCGTGGCCTCGGGAGCGGGCTTGAGCACCACGGTGTTGCCGACGGCGAGCGCGGGGGCCGCCTTCCAGCTCGGGATGGCGAAGGGGAAGTTCCACGGGGTGATGAGGCCGGCGACGCCGTGGGGGCGGCGGCGGGTGAGCAGCAGCCCGGCCCCGGCGGCGGGTTCGTGCACCGTGCCGACGGGCTCGTAGGGGGCCTGGGCGTAGTAGCGCCAGATGGCGACGGTACGGGCGACCTCGGCGCGGGCCTCGGTGACGGGCTTGCCGACCTCGCGGACGGCGAGCGCGGCCAGTTCGTCCGCCGCGGCCCCGATGGCATCGGCGGCGGCGCCGAGCGCGGCCGAACGCGCGGCGGCGCCGCCGTCCAGCCATCCGGGCTGCGCGGCGCGGGCCCGTTCCACGGCGTCGGCGGTGGCTCGCGCGCCGGGCGCCGGAATCCGCAGGAGGACGTCGGTGGGGTCGGCCGGGTTGCGGGAGAGGAGAGGCGACACGTCAGCGGTCACGGGAGGAGTCCTCCAAGGAAGGGGACATACGGAGGCGGGAGCGGGGCGGGGACGTACGGTGCCGTCTTGCCGCGCGGACGTCAGTAATATTTCACATTTCACCCCCCTTCACCAGAAGGTCACGACCAAGCGCTGGGACCGACCGGCGGCGCCCAACAGCCCCTCCCCCACGGCCCGTTCGGACACGACTGGATAAAGGAGTGACCGAGGGGTTGTCAGTACAATTTCACATTACTATGTTACCGGTCACATTCCAGCCGCTCTGGCTGTCGACTGCTCACGCGCTCTCGGAGTGACCACTGATGAACAAGCGCACCCTCACCGCCCTCGCCACCGCCCTGGCGGCATCGCTCGCCCTCGGGGCGACCGGCTGCTCGAAGACCAAGCACACGGACGCGGGCCCGGACGCCGGAAGGAACCCGGCGGCCGCCAACGCGGGCACCGTGGTGGGCGGCACCCCCCAGAAGGGCGGCACCCTGACCGTCCTGTCCAACCAGGACTTCACCCACCTCGACCCCGCCCGCAACTGGGTCATGAACGACATGGACTTCGGGACCCGGATGCTCTACCGCACCCTGGTCACCTACAAGGCGGCCCCCGGCACCGGCGGCAGCGAGCTCGTACCGGACCTGGCCACCGACCTGGGCACCTCCTCCAACGGCGCGAGAACCTGGACCTTCCACCTCAAGCCGGGGGTCCGCTACGAGGACGGCAGCCCCGTCACCGCGCAGGACGTCAAGTACAACGTGGAGCGGTCCTTCTCCCCCGACCTGCCCGGCGGCGCCGACTACGCCGCCCGCTACCTCGTCGGCGCCGACGGCTACCAGGGGCCGGCCCAGGGCAGACACCTGGACTCCGTCAAGACGCCGGACGACCACACGATCGTCTTCGAACTGCGCAAGCCCTTCGCGGAGTTCCCCAACGCCACCGTGATGCCGACCTTCGCGCCGGTCCCGCGGGCCCAGGACAAGGGGCCGCAGTACGACAACCGGCCGTTCTCCTCGGGACCATACAAGATCGAGTCGTACCAGCGGGGCAAGAAGCTGGTGCTGGTGCGCAACACCCACTGGGACGCCTCCACCGACCAGGTCCGCAAGGCCTACCCGGACCGGCTCGTGATGATCATGGGGCTCAAGGGCAACCAGATCGACGACCGGCTCATCGCCTCCCAGGGCGCGGACGCCTCCGCCGTCTCCTGGGGCGCGCTTCGCCCGGAGAGCGCGGCCAAGGTGCTGCCCAGCGCGGAGGTCCGCAAGCGGCTCGTCGCCGAGTCCACCAACTGCACGGACATGGTGCAGATGAACACCGGCCACGCCCCCTTCGACAAGGTGAAGGTCCGTCAGGCCGTGCAGTACGCCCTCGACAAGGACGCCGTCCTCACCGCGTCCGGAGGCCCCGCCTTCAACGACCCCTCCACCGCGTACATGCCCGCCTCCCTCTTCGGCGGCAAGCAGCCCGACACCGCGAAGGTGCCCGTGGCCGGTGATGTGACCAAGGCCAAGGAGCTTCTGAAGGAGGCGGGCGAGCCGAACGGGTTCACCACCAAGATGACCGTCTCCACCGGCGACAAGGGGCGCGGCGAGGCCATCCAGCAGGCGCTCGGCAAGGCCGGGATCAAGGTCACCATCGAGACCGTCGACCCGTCCGCGTTCTACGCGACGATCGGTGACACCAAGAACCGGACCGACATCGTCTACACGGGCTGGTGTCCCGACTACCCCTCGGGCTCGACCTTCCTGCCCTTCGTCTTCGACGGCCGCTACATCAAGGAGAAGGGCAACTCCGGCAACCACTCGCTCTTCCGCGACGACGCGACCATGAAGAAGATGGACGAGATCGCCGCCATGCCCGACGCCAAGCAGGCCAACGCCGCCTGGCAGCGGCTGGACGGCGAGATCCTCGCCCAGGCCCCGGCCGTGCCCGTTCTGGTGCGCCGCTGGCCGCTGGTGCTCGGCACCAACATCGCGGGCGCCTACGGCCAGACCTCCTTCGGCGGTCAGCTCGACTACGCCACGGTCGGCCTCAAGGACCCGTCGAAGAGCCAGGGCTGAGGGCCCGTCCGACCATGACCACCACCCTCGCACCCGAGGCCGCCCCGGCGGGCCACGGCCCCTGGCAACTGGCCCGCGCGGAACTGCGCCGCCGTGTCTCCGTCAAGATCTCCCTCGCCGTCGTCGCGCTCTTCGTCGTCATGGCGGCCGCCGCCCCGCTGCTGAGCAGGCTCGGCGGCTGGTCGCCCGAGGAGTTCGACAAGACGGCCATCGACCCCTACCTCGGCGGCCGACCGCTGGGGACCCTCGGCGGGGTCTCCGCCGACCACTGGCTGGGCGTCGAACCGGTCACCGGCCGCGACCTGTTCGCGCGGGTGGTGCACGGCGCCCAGGTCTCCCTCCTGATCGCGTTCACCGCGACCGCGATCGTCGTGGTCGCGGGCACGGCCGCCGGGATCGCCGCCGGCTACTTCGGCGGGCGCACCGACGCGGTCCTCAGCCGGCTCATGGACCTGACCATGTCCTTCCCGTCCCTCATCTTCATGATCGCGATGATGTCGGTGGCGAAGGACGTCAACCGCATCGCCCTGATGACGGGGGTGATCGGGCTGTTCGGCTGGCCCGGCATCGCCCGGGTCGTCCGCGGCCAGACGCTCTCGCTCAAACACCGCGAGTACGTGGACGCCGCGCGCGTCAACGGCTCGGGCCCCTGGCGGATCCTCACCCGCGACATCCTGCCGGGCGTGGCGGGTCCCGTCATCGCGTACACCACCCTCATCGTCCCCGGCATGATCGCCACCGAGGCGGCCCTGAGCTATCTCGGCGTCGGCGTCCGCCCGCCCACGCCGTCCTGGGGCCAGATGATCGCCGAGAGCGTCGCCTTCTACGACACGGACCCCATGTACTTCGTCATCCCGAGCACCTGCCTGTTCCTCACCGTGCTCGCCTTCACGCTGCTCGGCGACGCGCTGCGCGACATCCTCGACCCGAGGGGAAGCCGCTCATGATCATCTACATCGGCCGCCGGCTGCTCGGGGTGAGCGGTGTCCTGATCGCGATCGCCGCCGTCACCTTCACCATCTTCTACGTGCTGCCCTCCGATCCGGCCGCCGCCGCCTGCGGCAAGTCGTGCAGCGTCGAGCGGCTGGCCGCCATCCGCGCCCACATGGGGCTCGACCAGCCGCTGTGGGAGCAGTTCTGGCACTTCGCCTCCGGGATCTTCACCGGCCGCACCATGGGCAGCGGCCAGTACGCGCTGCACTGCGGCTTCCCGTGCCTGGGCTACTCGTACGAGAACAGCGAGTCCGTGTGGGGCCTGCTGATGGACCGGCTTCCCGTCTCCGCCTCGCTGGCGCTCGGCGCGGCCGTCCTGTGGCTGGTGCTCGGACTGACCGCCGGGGTCACCGCCGCGCTGCGCAAGGACACCCTCACCGACAAGGTCCTCATGGTCGGCGCGGTCGCCGCGGCCTCGCTGCCCGTCTACTTCACCTCGATGATGCTGATCTACGGCCTGATCAGGACAGCGAATCTGCTGCCCTATCCGCAGTACGTGCCGTTCGGCTCCGACCCCCTGCACTGGGCGTCCAACCTGCTGCTGCCATGGCTGGCGCTGGCCGTGCTGTACGCGGCCATGTACGCCCGCCAGAGCCGCAGTTCGATGATCGAGACCATGGCGGAGCCGTACATCCGCACCGCCCGCGCCAAGGGACTGCCCCGCCGCACGGTCGTCGTCAAACACGGGCTGCGGGCGGGGATGACACCGATCCTGACCATCTTCGGAATGGACCTGGGCGGTCTGCTCGCGGGCGCGGTGATCACCGAGTCCATCTTCGGGCTGCCCGGCGTCGGCCGGCTCTTCTACGGCGCCCTGTCCAGCGGCGACCAGCCCGTCATCCTCGGGGTGACCCTGCTCGCCGCCGCCTTCATCGTCGTCGCCAACCTGGCCGTCGACCTGCTCTACGCCGTCGTCGACCCGCGAGTGAGGTACTGATGGACGCGACCCGCCCCACCGCGCCCGCGCCGACCGGTCACCCCTCTTCGCCGGGCACGGGCGAGGCCCTGCTGTCCGTACGGAACCTGAGCGTGACATTCCCGACGCCGCGCGGTCCCGTGCGGGCCGTCGACTCCCTGGACTTCGACGTCCACCGGGGCCGCACCCTCGGCATCGTGGGCGAGTCCGGCTCGGGGAAGTCCGTCACCTCCATGGCCGTCCTCGGTCTGCACACCGGCGCCCGGGTCACCGGGTCCATCGCGCTCGACGGCCGCGAGCTGGTGGGCCTGACGGAGCGCGAGCTGAACGGGCTGCGCGGCCGCCGGATGGCGATGATCTTCCAGGATCCGCTCTCCAGCCTCCATCCCTACTACACGGTCGGCGAGCAGATAGCCGAACACCACCGCGTCCACTTCCGCTCCGGCCGCGCGGCGGCCCGCAGGCGGGCGGTGGAGATGCTCGCGGAGGTCGGCATCCCGGAGCCAGGACGCCGGGCGGGCGAGTACCCGCACCAGTTCTCCGGCGGTATGCGCCAGCGCGTGATGATCGCGATGGCGCTGGCCTGCGAGCCCGAACTGCTGATCGCGGACGAGCCGACCACCGCGCTCGACGTCACCGTGCAGGCCCAGATCCTGGAACTGATCGCCCGGCTCCAGCAGGACCACGGACTGGCCGTCGTCATGATCACCCACGATCTGGGGGTGGTCGCGCGCGTCGCCCACGAGGTCCTGGTGATGTACGGCGGCCGCGCCGTCGAACAGGCGCCGGTGGACACGCTCTTCGCGGCCCCGGCCCACCCCTACACCCGCGGGCTGCTCGACTCGCTGCCCCGGCTCGACGACCCCGACGACGCCCCGCTGAGGGTCATCCCCGGCAGCCCGCCGTCGCTGCTCGTCCCGGCTCCCGGCTGCGCCTTCGCACCCCGCTGCGCCCGGGCCGCGTCGGCCGCGGCCGGCGAGCGGCTGCGCTGCGAGACCGAGCCGCCCCTGCTGTCCGGACCCGCCGGACACGCGTCCGCCTGCCACCTCTCCCCGTACGAAGGCGCTCCCTCATGACCTCAGCGACCCCGCCCCTGCTGTCCGTACGGGACATGACCAAGGTCTACCCGGCCCGGCGGCGCCGCTCGGCTCCCGTGCGGGCGGTCGACGGCATCAGCTTCGACGTGGCGCCCGGCGAGACGCTGGGCCTGGTCGGCGAGTCCGGCTGCGGCAAGTCCACCACCGGCCGCACGATCGTGCGCCTCCTCGAACCGTCCACCGGCACGATCGCCTACGGCGGCCGGGACATCAGCCACCTCTCGCAGCGCGAGCTCAAACCGCTGCGCCGCGAGATCCAGATGGTCTTCCAGGACCCGCACTCCTCGCTCAACCCGCGCCAGACCGTCGCGCGGATCATCTCCGACCCCCTTCTGGTGCAGGGGAGTTCGGCGGCGGACGCGCGGCGGCGGGCCGCCGAGCTGATGGAGCTGGTGGGGCTCATCCCGGAGCAGATCGACCGTTTCCCGCACGAGTTCTCCGGCGGCCAGGCCCAGCGCGTCGGCATCGCCCGCGCCCTGGCCACCGGGCCGCGCCTCGTCATCGCGGACGAGCCGGTCTCGGCCCTGGACGTCTCCGTGCAGGCCCAGATCGTCAATCTGATGGAACGCCTCCAGCGCGAACTCGGGCTCGCCTACCTCTTCATCGCCCACGACCTGTCGGTCGTCAAACGGGTCTGCGACCGGGTCGCCGTGATGTACCTGGGCCGGATCGTCGAGATCGGCGCGAAGGAGCGGGTGTACGCGGCCCCGGCCCACCCCTACACGCGCGCGCTGCTCTCCGCCGTCCCGCTCCCCGACCCGGCCGCCGAAAGGGCCCGGAAACGCATCACCCTCCTGGGCGACCCGCCGAGCCCGGCCGCGCCCCCGCCGGGATGCTCCTTCCATCCCCGGTGCCCCAAGGCGCGGGACCGGTGCCGCGAGGAGGCGCCGGTGCTGCGGATCGCCGCGCCGGGCGAGGCACGCCAGGTCGCCTGCCACTTCCCCGAGGCGGCCTGACGGGGTGCCCCGGAGGCGGGGGACGGGCCCCCGGGTGCGCGCCGACGCGCTCGGGGGCCCGTGGGCCGAGGAAGTGATCATGCTGAGGCGTGACCCGTGCGCCACGGCGGACGCACCCGGCCCGGTCCTTCACGTCGCGGGCTTGCGGCCCCAGATGAAGACGGGGTCGCCGAGGGCGGTGGTGTTCCACAGGAGCTCGGCGTCGGGCAGCCGCAGGTTGATGCAGCCCGCCGAGCCACCGCCGTTGAAGAGGTCCCCGTAGACGCCGTGGAAGGCCTGCCCGCCGGAGAAGTACTGGGCGTAGGGCATCGGCGCGTTGTCGTACAGCTCGGAGTGGTCGTCGATCCGGCGCTCGGTGATCTCGTGCCAGCCGTTGCGGGTCTGCTGGCCCCAGCGTCCGGTGCGGACCGCGACCGCCGGGTAGACGACCTTCCCGGCGCGCTGCACCCACAGGAGCTGGCGCGCGAGGTCCACACAGACCAGCCGCTCCTCCCGCCGCGGACAGGTCCCGCTCTTGTTCGGGGCGCGGCGCTCCTCGATGACCAGTGTGGTGCGGTAGGTCGCCAGGCTCGCGTAGCCGTCGGCGGGGGCGATGGCGTTGCGCTCCTGGAAGGCCCGGATCGCCACGCAGTCGGCCTCCGACTGCCGTCCGTCGGCGGGCAGCCGCAGATACTGTTCCAGCTCCCACTGGTACGGGCCGGTGTCCGCGGTGCAGGCAGGCGCGGGCGCGGTGGCGGGGGCCGGCGCGGCGGAGGCGGTCGGGGCGGTCACCGCCAGCACCAGGGCGGCGAGGAGGCTCACGCGTATCGGCACACGGGGGCGGCGGCGTACGGGCGTCGTCACGGCGGCTCCTGCTGACTGCGGCGACGGCATCGGGCACCGCCGCCCTGTCCGCCATTCGAGCACGAGGGACCGCGCGCCACCGCCGCGAAAGGGCCATCCGGGTGCCCCCGCCCCCACGACCGCCACGCCTCAACGGCCAACCCGGCCGTGCCACGTCCGCCGCGTACGCCCGGGCGGTGGTGCGCTGACCCGCTTACGCCGCCCACCGCGCCCTCGGCGCGGAGTCGTCCACGGGACCGGAACAGGCCGCAGCCAGCAGGAGCGGCGGCGCGGCGGGCAGACCGGGCCGACGCCGTGGCGGAAGACGACGAGAAACGAGAGCGGACACGGCGCCAGGTGTATCGTGCGGAACGCCACGAATGCGAACTACACCCCTTATACGACTACTTGCCCGGGCAAGGGCGGGAAAGGGGGACGGAGTGAAGAGCGAGCCTGACCGTGCCGGTCACGCGGGAGGCGCGTCTGACCACCCGGCCTCCCACGCACACCCGGCCTCCCGCGCAGGGCAGGTCCACGGCGACCGCGCCGTCTCCCCCGCACGGCTGGTAGACGACGCGCACCCGGCCTCCCCCACACGGCCGGTCGACGACGTCGCAGGGTCGCCCCGTGGCTCCGGCCCGGCCCGGCGTGGGGTGCTGGGCGGGCTGGCCGGCCTCGGTACCGCCGCCGCCCTCACCGCCTGCCAGGGATCCCCCGCCCCCGCCTCGCCCTCCGAGCCCGGCCGTCAGCCGGGCGTGACGGACCGGCAGCCGCCCCGCGCACTGCTGCTGTCGTACGACCTGAGTCCCCGCACCCGCGGCCCCGCGGGCCGGGAGGCCGTGCTCCGGATGTTCGCCGCGTGGACGCCTCTCCTCACCGCGCGCGACGGCCCGACCGTGACGGTCGGCCTTGGTCCCGCCCTCTTCGCCCGCCTCGTGGTACGGGCACCGGAGGCGCTCCGCGACCTCCCCGCCTTCGCCGGTGACCGGCTGCGCCCCGAGGCCGGGGGCGGCCAGGTGTTCCTCCAGGTCTGCGCCGCCACCCCGACCGCCTGCGCCGACCTCGCCCGGCGGCTGGAGCAGGCCGTGCCGGGGGTGCTGCGCCCGCGCTGGCGCCAGGCGGGCTTCCTCCCCGCCGCGCCGCCCGGGGAGACCCCGCGCAATCTGCTCGGCTTCAAGGACGGCACCGCCAACCCGACCGCGAAACAGGCCGAACGGTGGGTGTGGCTCGGGCCCGGCCCCCACCGCAACGCCACCTATCTGGTGGTGCGCCGGATCCGCCTGGCGACGGCCCGGTTCGGCTCGCTGCCCGTCGAACGCCAGGAACGCGTCATGGGCCGCCGCAAGGCACACGGCGGCCCGCTCCAGGGCGGCTCCGAACACACCGAGCCCGACTTCCTCGCCAAGACGCCACAGGGCGGCTACCTGCTCCCCGCCGACGCCCACGTCCGCCTGGCGCACCCCCGGTTCGACGGCGGCGCCCGGATACTGCGCCGCGGCTACTCCTACGACAACACCCCCGACGACCAGGGCCTGTTGTTCCTCGCGTACATGAACGACCCGGGTCTGTTCACCCGCGTCCAGCGCCGGCTCGCGGGCCAGGACGCGCTGGGCCCGTTCATCGAGCACTACGGCTCCGCGGTGTTCTTCGTCCCTCCGGCGGCGGGACCGGAAGGGCCGCTGGGGAGCGGTGTGCTGTAGGCGCGGGTCATGCGGGAAGGGCCTCGACGGTGGGCACCACCACGCCGAACAGGTCCGTGATCGCGGTCAGGGCGGCCGTGTGCAGGGTGGCGGCGGGAAGGACCGTACCGTCGGGGGTGGTGAGCGGGCGCGTCGCGGTGGCGTCGGCCACGACCGTGGGGCGGTAGCCGAGGTTGAAGGCGCCCTGGGCGGTGTGACTGACGCACATGTGGGTCATGAACCCGGCCAGGACGAGGTCCCTGCCGCTGCCCGGCGCGGCGCCCAGTCCGTTCAGGGTCTTCTCCAGCTCCGTGGCGTGGAAGGAGTTGGGGAACCGCTTGACCACGACCGGCTCGCCGTCCAGCGGAGCCACCTCGTCGCTGATGGCGCCGATGTGGGCGCGGATGTCGTACGGCGTGCCCGCGCCGCCGTCGTTGATGACGTGGACCACGGGTGTGCCCGCCGCACGGGCGCGGGCCAGGAGGCGGGCACCGGCAGCGACGGCCTCGTCCGCGCCGTCGAGTGCCATGACACCGCTCCGGTAGGTGTTCTGGAAGTCGATCAGCACGAGGACGGACTCGCTCAGCCGGGGAGGACGGTTGTCCAGCCCGACCACGTCACGCAGGGTCGTGGACGGGCGGTGCGTCTCGGGCGTGTTCGTGTTCATCGGTGCCTTTCCGAAATGAAGGGAGCATGAAAGGGGCATGACGGAGCGAGCCGTGTCGCGCTCGCGGCGTCGGGATGGGTCGTACAGGGGAAGGGAGGGTCGTCAGGCGGTGCGGAAGCGGCGCCGGTACGCCCCGGGCGTGGTGGCCAACTGCCGCCGGAACGCCCGGTGCAGGGTCTCGGCCGAGCCGAGCCCGGCCGCGGCGGCGACCTGGTCGAGGGGGCAGTCGGTGGTCTCCAGCAGCCGCCGGGCCGCTTCCACCCGGGCGGCCTCGACGTAGGTGGCGGGGCTTGTGCCCGTCTCAGAGGTGAAGACCCGCGCGAAATGCCGCTCGCTCAGGCACATCCGGGCCGCCAGGGCGGAGGCGGACAGGTCCCCGTCGAGGTGCTCGGCGATCCACAGCTGCAGTTCGTCGATGTCACGGCGGGAGGCGGCGGGCCGGCTGAGCGGGACGGAGAACTGGCTCTGCCCACCCTGCCGTTTGAGGTACATGACCAGTTGCCTGGCCACCGCGAGCGCCACGTCCTCACCCAGGTCCTCGGCCACCAGGGCCAGCGCGAGGTCCAGGCAGGCGCTGATGCCGGCGCCCGTCCACAGCCGACCGCGGTCGGCGCGGACGAAGATCGGGTCGGGGTCGACGGTGACCGCGGGGTGGTCCGCGGCGAGCTGGGCGGCGGTCGACCAGTGCGTGGTCGCCGTCCGCCCATCCAGGAGTCCGGCCGCCGCCAGCACATGCGCACCCACGCACACCGAGGCCACCCGCCGGGCGTGCTCGGCGGTCTCCTTGACCCACGCCACCACGTCCGGGTCGATCCGCGCGGTGGGCCCGTCGTCGGTCATGTCGACCGCGCCGGGCACCAGCAGGGTGTCCACCTCCCCGCCGACCTCCGCGAAGCCCAGATCGGCCACCACCCGCACACCCGCCGAGGTCCGCACCTCGCCCGCGACCGGTCCGGCGAGCCGGACCCGGTAACCGGCGCGCCCCGCGCTCACCCGGTTGGCCAGGGCGAACACCTCGGCCGGGCCGGTGACGTCGAGCAGGTCGACCTCGGGGAAGACCGCGATGACGACGCGGTGGGTGAGGGGCATGCGTCCATCCTCCGGGCCCGCCCCGGTGACCGCAATGACGATTCCCTGTCACATCCGGACGGCGGAAGGCGGACGGCGGACGGCGTTGGGCGGCGCCGCGGCGGCCGCGTGCTCCGGAAGGGACCGGGGGCACGCGGCCCCAGGACCGGCCGGGACGAGGGATCATGGCATCCGCACCGTCCGGTGCGACGCCCGACCGTCCGGTGCGACGCCCGGTCCTACCGCCCTCTCCGCCCTGGGAGCCCCCGCCATGCACCAGCTCACCTACGGCGACGTCAAGGCCGCGGCCGACCGCATCGGGGGACGCGTCCGTCCCGTCGTGCTCTCCCCCGCCGATCCCGGGGAGTTCCCCGGCGGTCCTGGGGGCGACCGCGCGCGGGAGGACTGCGAGGTGTGGCTGGCGCTGGAGTTCCTCCAGCACACCGGTTCGTTCAAGGCCCGGGGCGCGCAGAACTTCCTCCAGGCCCACCGCGAGGCCGGGACCCTTCCCGGCGCGGGCGTGACGATCGCCTCCGGCGGCAACGCGGGGCTCGCCTGCGCCTGGGCGGCCCGGCAGCAGGGCGTGCCCGCCACCGTCTTCCTGCCCGCCACCGCGCCCGCCGTGAAGGTGGCCCGGCTGCGCGGCTTCGGCGCCGAGGTCCGGCTGGTGGGCACCGAGTACGCGGACGCCCTGGCCGCCTGCGAGGACTTCGCCGCCACGACCGGGGCGCTCGCCTCGCACGCGTACGACCACCCGCTCATCGCGGCCGGGGCCGGCACCGTACTGGAGGAGATCGTCCGGCAGGTCCCCGGTCTGGACACCGTGGTGGTCACCGTGGGCGGCGGCGGTCTGTTCGCGGGTGTCGCCACGGCCGCCCGCCACCACGGCGTGCGCGTGGTGGCCGTCGAGCCGGAGAACTGCCGCGCGCTGAACGCCGCGATCGGGGCGGGCCGCCCGGTCGACGTCACGGTCGACTCGGTCGCCGCGGACGCCCTCGGCGCACGCCGCGCCTCGGCGATGGCCCTGCGCGCCGCCCAGCAGGGGGACGTGCGCACGGTCCTGGTGTCCGACACCGAGATCGTGCGCGCCCGCCGGGCCCTGTGGGACCAGCGGCGCGTCGCCGTGGAGCACGCCGCCGCCACCGCGCTCGCGGCCCTCCCGACGGCGACCCGTCCGCAGGTGGGCGGAGGCGGCTACCGGCCCTCGGCGGGTGAGAAGGTCGCCGTCGTGCTCTGCGGGGCCAACACCGACCCCGGCGACCTCACCCCCGTCCAGCCGGACCGGCCCTGATCCGGGGCCGCCCCGGTCGGCGGTCTGCCGTCTCACTGGGCCACGGGTGCGGTCACGGCCGGGCGGTGTCACGTCGGCCCGGCGCCGCTCACAGGTGCTGAGGCTGCTGCCCGCGCTGTTCGTCGTGCTGGGCCAGGACCCCGAGCAGGGTCGCCACGGTCAGTCCGGCCTCGGCCTCGGCCGGGTGGCGCAGCGGGACGCCCGGTTCGATGCGGTAGGTGTTGGAGCGGCCCTGCCGGGTGTGCGAGAGATATCCGGCCTCCTCCAGGTCGGAGATGATCCGCTGCACGGCGCGCTCGGTGAGCCGGCAGTGCGCGGCGATGTCACGTATGCGCGCGGACGGGTTGTCGGCGATCGCGGCGAGCACGCGGGCGTGGTTCGTCAGGAACGTCCAGCCGGCGTGCGGTTCAGGTACGGCACCCATCCCGTCATGGTAGGACGCTCCTTTCACGCATTCAAATAGGCGAAATGCTTTTCGTGTATATCTTGACGTATCAGCCACGGAAGCGGAACCTAGAGGGACCCGAGCAGGGCACCGGCGGATGCCTGGGGAGCCAATGCCATGCCAAAGCAAGCGATACCCGCACAGATCAACCACGGGCGCGCCGTCTACACGGCCCCGGCGTTCGCGCCGAGCGGCCGCCCGCTGCCGCGCCTGGAGATCGAGGTCAGACCGGTCGGCGACCGTCAGCTGGTCTCGGTCACCGGCGAGGTCGACATCGACGCCGACCAGCTGCTGCACAGCACGCTGTGCGCGGCTCTGGCGCGCTCGCGCCACGGTCTCGACCTCGACCTGAGCAAGGTCGACTTCTTCGACTGCTCCGGTCTCAACATCCTGCTGCGCATCCGCCACCGCGCCCTGGCAGACGGCAAGACGCTGGACGTGCACGCCGTGAGCGGCGCCGTCCACCGCCTCCTGGCGGTCACCAACACGCTCCCCCTGCTCGCCCCGGTGACCCGCGCGGACGCGACCACGTTTCCGAGCCCGTGAGGGTGTGAGGGCGTAAGGCCGTAAGGTCAGCTGCCCGTGGTGGGGACGATGATGACCCGTATGACTGCCACGCCCCGAAGAGCCGAACTGTTCACCGCGCCCACCCCGTCCACGAGGTCCACGGCATCCACGGCATCCAGCCCGGTCGCCGCTGCCGGGCCCGAGCGCCGGTTCGCCGGACCCGCGACCGGTGAGGAGCGGGGCATGCTGCTCGCCTTCCTCGCCGACCAGCGGGCCACCCTGGAGCTGAAGTGCGCCGGACTGGAAGCGGAACTGTCGTCGCGGTCCGTGGAGCCGTCCACGCTCTCGCTGCTCGGCCTGGTCCGCCACCTCACAGAGGTGGAGCGCCGCTGGTTCCGCCGTGTGCTGGCCGGACAGGACGCGCCGCCCCGCTACTGCGGTGACGACGCCCCCGACGGGGACTTCGACTTCGCCGTCTGCGACCCGGCGGCGGTCGCGGAGGCCTGGCGGGCGTGGCGGGAGGAGGTCGCGTACGCCGACGACTTCGTACGGCGGGCTCCCCATCTCGACGTCGAGGGTGAGGACTCCTGGCGCGGCAGGGTCTCGCTGCGCTGGGTGCTCATCCACATGATCGAGGAGTACGCCCGTCACAACGGCCACGCCGACCTGCTGCGCGAGCGGATCGACGGGGCAAGGGGGCTTTGAGGGCGGGGGCCGAGGGGCCCAGGGGTGGCGGCGCGCCCGGCCGCGCGCCTCCCGCGCCCCCCGCTACCGCCGCCCCTCGCTATCGCCGCTCCCCGCTACCGCCTTCCCCCGAACTCCCAGTCGTGGACCTCGATGGCGTCGTACCGGTCGGAGGTCAGCACGGTTCGGGCGGCGGCCGCGTCCGGGGCCCGTACCAGCGCCGCCGTCCCCACCCACGTCACGCCGTCGTCGGCCAGCAGCGGCCCGTACGCGATCAGGTCGTCCCGGCCCGCCGGGACGGTCAGGTCGGCGGGCTCCCCCGCCCCGAGCCCCAGGACGAGGAACCGGTCACCACCGGACCGGCCGCCCGGGAACTCCCACATGGTGCGCCCCAGCAGGTTGCGCCACCGGCGCAGCAGCACGTCCCGATAGGCACCGGCCTGGTAGCCGGGCTCGTCGAAGGCGAACGCGCGGGCGGCGGCCGGGTCCGGCAGGTCGACGATGTGCACACTGCCGGTGAGCGTCTCGCCGTCCGCCGCGAACGTCGGCCCCCGGGCGATCAGCTCCTTCTCGAACCCGTCCATGTACGACCAGTGGGCTTCCAGCAGTTCGACGCGCAGTTTGACGGATCCGGGCCGGTCGCGGTGGTAGCAGAAGAACTCCATGACCAGGGAGTCTTCCTCACCTGCCGCCATACCTCCAGGGCTTTCGCCGGCCCCGGCGTCTTCGGTGCTCGGGGCCGCCAACGTGCCTTCCAGAGCCGCGCGGTGTCGCGCGCGAAACGCCAGGTGCCGGTCTCCGGCGCAGACGGGAGGTTTCCGTCCACCTCCTCGGTTCGCCTCCTCGGTTCGCCTCCTTGCGCTACCTCTTCCGCACAGCCGTCACCAGCCCGGCCACCAGCCGCGCCCGCTCGGCCATCGCGTCGACCAGGACGTACTCGTGGTCGGCGTGGGCCCCGCCCCCGACCGCGCCCAGACCGTCGAGTGTCGGCACCCCCAGTGCGGCCGTGAAGTTGCCGTCGCTTCCGCCGCCGACCGCCACACCTTCCACGCCGGGCAGCAACTCCCGCGCCAGCGCGAAGAGTTCGGCGGACGCCGACTCGGGCATCGGGGGACGTCCCACCGCTCCCTCCACCGCGATCCGCGCCCCGTCGAGGTGCGGGGTCAGCGCCGCGAAAGCCGCTTCGATACGGTCCTTCTCCTCGGCCGACTCGACCCGGACGTCGACGACGACGGTCGCCCCTGCGGGCACGACGTTGTCCAGGGTGCCCGCGGACGCGACGGTCGGGGTGACCGTGGTGCCGATCTCCGGGCGGGCGAGCGCGGCGATGTCCAGCACCTGGTGTGCCGCTTCGACCAGGGCGTTGACCCCGGCCTCCGGCTCCAGACCGGCGTGCGAGGCCCGGCCCGTGACCGAGACCCGGAACGTGCCGCAGCCCTTGCGGCCGGTCTTCAGCCCGCCGCCGTCGGCCGCGCCCTCGAAGACGAGTACGGCGCCGCACGCCAGAGCCCGCTCCTCGATCAGCGCCCGCGAGGAGCCGGAGCCCACCTCCTCGTCGGCCGTCACCAGGATCTCCACGCCCGACAGGTCGTCGAGCGCCGCCAGACCGTGAACCGCCTGCACCAGACCGCCGAGCATGTCGAAGACACCGGGCCCGGTCGCGCGGCCGTCCTCGACCCGGAACGGGCGGCGTTCGAGCGTGCCCAGCGGAAACACCGTGTCGTGGTGACCGAGGATCAGGACGCGGGGAGCGCCCCCGCCGGACCAGTGGACATGCGGTCCGGCCACGCTCTCGACGAGCACGGCCTTCCCGCCCAGCCGCCTCTCGATGACGGCCGCGACGGTGGCGGCCGAGGCCGTCAGGGCGTCGGTGTCGCGTGAAGGAGACTCGACTTCGACGAGTGTCCGCAGGTCCTCGATCATCGCGTCGACACGCACGTCGACGCTCTTGTGGCTGGTCACCCGGTCAGCGTACTGGGTACGCCTTGCACAGGCTGATCGGCCAGCAGCCCCCTCCCGTACCCACTTACGCACGGGCCCCAAGAACCCCGCGCGGGGGCGGGAACGTTACGGGGCGACCGGCAGCCGGCGCTTGTGCTCGGTGAGGTGGTAGCGGCGCACGATCGTGTCGAAGGCGCGCTGGTCCACCGGCTTGCCCTCCAGGAAGTCGTCGATGTCGTCGTACGTGACACCGAGCGCGTCCTCGTCCGCCTTGCCCGGGGCGAGGGTCTCCAGGTCGGCCGTCGGGACCTTCCACACCAGCTCGGCGGGCGCGCCGAGGGCGTCCGCGACGGCACGCACCCGGCGCTTGGTCAGACCGGTCAGCGGCACCAGGTCGGCAGCGCCGTCGCCGTACTTGGTGAAGAAGCCGGAGACCGCCTCGGCGGCGTGGTCCGTGCCGACGACCAGGCCCTCGTGCGCGCCGGCCACCGCGTACTGGGCGATCATGCGCTGGCGCGCCTTGATGTTGCCAAGGACGAAGTCCTGGTGGTGGTCGTCGCGGAAGCTCACGTCGGCGGTGACCGCGGCCTCCAGCGCGGCGTCGCTGGCGGGCTTGATGTCCACGGTCAGTACGTGGTCGGGCTGGATGAAGGAGAGCGCGAGCTGCGCGTCGT
This sequence comes from Streptomyces sp. NPDC005878, assembly GCF_040629815.1. Taxonomy (NCBI): domain Bacteria; kingdom Bacillati; phylum Actinomycetota; class Actinomycetes; order Kitasatosporales; family Streptomycetaceae; genus Streptomyces; species Streptomyces sp. NPDC005878. The sequence goes on from NZ_JBEXWK010000004.1 coordinate 423,463, forward strand.
GCTCGTCGGCCTGGACGCCGTACGGCAGCCGCATCGCGTAGAAGCGCGCCTCGTGTCCGGCGGCGCGGGCCCGCTCGACGGCGAGCTGGCACAGACGGCCGGTGGTGGTGGAGTCGACGCCGCCGCTGATGCCGAGCACGAGGGAGCGCAGTCCGGTCGAGGTCAGCCGCTCGGCGAGGAAGGCCACCCGCCGCTCGATCTCGCGCTCGGCCTCGAAGGTCTCGGCGACCTGGAGCTCCCGGGCGATCTCCTGCTGCAGGGCGATGGACGCCGGCTCACTCACGTCTGCTCCTCGTTACGGTCCACGGTGTGCTGTCCCGACCACCCTACCCAGCGGAATCCGGAGGCACCGGAGGGGACCGGGGCGGCCGCGAGGAGTGACACCGGCCGCAGCTCACGGCCCGCCCCGGCGCCCCCGATGTGGCCGGCGTCCGGGTCAGCGGCTGACGGACACGGAGCCGGAGCTCACCCCTTCCACGGTGCCGAGGAACTCCTCGTACAGGTCCTCCATGAAGTGTTTGAACGAACCGTGCCGCTCGGGAGCCGCTCCACGCCGGCCCGTATACGTATGGACGGCCCACTCACCGCGCTCGTCCACGTCGTCCGGATCGAGCAGCACGTCCACCATCTCGGACTCCGCCGTCAGCCGGATGCAGCGGCCCCCGAGGCCGGCCTCCCCGGTCTTCTCCGTGTCCGTGTCCGTATCCGTGTCCCGGGCATCCGACCGGGTCCCGCCTCCGCCGTGCGGGTCCGCGCACCAGTCGATCCCCTCGGTCCCGGCCAGCCGGCGCACGGAGGTGCCCGCGGGCCGCCAGCCGTCGGTGACCTGGAGGAAGGAGCGCAGCGACGGCGGCAGCGGGCACCCTAACCGCTCCTCCAGCGCGACGAGGCGCTCCTCCCCGGCGGGCGCGAAGCCCAGCCAGCGCGCCGCCCGGGCTTCCCGGTCGCCGTCCCCCCGCTCGTCCCTCGTATCCCCGCCATCGGCCCACTCGGCGCTCCAACGCTCAAGGAAGGGCCGCCATTCGAATCGCATCATGTCCCGATGGTGACACCCACCACTGACAACGCCCCCGGGAGCCGAGCATGTACCCGTCCCCCCTCCCCCGGGCGGAACCCGTCACGCGCCGACGCGCCGCCAGCTGCCCCGGGCCGCCAGTGCGAGCGCGGCGCTGAGGGCGAGGTCACCGAGGCGGCCGGCCTTGTCCACGTCCTTGACCGCGTTGATGAACCCGCCGAGCGCGAGCGCGGTGAGGAGGAGGGTGATGAGCACCCAGAAGACTTTCACGGCGCCTCCATGGCGACTCCGGGGACCGAAGAGGGGAGCGCCAACGTAGCGGCGCCGCCGGGGAGTCGGGTCTGGAAGCCGGTGAGGATGACCCGTCCGGGTGGACCCGCTCATCAAGACGGATGAGTGCTCGCCGGTATCCGGTGCCGCCGCCATCGGCACGACCGATGGGTCCGCCGGTTCCCATGCCACCACCACCGGCACGTATGAGGGCCGATCGGGTGGATCGCAGGTGATTCACCCGGATCCCCCGCCCGCCGAGCGCGGACGCGTGCCTCCCGTCGCGCACGATCTGCTCGGCAGACGAACCGAAGCAGACGAACCGAAGATGAGAGAGGCCCGACCATGAGAAGACCCTCCCCGTCCCGCCGGTCGAAGGCGGTCCTGGGGCTCGCCGCGGCGGCGCTCACCCTCGGCGGGCTGCTGCCGGCGGCGTTCGCCCCGGCCCAGGCGGCCCCGCCCGCCGCCCCCTCCCAGGGGGGCGGAGACGACTATCTGTACCCCCGTCACGAGCTGGACCCGCGGCTGCGGGCCAGGCTCGACAAGGCGGTGCGGGACGTCATGAGGAAGGCGGGCATCCCCGGGGTCCAGGTCGGCCTGTGGATGCCGGGGAAGGGCAGCTACGTCCGCGCGTTCGGCGTCGCCGACAAGCGCACCGGCGCGCCCATGACCGACGACATGCGGATCCGCATCGGCAGCGAGACGAAGACGTTCACCGCCACCGCGGTCCTCGAACTCGTCGACGACGGCCGTGTCCGGCTCGACGACCCGATCGCCAAGTACGTGAAGGGCGTCCCGAACGGCCACCGCATCCGTCTGCGCGATCTGCTGGACATGCGCAGCGGTCTCTTCCCGTACTCCGCGGACGACTCCTTCGTCCACGACCTCCTCAGCGACCCCCAGCGCGTCTTCACCCCGAGGGAGCTGCTGGCCTACGGGTTCAAGCACCCCAACGTGTTCGCGCCGGGCGCCAAGTTCCAGTACTCGAACAGCAACTACATCCTGCTCGGCCTGGTGATCGAGAAGGTGACCGGCCGGAGCGTACGGGACGTCATCGAGCACCGGGTCCTGCGGCCCAGCCACCTCGACGACACGCTCTTCCCGAAGGCGGCGGAGTTCCCCCGCCCGCACGCCCACGGCTATACCAACCAGACGCTCACCGGCAAGGTCGCGGACAGCACGCACTGGAATCCGAGCTGGGCCTGGTCGGCCGGGGCGATGATCTCCGACCTGCACGACCTCAAGCACTGGGCCAGGGACCTCGCCACCGGCACCCTGCTCTCGCCCGCCACCCAGGCCGAGCGTCTCAAGGTGCTCCCCACCGGCACCCCCGGCGCGGGCTACGGGCTCGGCATCGTCAACGTCAACGGCTGGACCGGTCACAACGGCTCACTGCCGGGGTACGAGAGCCTGACCATCTACCTGCCGGAGCTGAAGGCGACGCTGGTGGCCCTGCTCAACACGGACATCCTCTACCAGGGCCAGGAGCCGAGCACGGTCCTCGGCTCGGCGATCACGAAGATCGTCACACCGAAGCACGTCTGGGGCCTGTCGCCGCAGCGCTAGGCGGCGGCGCCGAATTCCGCAAGGGAACCGGGGAACCACCACCTTGGGGTGAATCGAGCACCTTCGCACCGTCGAAAAGTGCCCGTAGGAGACCTTCC